>JAYTVD010000026.1:0-33203 GCA_043744175.1 Phyllobacteriaceae bacterium
CGTTGCCACTACGCTTTCGGTGCGAGGCATCAATGCTCGGCCCAGCAACTGCGATATAGCAGATGCCGACCAGACTTTTGCTAAGTTGTTGATAGCAAAGGCAAATGCAATAAAAAGCGGAAAAATACTGGATTTAGACGGGCGTTCATTTTATGAGGCACAGCGCAACGCACTTGATGCAGCGCTAAAAATTGGAATTTCGACGCTTCGCGGCTCAAATGCAAAATCAAAGAAGGCCGCCTGATGCTGGACGGAACGCCCCATAGCCTAACCCGCACGTTGCTGCCCTGGCGCGATGTGTTGTCTATTCCTGTTGCAGATTTAGACACGCAAGAAGCGTTGGATTTTTTGAATAAGCGCATCGCCGCGAAAGCTTACACGCCTGTCGCATTCTTAAACGCCAATAATGCCAATATTGCAGTTGAAGATCCAAGCCTTGATAAGATATTGAATCATTTCATTATTTTGTCTGATGGCATCGGTGTTGATATCGCGTCTTGGATGCTGCACGGCGCCATGTTCAAGGCCAATCTAAACGGCACTGATTTCGTGCCCGCACTTCTGGCATCAAATAGTCGAAGCCTAAAGGTTGGCCTTATTGGCGCACGCCCCGAAGTTGTCGCCGTTGCCCGCGAGTCTTTTGCGAAACAATATCCGCAACATGACTTCTCGGTCGTTTCAGATGGTTTCTTCAAAATCGAAGATGAGCCAAAAATCTGTGAAAAACTAATCGTAACGCGTCCTGATATTTTGCTGGTTGCCATGGGCGTGCCACGCCAAGAGCAGTTTATCGTCCGCCTTTTGTCCGGCGATGCCTGCACAATGCCTATTGCCGTTGGCGCCTTGTTTGATCTTCATACCGGCTCGGTCCCCCGTGCACCTGAATGGATGCGCACGACCCGCACTGAATGGATTTACCGCCTATGGCGCGAACCGAAGCGCCTTTGGCGGCGCTATGCGGTTGGTAACCCACTCTTTCTCTTGCGTGTTATGCGCTGCAAATTGACCGGTGCATCCAAGGAAAAAGGTGCGGCGCTCGCGCCGGATGTGGCGGATCAGCGGTCGTGACTTCAGCAGATAAACATTCGACTGCTATCGTGACCGCCAGCTTCGGGCCAGACTTTGAACGCTGCCGCCTGCTTTGCGAAACCATGGACAGGCATGTCACAGGCTTCACGAGCCACTATATTCTCGTCGAGTCCGCAGATGTACCAATGTTCAAGAGGCTCGAAGGTCCACATCGCCACGTCATTGATGAAAAAGACCTGTTGCCGTTATGGCTGCACCCGTTTCCAGATCCGTTTTATTTAGGCAAACGCCGCGTCTGGCTATCGCTTAAAACGCTACCATTGCGCGGCTGGCATGCCCAGCAATTGCGCCGTATGGCAGTCGCTAAGATACTGAAAGAAGACGCATTTTTCTATGTCGATTCAGACGTTGCCTTCGTGCGCCCGTTTGATTGCTCAACTCTCTGGCATGGCAATGACCTACGCCTGTTCCGGCGCGATGATGAGTTGTTGGGGAAGCTGCCCGGCGATCAGCAAATCTGGGCCGATAATGCCGCTTCACTGCTTGGCATCAAGCCCGATGAGATGACAAATCATGGCTATGTAGGCACGCTAATAGCATGGCGTCGTGACGTCTTGCTAGGCATGTGCGAGCGAATTGAAGCGACGCAGGGCCGCAATTGGGTGCACGCCATTGGCCGCAGCCGCCGCTTTTCGGAATGCACAATTTACGGCCATTTTGCCGAAGATATTTTGAAACTTAAAGGCCATTTTGTGGATACACGCGACTTTTGCGAAGTGTTCTGGTTCGCGCCCGTCCCAACTGAAGACGAGTTCAAGGCGCGCGTCAAAGCGATGGCACCGGAACAGGTCGCCATCGGCGTTCAATCCTTTATGGGCGCAGACATTGGCTATGTTCGACGCCTAGTTTCTGAAGTTAAGTTCTAATTCACGGCAAAACCGGCAGTTCGTCGCGCAGCGCTTTGCGCCGTATGGCACTGTAAGTCAGCAGCCCCGAGGCCAGCCAAATCAAGCCGTAAGCGATATTGAGGTCGCGCAGCCATGTGGCTTTGTCGAGTGCGTTGAGAAAAATATACGCCAGCAAAACCGCCTTTACGCCTGCTAGCATTGCAAGGTTTAGCGCTCGTAGTACGGTCTGGCGGCTCGCATACAAAAGCTCTGCTTGGTATTCCACGAGATTGCGAAATCCGGGAACTAGAAACACCAAAAACAGCAAATTCGTTGCGCCCGCAACATTATGCCCGAGCGCATTGGGGAACAGTTTCAAGAATATCGCCAGCCCGCAAAAGCCAATGGTCGAAATCGCAAACAACGCAATTTCCATGCTAATCTTTTGCTTAAGTGAAGAAAGAAGGCTGCCATTACGCATCAATCGCTGCACCAGCATCATATTGAAGGTGCGGATGGGAATGGCAGTGAGGTCCACCAAGCGCATGATAATGGCGTAAATGCCCGCCGTTTCAGCCCCACCCAACGCTAGTACCAGCAGCTTGTCCAGTTCTGACTGGATGTAAAAGAGGATTTCAGCGCCGGCAACGGACAGCGAATCGGCGATATGACGGCGGTAAACCGGAAGCACCAAACGGAGTTTCGCTTTTGGTGTAAAAAATAAAATACCAATCAAAAGGCCGAGAGCATTAGACACAAAGTAATACCACGCCCAGTGGTCGATATCCTTAGCCAAAGTAAACGCAAAACCCACCGCCGCTAGCGCCCGCAACGCGCTGCCAATCATCACCAAAGTGGACGCGCGGCCGAAGCGGTTCATACCATTATTGGCAATCAGTATGACTTCGAGCGTGCGCCACAGCAGTGCCTCAGTAATGACAATCAGCGCGAAGGTCGGCAGTGTTAAGGTTTGCCCAAAAAATACCCGGTGACAAAAATATGCCGCTAGTGCAAAAAATGGCAGTGAAATGGCAGCAAAAAGCAAATATCCGGCGGCATATACCCCAATCAAGCGCGGTTTAACTGTGGCTATACGATAAAGTGGGGAGGTAAAACCAAAACCAACGATGCGCGAAAGCACGATTCCTGTGGCCGACGCGGTCGCAAAAAGTCCAAAATCGGCGACCGAGAGCGCATTTGCTAGCGCAACGAAATAGAACAGCGAAATAACCATGCGCCCCGCTGCGCCACTAAGCGCCGCCATATAGTCTCGCACCAGATGCCAAGACCCGCTGATTTTTGCCGTCAAAGAAGTCATTCAAACATATCCATTCGCGGCATTAATACGTGGTTTTGCTTAATATCCGGTATGGAAATTTAACGCCGAGCGCCGCAGGCTTTCCGGCAAAATCAACACTTTGTTTACCACGCCTGTTTAGGGTGCATTAACCAACAAACCGCCTGACCGTGGTTTGTTACCAGTTTGGCAGGCGTGCATGTTTTTTGATGAACCGGATAATCGCAATCCAAAGGCAAAGTCGAATGCTCGGCTGGCTGCGGTCCCGCGTGCGCCCGCGCCATCTTGGTTAGATCAAGTCAATGCAGTCGATGAAACCGCTGCACGGCGTCACCGCGAAGCCCGCGCCCGTCGTGAAGCGCAGCAGAGTTCAGTGCTCGATCAAGCCGAAGAGTTAGCCGCACTAAGGCGTGAACAGGAAGCCTTGAGCGAGCAAGACTTCATTCGCGAACAAGAAATACGCCGTGGGTATGCAGCAAGAGCCGCTTCAAACGCCCGTACCACCTCACAGGACAATTATTCGCAGACCGACGTCAGAGGTGAAGAGCTTCGTGCAAATCTAAATGACGATCGATCATTTGCTGAAGACGAGCAGCCAGTCGCGATCTCGCAAGATCGTAATGGCCCGCTCATTGATCCATCCTACGTTTTCCGCGCCATTCGCAAATGGCGGATGCTGATTGCTGCCACTACAATTTTGGGCGGCACATTGGGTGTTATGACGGCCCTAAACACGCCGCATCTATACTTTTCAGCCGCCGAAGTGCTGGTTGATCCCCGTAATTTCAAAGTCATCGAAAATGACCTCAATCCGGATGTATTCTTGTCCGAGGCTTCGCTGGCAATTGTGGATAGCCAAGTCAGCCTCATGCGCTCGCCACTTGTCATTGAGCGGGTGGTAAAAGAACTCGGGTTAGAAAAAGATCCGGAATTTAACGGCACTTTGCACCAGGGCGCATTAGGCTCGCTCTTAAGTTTGCTATCAGGAAAAAGCGTTGAAAAAGATGGTGCAGGGTCAGCTGCCCGCTATTTGAGCGAACACATGAGTGTGGACCGCGGCCCGAAGACGTTTGTTGTCAGCATTGGTGCTTTCGCCGAAGACCCGCAAAAGTCAGCGCTGATTGCCAACAAAATTGTTGAGATTTATCTTAGTGAGCAGGCAAGATACCGCTCTGACACAGCAACCCGCGCATCAAGTGAGCTTACTTCGCGCCTGTCCGATTTGAAAAAACAAGTGTCGGACGCGGAAACTAAAGTAGAGAAATACAAGACTGAAAATGGTCTCGTTGGCGTCGAAGGCCGGATGATCGGCGACGAGGAATTACTGCGCCTCAACGACCAGCTTGCGGCGGCACGCTCGACCACAATTACGCTTCGCGCCCGCGCACAAACCGCCAAGTCTGCCACCGTTGAATTGGTGGCCGCTGGTGGCTTGCCGGAGGAAATTGCGTCCTCTGCGCTTACCTCCATGCGCTCGCAGGTCGCCTCGGCAAAACAGCGGCTTGACGGGTTGCAGGCAAAGTTGGGTCCGAAACATCCGGATATTCAGCAGGCAGCGCAGGAATATGATAGCGTCCGCGGCGAAATCGCCAATGAAATCAAACGTATTCGCAGTTCATTGCAAACTGATCTCGACCGCGCCGAGCAGACCGAACAGGGCCTTGCCACGCGCCTCGGTCAATTGAAGGCAGGCCAAGGCGTCTCTGGCGAAGCGATGGTCAAACTGCGTGAATTAGACCGCGAGGCCAATACCGCCCGCGCCGTTTATGAGCAATTCTTGCTGCGCGCCCGTGAAACCGGCGAGCTTGGCACCATTAATTCCACCAATGTGCAGCAGATCAGCACTGCTAAGGCCGCAGACGTGCCGGAAGGTTCGTCGCGCAAAATTTTGGCCATTGGCGGTGTTATCGGTGGCTTCATGTTTGGTTTGGGTTTGGCAATTATGAAGGGCATTTATGATGCCTTGCAAAGCCAGTTTAGGGGCGGTCGCTCCACGCCGCAGCGTCCAGTGGAGTCAGGTCCATTCAGCCCGCCGCAAGGTGGCCGCGCGAAGAGAAAGCTCGGCATGTTCGCGCCAAAAGAGGACGCTGGTGCAACCTATTTTGCTAACTCCTCGCAACAATTTGCTCCGCAAGCACGGAGTGAGCACCCCGCGCCAACATTCGCGCCTCAGCCTCAATATGCGCCTACATCGCAACAATTTGCACGACAATTTGAGGCGCCGGTCTATGCACCGCCCGCGCCACAGCCTGTCTATGTACAGCCGCAACCAACGCCATTTGTGCCACAACAAGCGCCACAGCAGCCATACGCCTATGTTCCGCAGCCATCGCCGCAAATGATGCCGCAGCAGGTTTACATGCCGCAGCCGCCGCAATTCGCGCCGCAGCCACACTTTCCACCACAGCAATATGCGCCAGCACCACAAATGGTCTGGCAGCCGCAGCAGATGCCACAGCCACACTTTGTGCCTGCGCCACAACCTGTGCAGCAGCATTATGTCCAGCCTGCGCTGGCTCCGGTGCAAGCACCGCCCGTGGCGCAGCCGACCCAGTTCACCCCGCTTCCAGCCCAGCCTGAAGTTGCAGATATTGCCCGCTCGCTGGATGAATTCCGCGCAGCGGTGATTGACCTTGCAAAAATTCGTCGCTCTGCATGAGAGTTTGACAGGAAGTGCTTAGCGCACTGCCAATTATGTAACTTCACTCTTGACCCGTCCCCGTGCAAATCCTAGGCGAAATCCGTCGCTTTAGAGCCAGCCTTGCGAACGAGCTTGGCGTTTAAGTGCGATAAGAAAATTCAGACGGAGCGCATAATGGCAACTTTGATTGACGGCAAAATGGTAGCGGAAGATGTGGTGGCAAAGGTGCGGGATGCCGCTGCCAAGCTCATTTCGGAAAGCCATGTCACGCCCGGCCTTGCTGTTGTAATCGTCGGCGAAGATCCAGCGTCGCAAGTCTATGTCGCCTCCAAAAGCAAGAAAGCCAAGGAGTGCCACTTCCATTCCGTGCAGCATTCCCTGCCTGAAACGACTTCGGAAGCCGAGCTACTCACACTGATTGGCAAACTCAATGCCGATGATGCCATCCACGGCATTCTGGTTCAGCTACCGCTGCCAAAGCATATTGATACCGGCAAAGTCATCCAAGCCATCGCGCCGGATAAGGATGTTGACGGGTTCCATTTTATCAATGTTGGCAAGCTGGGCGCGGGCGAAGTGGATAGCGCATTTGTACCATGCACGCCTGCCGGTTCCATGTTGCTGATTGAGCGCGCCCGTGGGCGGGATTTATCCGGCCTCAACGCCGTAGTCGTTGGCCGTTCCAATATTGTCGGCAAGCCAATGTTCAACTTGCTTCTGGCGGCTAATGCGACAGTCACTGTTGCCCATTCTAAAACCAAAGATTTAGCCGCCATTTGCCGCACTGCGGATATTCTGGTCGCCGCCGTTGGCCGCCCTGAAATGGTCAAGGGCGATTGGGTGAAACCCGGCGCAACGGTTATCGATGTTGGCATCAACCGCATTCCCGCACCGGAAAAGGGCGAGGGCAAGAGCCGTCTGGTCGGAGATGTCGCATTTGCAGAAGCGCAGGCCAACGCGGGCGCGATCACGCCCGTTCCGGGCGGCGTCGGCCCGATGACCATTGCGATGCTCATGGCAAATACAGTGGTTTCCGCCTATCGCGTGGCAGGCAAGGCCGCACCACGGTTTTAGCAACTAGCCCTTTTCCTTTTCCCAGGAGGAGGGGGTTGGCTGAAAATTCTCCGCCTAGTGTGTCGTTTTTCTAATAGCCGCGTCGGGCCGCCCATTGCTTCAAAATGGGCGTTTCGATAAGCATCTATTATGTCTGATATTCTCGGCAGCGGCCGCCTCTTCACATTTTTGCTTGTCGATAAGTTCGGCATGTTTTCATTCGCAGCCATGATTGACGCCTGCCGGATTGCCAATCGCATTTCCGGTGTTGATTTTTATAAGTATAAAACCGTCTCGATAAGGGGCGAAGCGGTCGTCGCTTCCAGCGGTATCACGCTGATGCCGGATTATTCTTTGGCGGATTTGCCGCCGTCTGACATCATGTTTGTCTGCGCCAGCAGCAATCTTGATCCGGTGGAGAAGCCCAAAATCCTCACCGCAATTCGCCAGCAAGGCCGTCGCGGCGGCGGGCTGGGCGGCATTGTTTTGGGAACGATTTTGCTTGCAGAAGCCGGCCAACTTGATGGCCATCGCTGTACCCTGCATTGGGAAAATCGCGCGGCCTTTCAAGATCGCTTTCCAGCCGTTGAATGTACTGGCAATGTCTATGAAATCGACCGCAAACGCTTCACTTGCGCAGGCGGCACGACAGCGCTGGACCTTATGCTGGAAATTATCCGCAATGATTTAGGCGCACATATTTCGGCTGAAGTCGCCAACCAAATTCAGCATGAACGCATCCGCACCGGCACAGACCGCCAACGCATCGGCCGCGAGCGCGACCTGTCGGGCCGCTCCGAAAAGCTGCGCAAAGTGGTTGAACTTATGGCCGAGCATTTGGAAGAGCCAATGACGGCTGGCCACATGGCCAAGACGGTCAAACTCTCCGTGCGCCAAGTCGAACGCTTGTTTTTGAAACATCTCAACATGACGCCGGGCCGCTACTACATGGGCCTACGCCTGGAACGCGCCCGCGAATTGCTACGCCAAACCAACCTGCCAATTTTAGAAGTAGCGCTGGCCACCGGCTTCGGTTCACATTCCTATTTTGCGCAGAGCTACAGGCAACAGTTCGGCAGATCGCCTAGCGATGAGCGACGAACGGCCTACTAAGCTCGCGTGAAATTCATCACCCAATTTGTCTCCCACGTTTCGCCGCCATCAGCGGAAAATGCCTGTTGCCAAAGACATTGATCTGCGGACTGCTGTGACCACAAAAATCGCACTTTTATTGGCGTCCCTTCGAGCACATCGTCGGCCAAGAATGCACCAACGCCATTTTGGAAGGAGCCGACAACGGGAACATCCAGCGAATGCGGGCTGCGCCCATCCAGCCACCAGATTGCCCAAAGTTTTGTGGCTTCGTTAAACGAACGAATAGCGATGGCATTGTAAGAACCATTTGGAAAATGCAGCACATTGTCTTCAATGTTGCCGAAACCGCCGAGTACTGGGCTTGTTGTGCTCGTCCCGTCAAATTCTTCCCATTGATGGCTATTCTTTAAGCGATCGACAAGGCGTCGATGATTGACCACCCAACTGCCAAATAAGAAATCAAAGTCGGACTGACCAACTGACATGCGCTGTCTCCCAATATTGCTTTTGATCTTTAAGCAGTAATATCACTGTGGGATGACAAATCATGTCAGGAGAGACGCATCCCTCAAAACGGGCTAGCACCCTCGTCCGCCCGGCTCGCCATTCGCCTAAACATCTTAAACAACTCACGCCCCGTGCCAAAATCATTGCCAGACAAATCGATCATTGGCGTCGCCCGCGCCTCAAGCGTTCCCGCTGGAACCAGCACTTCCAGCGACCCTGTCGTAGCGTCGAGCCGCACGATATCGCCAGTTTGAACGCGGCCTATAAGGCCGCCGTCCAGCGCTTCGGGGGTTACGTGAATGGCCGCTGGCACTTTGCCGGAGGCACCGGAAAGGCGCCCGTCAGTTACCAGCGCAACCTTTAAGCCGCGATCTTGGCAAATGCCGAGCGGTGGCATCAGCTTATGCAACTCGGGCATGCCATTGGATTTTGGCCCCTGAAAACGCACCACGGCAACGAAGTCATGCGTCAGTTGCCCTGCTTTGAAGGCTTCGTGCAGCGCCTCTTGGCTGTCAAAAACAATGGCTGGCGCTTCTATAATATGCCGCTCGGCCTTCACGGCGGAAGTCTTGATAACCGCCTTGCCAAGGTTGCCCGAAAGCATCTGCAGGCCGCCCGTCGCGTGGAATGGCTTATAGGCTGGCGTCAACACTTTCTCGTCGCCGCTTTGCAAAGGCGCAGGCACGCGGTGCACCAGCCCGTCATCGCCTAGCTTTGCCTCTACGGCATAAGGATAAAGCCCTTCGCCCCAAACGGTGCGCACATCATCATGCAGATTGCCGCTATCCAGCAACTCGCGGATAAGGAACCCCATGCCGCCAGCAGCATTAAAATGGTTCACATCGGCCAAGCCGTTTGGATAAATACGGGCCAAAAGCGGCGTCGCATCCGACAAGTCGGACAAGTCCTGCCATGTCAGCTTAATGCCCGCAGCAGCCGCCATCGCAATCAAATGGATAGAATGGTTGGTGGAGCCGCCAGTGGCATGAAGCCCGACAACAGCGTTCACAAATGACCGCTCATCAATCATCTCGCCTACAGGCGTGTAGTCATTGCCAAGCGCGGTAATCGCCAACGCGCGCTGCGCGGCTTCGCGTGTCAAGGCTTCGCGCAGCGGCGTGCCCGGATTGACGAATGAAGCGCCCGGCGTATGAAGGCCCATAATTTCCATCAGCATCTGGTTGGAGTTTGCCGTGCCATAGAATGTGCAAGTGCCCGGTCCGTGATAGGCCTTGGATTCGCTATCCAGCAGTTCTGCACGGCCCACTTTGCCCTCGGCATACAGCTGGCGCACTTTGGATTTTTCATCATTGCCAATGCCGGTGGTCATCGGTCCAGCCGGAATAAACACCGCCGGAATGTGGCCAAATGTCAGCGCGCCGATAACAAGACCCGGCACGATCTTATCGCACACACCAAGATAAACCGCAGCGTCAAACATATCGTGGCTAAGGCCAATGGCCGCTGCCATGGCGATCACATCGCGCGAGAAAAGCGAAAGTTCCATGCCCGCGCGGCCCTGTGTAACGCCATCACACATAGCCGGCACACCGCCCGCCACCTGCGCCACGCCGCCAACAGCATGGGCTGCCTCTTTGATAATTTGCGGGAAAGTCTCGAACGGTTGATGCGCAGAAAGCATGTCATTGTAGGACGTGATGATGCCCAAATTGGCCACCACATCGCCAGCCAGCGCTTGCTTGTCACTAGGCGAACAAACCGCAAATCCGTGAGCCAGATTGGCGCAGCCTAGTGTCGCGCGGTTTGGCTTATTATCCTTGGCTGCGCGAACGCGGGCAAGGTACGGCTCGCGCGTGGCGCGGGAGCGCTCAATAATGCGCTGCGTAACAGCCTGAACTGAATGGTTTGCGGTCATAATGGTCTCCGTTGCTGCTTGGGAGGTCTCAGCAAGAATAGATAGAAATCGCCACTTTTGTCTGCCTGATTACGGCACGAATGGGCATATCTTCGATAGGGCCAACGGCAACCGCCTTGGCAAGCGTCACTGCTTTTTCGGGGCCCTCAATATGCAAGTAGATCGCTTTGGAATTAAGCAAAAACGGCAGTGTCAGCGTGATGCGTGGCTCGCCGGCACCGGGCGCATGTAGGGCAAGAGCAGGTCCGTCACTTGTTAACGCTTCATGCAGCGTGTCGCCACCGGGAAAGAATGAGGCTGTGTGCCCATCATTGCCCATGCCCAAAATCACGGCATCAAACGGCAAGTGCAGCGCAGTGAGCGCAGCATTAGTTTTGGCCACTAGCGCGAGCGTCGGCTCATCGCCGCCCGAAAACAGCGGCACAAATGCCGCCGCCTTGGCTTGGTTTTGCAACAAAAGATCAGCAACTAGCTTGGCATTGGAGCGGTCGGATGATGAATCCACCCAACGCTCATCCACCAGCGTGATTGTCACTTTCGACCAGTCCAGCTTTTCGCGAGAAAGTGCCACGAAGAATTTCTTTGGCGTGGAACCACCGGAGACTGCCAGCGTGGCCGCACCACGCGAGGCAATGCCCGCCTGCAAATCCGCCGCAACTTGGCCGGCCAAAGCAGCGGCCAAACTATCCGCACTACCGAAAGCATTGGTCTCCATGGAAACCAATTTTTCGCTAGCCAATGCTGACTGAGCCGCAGGCATCAGTCTTCCTCGTGCCATGTGCGGCCATCGCGTTCGATGAGCGCAATCGCTGAACTTGGACCCCAAGTGCCAGATGTATAACCCTGCGCCGGTTGAGCAGTCGCCTCCCACGCCTGTTGAATAGGATCAATCCACATCCATGCCGCTTCCACTTCGTCGCGGCGCATGAACAGGGTTTGATTGCCACGCACCACGTCCATAATCAGGCGCTCGTAGGCATCCGGATTACGCACTTTGAACGCATCGGCAAATGTCATATCCAGCGGCACATGGCGAAGGCGCATACCACCCGGACCTGGATCCTTAATCATGATCCATTGCTTCACGCCCTCATCAGGCTGCAAGCGAATAACCAACTCATTTCGGAACACTTGGCCCGCGGCATCCGCAAAAATCGAATGCGGAACCTGCTTGAATGAAATCACAATTTCCGACATGCGGCCAGCAAGACGCTTGCCTGTGCGCAAATAAAACGGCACGCCCGCCCAGCGCCAGTTGGCGACTTCGGCTTTGATTG
The DNA here is from genome assembly GCA_043744175.1 of Phyllobacteriaceae bacterium. Classification (GTDB taxonomy): domain Bacteria; phylum Pseudomonadota; class Alphaproteobacteria; order Rhizobiales; family Rhizobiaceae; genus JANMEX01. The sequence goes on from JAYTVD010000026.1 coordinate 11,663, forward strand.
CCACGAAGGTTTCGGTGTTTGAAGGCGAGCCCAATTCATCCTGATAACTCGCTACCGCGCCGCTATCCGAGGCACCAGCCTTATACTGCCCGCGAACAGTCATCTGCGCCGCATTGGCCTCAGTAATGGGCTTGAGCGAGCGCAACACTTTCAGCTTTTCATCGCGCAGCGCATTGGCGTCCATTGATGATGGCGGCTCCATCGCCACCAGACAAAGCAACTGCAACAGATGGTTCTGCACCATGTCGCGCAGCGCACCAGCAGTATTATAATAACCGACACGACCTTCAAGGCCGACTGATTCAGCCACCGTAATTTGAATATGGTCAATGTGCGCGGAGTTCCAAAGCGGCTCGTAAAGCGAGTTGGCAAAGCGCAGCGCCATAAGGTTCTGCACCGTTTCCTTGCCAAGATAGTGGTCTATACGGAACACTTGGTGCTCGGCAAAATCATTGCCGATAATATCGTTGAGCTGTTTGGCAGATGCCAAATCGCGGCCGAGCGGCTTTTCAACGATAATACGCGACTTCGCGGTAATCAGGCCGTAGTTTTTTAGCTTGTCAGCAATATCGCCAAAAAGCGCAGGGGCAACCGCCAGATAGAAAGCGCGAACCCGCTCTTCCGGCGCATCATTAAAAAATGCCTTTAGTTCGTTCCAACCCGTATCCGCCTTGGCATCAACGGGAATATAAAACAGTCTGGCAATAAAAATTTCGATCTCAGCGTCAATGCGTTCTGCCGGTTTGACGAACTCGTTGATCGCCTTGCGGGCAAAATCACGATACTCATCAGTCGTCATTTGCGCGCGGGAGGCTCCAAGAACACGCGTTGGATCGCTCAGCTGTCCGGCCACTTGGCGCTGGTAAAGTGCGGGGATGAGCTTGCGTTCGGCAAGATCGCCGGTGCCGCCAAACACGATGCAGTCAAACGGCTCGACGGGTATGATCTGGCTCGTCATAATAGTTTCCTAATGAATTCGGGCGTAACAACGTATAATCTAATCGATTGAAATTGGCTAGTCGATAAATGTGAAGCAAATAGGACATCGGTTTTATGGTGCTGATTCTGCCATGTGACAAATGCGCCGTTTCAGCCTAGTTTGCATCAGCATTCGAGTCAAAACACCCTGGGAGGGGCATGTGATAAAGGTCGTCATCAGCGGAACAGGCGTTTTTACCCCTGAACAATCCATTTCCAATGCCGAATTGGTCGCGACATTTAATGCTTATGCTAACGCGCAAAATCTTGTGCACAAAGCGGAAATTGACGCTGGCACGCGTGAGCCAATGGGGCTGTCCTCTGAAGAATTCATTACCAAGGCCTCCGGCATTGAGCGCCGCTACGTCTTGGATAAGGTTGGCGTACTGAACCCCGACATCATGCACCCGATTTTGCGCGAACGCAGCGATGATGAGCTATCCGTCATGGCAGAAATGGCAGTGGATGCCGCTAACAAGGCACTCGCCAAAGCAAACAAAACGCCGGACCAAATCGACGCCGTACTTTGCGCGGCCTCAAACTTGGAGCGCGCCTATCCTGCAGTGGCCGTCGAAGTGCAAAAAGCGTTGGGCATCGGCGGCTTTGCCTTTGACATGAATGTCGCCTGCTCGTCCGCCACCTTCGCCATCCAAACCGCCAAGGATATGATCAGCGCCGGTTCCGCCCGCGCCATATTAATCGTAAACCCAGAAATCTGCTCCGCCCATGTCGAGTGGCGCGACCGCGATTGCCATTTCATTTTCGGTGACGTGTGTACGGCAATCATTGTTGAGCGTGCAGACCTGGCCACATCCGACAAACAGTTTGAAATTCTCTCCACCCGTCTCATCACGGAGTTTTCAAACAATATTCGCAATAATAATGGCTTCCTGCGCCGCACCCGCGACGGCCACATGGCCGATCGCCGCGATATGTTGTTCCGCCAAGAGGGGCGCAAGGTGTTTAAGCAAGTGGTGCCTATGGTGTCCGATCTTATTCTCTCGCACTTGGCGGATAATCATATCGCCCCGTCTGATCTGTCGCGCCTCTGGCTGCATCAAGCCAATAAGGGCATGAATGATATGATTGGCCAAAAAGTTCTGGGCCGCGTTCCGGAGCGCCACGAACAGCCCAATATTTTGCAAGATTATGCCAACACATCGTCCGCAGGCTCCATCGTCGCCTTTTCAAAATACTCAGACGATTTGCCAAAAGGCGCACTTGCGGTGCTTTGCTCCTTCGGCGCGGGCTATTCAGCGGGTAGTGTGATACTAAAACGGGCATAATGCCTGATTTTTACGCATAACTACTCGTTAACCAATGCGTTAAGCGCATTGCTGCGCTGCAATATAAAATCTACTCATTGTTATTTCCGTGTCCTATATTCCAATCATCGAACAAGGAAAGATTAGTTCGATGAAGCTCTCGAAAGGAGAAACACTATGAACATCACTCGCTCTTACCAAAATTGGCGCTCGTACCGCAACACTGTCTCCGAACTTCGCGGCATGACAGACCGGAACCTCGCAGACCTCGGTATTGCCCGCGCTGATATCCGCGCTGTTGCACGCAACGCCGTTAAATAACAATTCCAGCCTGATAGGCTAATCCTACCCACACCCGCCAATCGGCGGGTGTTTTGCGTTTTAATCATGCCCGCTGATCGCCGCTGGTAATACGCGTTACATATCTTTATCTCGACCCTATTGAAATTCATGTCTCGCGCAGTACGTCTTCTGTTATTACCAGTGGGATATTTTTGATGAATAAATTAGATGCAGCCCTTATTTTAGGTAGCGGACCAGACGCCTTGCAGGCGCAGGAATTTCCGGTCGACATGTTTGAAAAGCGCGTAGCCATTAACAATGCGTGGCGTGTTCGCAATGATTGGAATTATCTTATTCATCCTGATGATTTTCCTGCGGATCGCTGGCCAAGTGTCGCTGAAACCGCCGGAAAACACGTCATCACATCAGCAGACTATGTTCCCCTGCAAAATCGCTTTGGCGGATTTATCTATGCAGGCGGCACTATGGCCTTTACTGCTGGCTATTGGGCGCTGGCGGCGCTGAAACCCAAGATTATGGGCTTTTTCGGCTGTGATATGGTCTATTCCGATGCCCAAACCCATTTTTATGGCCAAGGCACAGCCGATCCGCTACGCAATGACATCAGCCTGCAAAGCTTAGAGGCCAAGTCAGCCCGCATGATGATTATGGCGACGCTGAACGGCAGCCTGTGCGTCAATTTGACTGCCAATAAAGAAACGCGACTGGTGTTTCCTAAAGTCAGCGTTGATGAATTGGCGAAATGGTCAGAGCCGGACCAGACCCAAGCCTTGGAAACATTGACTGCCTCACTGGATAGCGCCGCCATTGATAAGGCATTATCCGCCGAAAAGCGCCTCAACTATTTCGTCGAATCCGGTGAATATTGGAAGGTGCAAGACAAGTTCGATGCCGCAAAACTGCGCGAAATTGATGAAATGTGGCTGAAAGCTGCGGGCGTCTAATCTAAAGCCTATCCATCAGCGCATACCAATTTAGTGCCATAAACAACAGCGGCGTTCTGAATTTTCGTCCGCCCGGAAATGCGGGAATTTTGAGTGCCCGCAGTTCGCGCAGCTTGTCATCATTGCCCGTCAGCGTTTCGGCGTAGAGCCGTCCGGTGAAGTTGGAAAGCATAACCCCATGCCCGGAATAGCCGCCAATACTGGTCACATTTGGCATAACCTCGCGCACAAATGGCTTGCGCGGCAGGGTTATTCCCACATAGCCGCCCCACGAGTGCGTGAGTTTGACACCCGCAAGCTTCGGATAAACCTCCGTAATTTGCCGCCGCACACCGGATTCCATCTCCGCAGGCGATGAGGCCGAATAAATCTCGCGCCCGCCAAACAGCAACCGCTTGTCTTTAGTCTTGCGGAAATAGCGCACCACAAAGCGGCTATCATCCACGCTCTCGCCGCCCGGTAATACGTTTAATTCATCAGGCAGTGGCTCCGTCGCCCCAATAAACGAGCCAATTGGCATGATATGCGAGGCTGAAACCGGCTCTAAATCACCGCCATAGGCATTGGTGGCGATCAGCGCTTTGCCAGCCGTAATCCGGCCCGTGGAGGTCTCGACAATCACCTTGCCGCCTTCGTTCTTGATGTTTGTCGCTTTGGTATTTTCAAAAAGTTTCGCGCCAGCAGTTGCCGCTGCTTTTGCCAGTCCCACTACAAACCGCATCGGGTGAATGTGCCCCGTGCCCATGTCGCGCGTGCCGCCGAGATAGCGCTTTGAGCCCAGCCGCTCGGCAGTCTCGTTCGCATCCATCCATGAAATATGCGGGTAATCGTAGCGCTCGGCCATAATCTGCCCATGCGCCTGATAGTCCTTCAAGTAACCCTTTTTATGCACGACAGACATTTGCCCCGGCACAAACTCCATGTCGATTTTGTGGGCATGGGCAAATTCAAACATGTGGGCCTTGGCATTTTCTGCCATTTGGAACAGCGCCTTGGAGCGCTCGAAGCCCACGTCGGCCTCCATTTCCTCCACCCAAGCCCGCTGCCCGGTGCCAAACTGCCCGCCATTGCGGCCGGAAGCCCCATCACCAAAGCGATATTGTTCGATGAGGACGACCGAAACGCCTTTGATTGCCAGATGATAAGCCGCAGAAAGACCAGTAAACCCGCCACCAATAATCACCACATCGTGGGTCTGCGAACCATCCAAAGCAGGATAAGTAGGGCGGTCACCAACACTCGCTTCATACCATGAAACTCCGGGTGAGATGGGGCTTTGATAGGTCATAATATTCGGCTCCACGATTGCTCGTATGGACATCGCTTGGGAGTTAAAGCGGCTCTAGTGAAGTGCTTTCCTCTCCTCATTTCTCTAATGGGGAGAGGGCAGGATGAGGGGTGGTCTCGCACCGAAATACCCGGTTTGCCGCTCCTCATCTACCTATCGGCATTTTCTCCCCGTTAGAACAACGGGGAGAAGAAAGCTCACATTCGCCTCAGTTAAACATTAGTAAGCAAAAACTCACGTTCCCACGGCGAAATCACCTGCATGAAGGTTTCGAACTCGCCGCGTTTCACGCCAGAGTAAATCGCCACAAATTCATCACCAAAAATGGTGCGGAACTCTGGTTCGGATTCCAGCAGCAACAGGCCTTCCAGCAGCCCGCGTGGCAATTGCACGCCGCCGCCATAGGTATTTCCCGTGCTCGGATCCGTAGGCTTCAGCTTATTCACCATGCCTAAGTAACCGGCAGCTAACGAAGCGGCGATGGCTAAGTACGGATTGGAATCAGATGACGGCAAACGGTTCTCAACGCGCCGCGCAGCGGGCGATGATGGCGGCACACGGAACGCCGTGGTGCGGTTGTCATAGCCCCACGCCGTGTTCACTGGAGCAGAATATCCCGGCGTCAAACGACGATAGGAATTCACATATGGTGCCAGCATAACCAATAGGCTTGGGATATACCGCTGCATACCGCCAATAAAATGGAAGAATTCTGGTGTTTCGGTGCCATCTTCTGCTGTGAAGATGTTTTTACCAGTCTTCTTGTCAACGATGGACTGATGGATATGCATCGCCGAACCCGGTAGGCCTTGAATAGGCTTGGCCATAAATGTCGCATACATATTGTGGTTCAGCGCTGCCTCGCGGATGGTGCGCTTGAATAGAAATACTTGGTCAGCCAACGCTAACGGATCGCCATGGCGCAAGTTGATTTCAAGCTGCGACGGGCCCTCTTCGTGGATCAGTGTATCAATTTCCAGACCCTGTTTTTCCGAATAATGGTAAATGTCATCCACCAATTCGTCGAACTCATTGATGCCGGCAATGGAATAAGCCTGCCCGCCGGATATGGTGCGACCGGAACGCCCAGTCGGCGTTTTCAATGGATAGTCAGGATCGGTATTTTGCGCAACGAGATAAAATTCAATCTCCGGCGCAACCACACATTTCCACCCTTTGGCAGCATAAAGTCCCATAATATGACGCAGCAAATTGCGCGGTGTGTAAGTAACAGGTTTCCCATCAGTGCCAACAATATCGCAGATCACTTGCGCCGTCGGGTCAGTTTCCCATGGCACATCAGAGAGCGTGGAAAGATCCGGCATCAACTTCAAATCGCTGTCGAGTGGATCATGCTTAAACTCGCCAGATTCTGGCGGATAATCACCGGCAATGGTTTGCCGGAAAATTGCATTTGGCAGGGCCAAAGATGTTTCTGTTGTGAATTTTGAAGACGGCATCATCTTGCCGCGGGGAATGCCCGCCATATCAGGGGTGATGCATTCTATATCTTCAATGGAGCGCCACGCCAGCCACTCTTTGGCTTCTTTCCAGTTGCGGACACCGCGTATGTTTTTCACGTGGGTGGGGGTACGACGCCGTTTCGGCAGCGGTTTTTTTTCGGGCGTTTCAATCGCCATTTATGCACCGGGCTTTTGTTTCGGGACTTTGAGTGTAGCCGCCTTCGCTTATATAAAGGAAGGGGGGAGCCGCACTATTCGGTTGTGCAGTGCACCAAATCAGTCGATTGCTTCACAGTTTGCGCCTAAGGTGAGTGTAAATTAGACGATTCTTGTGGCTTTGAAAGTGTTTGACTTGCAATAGGCTTCAGCCGCCTAAATTAATGTCCTTGAAGTCCAAACGTCTCAATGAGGAGATTTTGATGTTCAACGGGTCGCAGACAAAATAGAATTGGTAAAGGTTGATTGCGGACACCATTGAAAAAGTGCTCTGCTTAAAAAGATGCTGCTACTGAGGGTAGAGTTTATGGAAGTGCAAAAAGGTTTGGCTGAAAGTCATTCTTGCAGATTATGCGATGGCGCACTTCGCTATTGCTTCAATTTGATGATGCTGACAAAACACGACGTAAAGTACTTTGAATGCACATCGTGCGGCTCCATGCAGACTGAACAACCCTATTGGTTGGAGGAAGCCTATGGCTCCCACCTATCCAGCCTTGATACGGGTGCGGCGGCGCGCAATTTGTCAAACCTGTCCTTAGTCTATTTCATTGCTCGATTATTTAATGCTAAAAATATCATAGATTTCGGTGGTGGAGACGGGTTGCTTTGCAGGCTGCTGCGCGACCGAGATTTGAACGCCTATAGCAGCGACAAATATGCGAAATCAACTTATGCCCAAGGTTTTACCAAGCCCGATTTCAAACCGGATATGACAACGGCATTTGAAGTGCTGGAGCATTTGGTTACTCCCAAAACGGAGATAGAGGGCTTCTTCGCAGGCCAGCCAAAAATTGTGCTTTTTAGCACTGAGACATACAAACCCAAACTTGGACGCGACTGGTCATATTTCATTCCGGAAACAGGCCAACACATTTTCTTTTATTCCAATAGGGCATTTGAATTGATCGCCGAAAAATACGGTTACGAAGTAATCAATCAGCGCGGCTACATACTTTTTCTAAAGAGCAATGAGTTCCCAAAATGGAAACTAATCCTCGCTCGGTATTTTAGGAATCGGTTGCTGACGAAGGTCGCGTGGTTTCAGGCCTTCACTGCCAAGACGCCCGGGTTCGGACGAGATCAGAGCGATTTAATCCGCTCGTTAAATCGGCTTCCGTGATCATGGCTCAATAGTACGCCCCGCGTATGCATTGCGCATTGTTTCCGTGCGCGCGGCGTACTGATTCCGAGCGTCTGCCGACCGTATTTTGATCAGCAGATTGGTGTGTTTTCTCACTCAGCAGCATCCGAGAATTTTGGCATTTGCTGGTTCGTCACGATAACAGGGATAAGCAAATCGCCCCAATTGCCATTGCCACAATGATGACGCGCCGAGCGCACCAGCTCCACCGAAACACCAGCCTCGACCGCATTCATAACAGCCTGATTGAGCCGGTGCAGGTCATTTGCCACCATACGAATGGCCGATTGCTGCTGTGAAGACATGGCCGAAGACTGCTCTTCTGCGCGCTCTTTAACCCGTGGCTTGGCAACCATAATATTCATTCCTTCGTCAGTTTGTAAAATATTGTAACTCAATTGGCGTTCCGATGATCCGTTCGTTTCAACATTTCATCCATTATCTCGCTTCATGACTTTTGTTACAATGCACTGCACAAAAACACGAATAAATTCAACAAAATAGCCTAAAATAGATGGTCATGCTGTCTTGCGCTTGACTAAAAATATCTGTAAAATTGTCATAGTTGTAAATTAGCGAGTTGGTGGCGTTTGTAAATTTGCTGTAAAGAATGGAGAAATGGCATGGCTGAACAGAAGATTTTCGCCGGTCCGCGTATTCGCCGCATCCGTAAAGAAAAGGATTTGACGCAAACGGCAATGGCCGAGGCCATTGGCATTTCGCCCAGCTATTTAAACCTCATTGAGCGCAACCAGCGCCCGCTCACTGTCCAGCTCATCTTGAAATTAGCCACCACTTTCAAGATTGATCTGGAGGATTTGCAAGGAGAAGCAGGCGGCAGCGTGGCGGATTTGCGCGAAGTTTTTGCAGATCCCTTGCTCTCCGCCGAACTTCCCGGCCCCGAGGAATTGATCGAGGTCGCAGAGGCAGCCCCCAACGCCGCTGCCGCCATGATAAAGCTCTACCGCGCCTATCGCGAGAGCCAAGAACGGCTGACTGACCTGTCAACTTTACTTTCAAAAGAGGGTCGCGGCACGGCAATTACCTCTGCGCGTTTGCCGCTGGATGAGGTGCAAGAGCTACTCGCCAGCCGCCCCAATTACTTTGCTTTGATAGAAGATGAAGCGGAGAGCTTTCTTAACCTATTGAAACCAAACGAAGATTTGGAAGGTGCGCTCAAGGGCTGGCTGCGCTCTCAGCATGGCGTTTCGGTGCGCATACTGCCTGTTGCCACTATGCCAAACTGGCGACGCCGATATGATAGGCACTCGCAGCGCCTGTTCATTTCAGAGCGTTTGTCGCCCTTTGACCAACTGCGCGAGTTGGCTATGGAGGCCGCGTTGCTGCGTATGCAGGTGGCAATTACGGCGGAAATAGAGGGTCTTAAGCTCTCCTCGCCCGAAGCCCGCCGCATCGCTCGCTTTGAAATGGCGCGCTATGCTGCCCATGCTTTGATGATGCCTTATCAGGCCTTTCTCAACGCCGCGCAAAAGGCCAGCTATGACATTGATGTCCTCCGTTCTCGCTTCCGTGTCTCCTTTGAGCAGGCCGCAAATCGCCTAACCACGCTAAACAGAAATGGCGCTTCCGGCGTCCCGTTTTTCATGCTGGAAATAGATCAGGCGGGCAACCGTTTCCGTCGCGCTGGTGCCCATGCCTATCCGCAGTCCCGATTTGGCGGTGGCTGTCCAAAATTACCGGTGCATAATGCTTTTATGCAGCCGCAACAGATACTTACCGAAAGCGTAGAGATGCCGGACGGCGGCCAGTTTATGTTGATTGCCCGCACCCTCGAAGGCCCGCACGGTGCATTTAACGAGCGCCCGCGCCGTACAGCGCTGCTGCTGGGTTGCGATCTCTCGTTTAAGGATGAAATAGTCTATGCGCAGGCCCTAAGCCCTGTACGAACCCCCATTGGCCCTTCCTGCAGGCTCTGCGAGCGCGCAGGCTGCCTCTCCCGCGCCGCGCCGCCAATTACCAAGCCGCTGGGATTGGATGAAATGGTGACTGGCTTGAGCGCTTTTGATTTTGTGTGAGTCCTTAGTCCAAATACGTCACAGCGATTGATGGATTCGTCTTAAACAGTCATGCGACAAATTGTTCGCCGCGCGATAGTCTGTGTTCAACATTAAACAAAGTTAGCCGATTCATGTCCACAGATCCAATACCCTTGCCGCAATCTGCAAATGTTCAAACCACTGATAAACGGGGCATCTGGCTCGTCGCAGGCTCCGCGTTGGCATGGTCGTTTGGCGGCACGATTGACCGTTTCATCGACGCGCCAGACACATGGACTGTGGTTTTTTGGCGCTCTTTATGGGCCGCAGCGTTCCTGATGGCATTTTTGACGCTCCGCGACGGGCGCAAAACTCTCCTAGCTTTCAAAGCCATGGGCATACCCGGCCTTGTTGTTGCATTGTGTTTTATGACGGCCTCAATTTCCTTCGTTTTGGCTATTTCATACACAAGCGTGGCAAACGTCATTCTCATCAACGCTGCCGTTCCCTTAGTCGCGGCACTCATTTCGCGCGTCTTTTTGGGCGAGAAAATCTCCGGCACGACATGGATGGCTATTGCAGCGGTGATTGCCGGCGTCGCCATTATGGTTTCTGATAGTTCCAGTGAGCAGAAATCGCTTGTGGGCAATTTGTTGGCATTGCTCATCACCTTCGTCTTTGCTATCGCCACAGTAGTGACGCGCAGAAATTCCGGCATCCGAATGACGCCAGCTGTGATCGTTGCAACGACGCTGGCGACGCTTATCGCCGCCACGCAAACCACGACATTTCAGGTGTCCGCCCATGATATGGCGTGGCTATTTGCCTTCGGTGCTTTGAATTTGGGGCTTGGTATGGCGCTTTTTGTAACCGGCGCAAGGCTCATACCTGCAACGCTAGCAGCACTGCTTGGCACTATTGAAACCGTGTTGAGCCCTGTGTGGGTTTGGCTGATTCATGGCGAACAAACCTCGCAAATGACCGTAATCGGCGGCACAATCGTGCTCATTGCTTTGATATTCTATCTGGTAGTGGGGACGCGCTCCACTACGCCTAACAGCTAAAAAGTGAATTTAATCAATAAGGCCGTTGGTACTGATTGACAATCTGTTAACTCCGTTTGAAGGTGGGTTATCGAAACCGGCTTCAAGGTCCATCTTGAAATTTTGCAAAAACGATGATTCTGCACGGGGCGTGCATCCGGCCAAAAACGGCCCTTCCAATTGGACTCTGACTTGCAATCCGGTTTTTGAAACGAAACTCAAAAGCTTCAGAGGCAAAAATGGTCCGCAATAGAATTATAGGCGCAAGCCTAGCACTTTTAGCATTAACATCCGCCGCGTTTTCCGAAGATCGCGTTGTCAACGTGTTCAACTGGTCGGACTACATCGAGCCGTCAATTCTTGAGGATTTCACCAAGGAAACCGGCATTAAAGTCGTTTACGATGTATTCGATTCTAACGAAATCTTGGAAACCAAGCTGCTTGCCGGCGCCAGCGGCTATGACGTCGTTGTACCTACAGCCAGTTTTCTATCCCGCCAAATTCAAGCAGGCGTGTTCCAAAAGTTAGACAAATCCAAGCTAACCAACATTGGCAATACATGGGACATGGTCAATGACCGCATCTCAAAATATGACCCCGGCAATGAATATGCCATCGACTATATGTGGGGAACAAACGGTATTGGTTACAACAAAGACAAGGTAAAGGAGCGCCTTGGCATCGATACGATTGATAGCTGGAGCGTGGTTTTCGACCCGGAAAAACTGGCAAAACTTGCTGATTGCGGTGTCTATATGCTAGATTCTGCAACAGATATTATTCCAGCAGCATTGAACTATCTCGGATTGAATCCCGATAGCCACGATGCTGGTGATCTTGCTAAGGCACAGGAATTGATGATGAAAATACGGCCGAGTGTCCGTAAATTCCATTCGTCAGAGTATATTAACGGCCTAGCAAACGGCGATATTTGCCTAGCGGTCGGGTTTTCTGGCGATATGTTCATTGCACAAACCCGCGCCAATGAAGCCAAGCAAAATGTTCATATTGACTATGCGCTGCCGAAGGAAGGCGCACAAATGTGGTTCGATGTGATGGCCATTCCTGCTGACTCACAACATGTGGCAGAGGCGCATGAGTTCCTGAATTACATGCTCCGTCCAGACGTGATAGCTAAAGCATCAAATTTTATTTCCTATGCAAATGGCAACAAGCCCAGCATTCCGCTGATTGATAAGGCGATTACAGGCAACCCATCGATTTTCCCGGATGATGCAACAATGGCCAAACTTTACACTGTCACGCCGTGGGCTCCCAAAGAGCAGCGCGTTCTAACGCGTGCGTGGACGACAATCGTCACAGGTCAATAAGTAATACAATCCCGGTGAGGCAACTCGCCGGGATTTTAATATTAAACGCGGGAACAGCGTAAAACAGGGGACTAAAATCATGAAATCTTTGGGTAATATTCGGCGTTCATTCGCGCCATGGAACGATCCGGCAGCAAAGCCGTATATCTCGTTTCAAAGTATCACCAAGATTTTTGGCGACTTTACTGCTGTTGATGATTTGACACTTCATGTCTATCAACGTGAATTTTTTGCGTTACTCGGCGCATCTGGTTGCGGCAAGTCCACTTTGCTGCGCATGTTGGCTGGGTTTGAGAACCCTACCAGCGGCAAAATCATGCTGGATGGTCAGGATTTATCCGGCATCCCCCCCTATAAGCGCCCTGTAAATATGATGTTCCAGTCCTATGCCTTGTTTCCGCATATGACCGTGGAAAATAATATTGCCTTTGGTTTGAAGCAAGATGGCATGGCAAAGTCGGAAATCGACGACCGTGTGCAATCCATGCTCAAACTTGTCAAACTCACCCAGTTTGGCAAGCGCAAGCCTCATCAACTTTCCGGTGGTCAGCGCCAGCGCGTCGCGCTCGCCCGCTCCATCGCCAAGCGTCCGAAAGTGTTACTGCTAGATGAGCCGCTTGGAGCGCTGGACAAAAAGCTGCGCGAAGAGACCCAATTTGAATTGATGGACTTGCAGATGGAGTTGGGCCTGACCTTCATGGTCGTGACCCATGACCAAGAAGAGGCGATGACAATGGCGGACCGCATTGCTGTTATGGACAAAGGCAAGGTGATGCAGGTGGCAACGCCTTCCGATGTCTATGAAGCACCAAATTCGCGCTTTGTGGCAGACTTTATCGGCAATGTAGCCAGCTTTGAAGGCAAAGTTGAAGGCCAGACCGGTGGAAAACTGGATATTGCCGCCAATGACGGCTTCACCGTACGCTGCGACTACGCGGATAAGGTTGAAAAAGGCACGCCAATCTGGTTCGCTATCCGCCCTGAAAAGTTAAAAATAGGTAAGAAAAAACCAGAAAATGCCGGGGTGAATTCTTTCGAAGGCGAAATTTGGGATATTGCTTATCTAGGTGATATGACCGTTTTTCATGTCAAATTGGCCTCCGGTAATACCGTAAAAATCAGCCAAATGAACGCGTCGCGCTCAGCAGAGGAGCCGCTGGCTTGGGACGATCATGTGTGGATTTCCTTCGCGCCGGATGCCGGCATCATTTTGAGAGGGTGAGGTCATGCAACGCACCCTTTCTGCGATTTTTAACCGCCTGACCATAGGCATACCTTATGCTTGGCTGGTTATTTTCTTCCTCATTCCCTTCTTCATCGTCTTCAAGATTTCACTATCTGAGACAGCCATCCAAATGCCGCCCTATAATCCGGTGTTTAACGGCGTGGATACAGCTGCAAAACTTAAGTCCCTGTCGCTGGATAATTATCAGTTTTTGACTGAAGACCCGCTCTATTACACTGCTTATTATCGTAGCGTGGTGACCGCATTCATTTCGACCTGCCTAACTTTGCTGATTGGTTACCCCATCGCCTATGGCATGGCCCGCGCGCCAACTTCGATGCGTCCGATATTGCTAATGCTGGTTATTTTACCATTTTGGACAAGTTTTCTTATCCGCGTTTACGCATGGATTGGAATATTGAAGCCGGAGGGGCTTCTCAATCAGCTTTTGATAAGCCTTCACATTATTGATACGCCGCTTATCATTTTGAACACCTATACCGCCATCTATATTGGTTGCGTCTATTCTTACCTGCCCTTTATGGTGCTGCCGATCTACTCTGCGCTCGAAAAGATGGACTATACGCTGATTGAAGCAGCGCAAGATCTTGGCTGCCCGCCGACAACTGCATTCTGGAAAGTTACATTTCCGCTTTCGATTCCCGGTATTATTGCCGGCTTCATGCTTGTCTTCATTCCAGCAACCGGCGAATTCGTTATTCCAGATTTGCTTGGCGGCTCATCGACGTTGATGATCGGTAAAACACTCTGGAACGAGTTCTTTGCAAACCGCGACTGGCCGATTTCCTCGGCAGTTGCCGTGGTACTCCTGCTCCTGCTCGTCGTGCCAATCGTCATCTTCCAATATTACCAAGCTAAAGCGCAGGAGGCAGGGCGATGAACGGTAAATGGTCCCGCTTTAATGTTGTCTCAGTAGCGCTCGGCTTTGCTTTTCTTTATTTGCCGATTTTGTTGTTGGTAATATTCTCCTTCAATGAATCCAAATTGGTTACCGTCTGGGGCGGTTTCTCCACCAAATGGTACACCTCGCTTTTTCATAACCAAGGCCTGATGGACGCTGCATGGGTGACTGTGCGCGTCGGTCTGTTGTCAGCAACACTGGCGACGATACTAGGCACGTTGGGCGCTCTGGCGCTCACTCGCTACACCCGCTTCCATGGCCGGATATTATTCTCCGGCATGATCTACGCCCCGTTGGTTATGCCGGAAGTCATCACTGGCCTGTCGCTATTGCTGTTGTTCGTGGCTATTGGCTTCGATCGTGGTTTCTGGACGGTCACACTTGCCCATACAACGCTGACGATGTGCTTCGTGGCCGTTGTGGTGCAGTCCCGTCTCGTCACATTTGATCGCTCCTTGGAAGAGGCCGCGATGGATTTAGGCGCAACGCCGGTGACAACGTTCATGAGAATCACACTGCCAATCATTATGCCTGCCGTTGTTTCAGGCTGGATGCTGGCATTCACGCTCTCGTTGGATGATCTGGTTATTGCCAGTTTCTCCTCAGGCCCAGGCGCAACCACCCTACCTATGAAAATCTACAGCCAAGTGCGCCTCGGGGTAACGCCTGAAATCAACGCGGTTTGTACACTGATGATTGCTTTTGTGGCAGTTGGGGTCTTGGCAACCGGCATCATGGGCAAGCGCCGCGAAGTGCAGCGCGTACGGGATGAACAGGCAGCGCTGCGAGGCTAAATCTGAAAGTTCTATTGCTTCAGCTTTGTCATCATCGTCACGAATGGCTCGCTCCACGTGCCACCCAAAAAGAACGGCAGCAGCTCATCTGCTGCCGTTGCGTCTGTGCTGGTCATGATGCCATTCAAGGCAACACCGTGGGACTGAAAGGGCAGGGCACCCGCAAAGACGACGCGTTTGCTGCCGATGTTCAATTCTCCAGCCTCAATGACCGCCACACCGTTACTCACTGTGCCATCAACTGTACAAGATTGTAGCGAACTGAGGCCGGAATAGAATGTTGGAAGCGAGAACATCGTTCCCGATTGTATGGAGGTGACAAAGCTTTCAAGATTAAAATTGCGAACCATGCCAGTGCCGGAGCTTAGCGAAAATGTTCCTGTCCCTTCGTCAAGCAGCGTCTTCAAACTGGAAAACGGCCCCTGCAATGCGATTGTGCCACTTAGCGGCGCTGCAATTGTAGGAATGTTCGCTGGCAGGTTTGGCATCTGCTCTTGGGCAACTTCAGATATGCTGATGTGCAAATCTGCTGTCTTAAGATTTTCTGCGCCGGTTAGGCGTAAGCCCCCCTTTATACGTCCGCCTGCAAAGCTACCGTCGCCCAAATCAAAATCAGCATTTCCGTTCGCAATCCGTATTGCTCCAGCCGCATCACCGATGGTGATATCTCCGGCATTTGCGATGTTGGACGAAAGGCGCAAGTCAATGTTCATCTGGTTTAAGAAAGAGAAGTTTTGCCGAGTTCTTCCCGTTACTGCGATTGAAAACGCTTTTGCCAAGGACGTAAGATCAACTGTCTCAAAAGCAAATGTCCCGACAATGTTCGGCGGGCTTACGGCCGGGTCCAGTTCTAATGAACCTGTGGCTTTGTTTCCTGAAATGGACATTATCAAGTCATCAAAGCGGAATTTTCCATTCGCTGTCGTTAGTAGAGAATCGAGGCTAAGCTCACCTACCGAATTGCCCGCTTCAATATCCGCACGTAACCAGCTCAAAAAGCGATCAAGCGACGGCGCAATGAGCTTTACCCGACCATCGGCATAAAACACTGAGGCTCGGCTAGCATTGCCACTGAACTTAAAGGTTAGAGGCGGTGATTTGAAATTGAGATCAAGTACACTGCCACCACCGGCGACGAATAATAATGGCGCAGAAATTGTTGTGTCTAAGGCAACAGGTTCGCCGCGCCACATTGCATTACCGGTAAAAGTGAGTCCGCTCTGTAGTTTTGGCCACTTAAGCGTAGCGTTAAGGCTTGAAACGCGGCTCTCAAGCCCATCACGGCCGAAGATGCTCAAAGTGGAGTTTGAAAGCGAAACGGCGCCAAGAACATCATTGGCTATTGCGGAAAGATCAGGGTTCGCAGCGCTTTTTTGCACAGCCAATTGGGTCGTTGCAACGGCGGCTCGCACGGGGCTTGCAATTTTAGCTGCCTCGTCATCTTGTGCCAAACGATAGATAACCTTTGCATCATCAACAGTTAACGACGTCACCTGCAACTGTCCTAATAGCGCATCAAGCACCGAAATTTGGGCGTTTACCCTAGGGGCAGACAGAGATAATGGTGCCAACGCTTCCTGCGTGGCGACGTCATTTAGCTGCACATGGAAATTTGGAAATATCGAGAACTCAATGCCTCCACGAATATGAACAGGGCTTCCTGCCCATTTCGTCAATTCACCTTCGAGTCTAGTGACGATGCCGGGCTGATTGACCAGATAGGGCAGCGCAAGGCTGGCTAATCCGATAACAAGGAATAAGCCGGCAGCACCAATGATTGACCATCGCGCGGCGCGCGGCCATCGCTTTTTAGGCAGCAGATCGTTCACTGTGTTCACCATCCAAATCGGTTTAACGAAAGAGGCTCCCAATGCAAGTCCAACGACGTTAATCCAATCAGCTCTTCTCAAACCGGGAAACACCCACCTCGCGTAGTTAACAAATTCCTACGCAAAAATTTACCGCGTTTTGGCAAGGAGCAACGATTTGTAAACTTGTTGGTCGGCTGTTAAGACTTTGTTCATCGTCAGGCCTCAGAGTGAAACCAACCTTAGGGTGCAAGTTTTCAAGTTGTACCTTCTGACCCTGCCACCGCTCTACAGCATTTCTCTATCAGCGCCGGTTAACTCCTGGCGCTATTTTTTTAGCCATGCCTATCGGCAGCTAGTGCACGAGATAATATGAATACCGGCACGAGGCTGGTGGTTACAATCGCCAGTGCCGCCACAGAACCATCGGCGACAGCGGCGCGTGATGCATCTTCATAAACCAATGTCGCCAGGCTGTTGAAGCCTAACGGACGGAGCAGAATGGTCGAAGAAAGTTCCTTTATTGTATCAACAAACACCAATACCAACCCTGTTTGGATGGCTGGTCGCAGCAACGGAAGCGTGATTGTGAGGCTTGCATTCCATGGGCCACGTCCAAGATTGCGCGCCGCATGATCCAAATTTGGTGGTAGTTTTTGCAAAGCAGAACCCAATGTCGAGCCTGCTACAGCCATAAATCGAATGGTAGCAGCCAAAATTACGGCAAATGCCGACCCCGACAACACCAGCCCAACTGGCACGCCGGCAATTGCCCGGGTGACACTATTTAGCCAGCCATCAGCCGTTGTCAGCGCAAATAACAGACCAAGCCCCAGTACAGTGCCCGGCATCGCATAGCCGCTGGTCGCTAGTTTTACCAACATATGCCAACGATGCAGCACCATCATCCGCCCGACATGCAATAAAAAGAGGCTGAGGCCAACAGTAACGATCGCGGTCACAGATCCGACATAGATGCTGGTGGCCAATGCAGCGTGGAATTCAGGCGAAGCAAGCTGATCGAGACGTTTGACAGCGAAACGCAGCAATACAAAGAACGGAATGCCAAAACCAATAATGATAGGCATGGTGCAAGCCAGCATCGCCATCCATGCAAGAAACCCCCGCAATCTTTGGCGTGATGTCGTCGCCATAACATGGCTGGCCCGCCCCGCATTAAAGCGCAATTGCCGCCTCGCATATGTCTCTACCCACAGCAAAGCCAACACCAGAACGAGCATAATGACAGCCAATTGCGCCGCGCCACCAAGACTTCCGCGCCCGAGCCATGTGTTATAAATCGAGAATGTCAGGGTCTTAACGCCGAGATATTCAACAGCACCAATGTCATTGAGCGTCTCCATCAGCGCCAGCGCCACGCCCGCTGCAATGGCAGGTCGTGCCATCGGCAGCAGCACCTTAAAAAACACCCGAGCCCGCGAAGCGCCGAGCGACCGCGCCACATCAGCAGCGTTGCGGCCCTGCATAAGGAAGACCACCCGACTTGTCAGGTATACATATGGGTAAAGCACAGAAGCAATAATAAACCCCGCCCCCCAGACTGAGCGAATATCTGGAAACCAGTAATCGCTGTGGGTTTTATAGCCCATAATCCCGCGCAAAGCGGTCTGCACGGGGCCCGCAAAGGTCAAGAAATCAACGAAACAATAGGCCGCGATATAGGCAGGAACCGCTACCGGAAGCACAAGCATCCAAGAGAGTGTCCGGCGAAAGGGAAACTCATAGGTGATAATGAGATAGGCACTAACGACGCCAATAGACGAAGTTAGCGCACCAACGATCAACATTAATTGCACAGTGGTTTTGAGTGAGCTTGGCAGCACAGTTGTGAAAAGATCAGCAATTTCTGAAGCACCGCTTGTTGCCGATAGGACCAGCAGCGAGATAATCGGCAACACCATGACCGCTACGATGAGCGCAACAGCGCCAATCAAAAGTGGATGACGCGGCGTGCGTATCACTGAAAAATTGAGACGTGAGATTAAATCGGACATGGTCTTTTTTAATCAATTCAAAGACAAATGAAAACAGGCGCAAACCATAAAGTAAGCTCCGGTCTCCGCCAGATTAATTTGAGTATCAGTTGCCCGGACCATCATCGTAGCCGACTTTGTCCACCATTTCTGATGCCAGCTTACGGTTCTTCGCAATTTCTGCCAACGGCAAGCTATCACCATGCAATGGTCCCCATGCCGCAACCAAGGCAGATGGAGCTACTTTTGGATCGATAGGATACTCAAACACCTGTTCAGCATAAATTTTCTGCGCTTCCGGCCCCGCTAGAAACTCCATCAGTGCCAAAGCCTGCGCTTTGTCGGGTGCATACTTTGCCATCGCCATACCAGAAACATTGACATGGCTGCCACGATCACCTGTCGCAGAATTTGGGAACAGGAGTTTGATGGATGCCGCCCATTCTTGCTGTTCAGGTTCCTTGGTGTTGCTAATCATTTGGCCAATATAATAGGTGTTACCCAATGCCAAATCGCACTCACCCGCGAAGATCGCCTTGGCTTGGTCATAGTCGCTGCCCTCGGGCTTGCGGGCCAAGTTGGCCTTTAGTCCCGTCAACCACGCTTCGGCTTTTTCCGCGCCTTCATGCGCGATAATCGAGGAAAGTAGCGCCAAATTATAATCATGTTGGCCGGAGCGGGCACAAATTTTGCCTTTCCATTTTGGGTCGGCAAGTTCGGCGTAAGTAATCTCGTTCTGTGCCACGCGGTCTTTCGAAGCGTATACAATGCGGGCGCGTTTGGTGAGGCCAAACCAATTGCCAGCCGGATCCCGATATTCCGCCGGAATTGCCGCATTGATTTTTTCATCAACAACAGGCTGCGTCACGCCTTTTTCCGCGATGGCGGTCAGGCGGGCAATATCGACAGTCAAGATGACATCGGCAGGTGAGTTTTCACCCTCAGCGGCAATGCGCTCTTGTAAGCCTTTGTCCAAGAATAGCACATTGGTCTTAATGCCGGTTTTCTTAGTAAACGCTTCCAATACAGGCGCGATGAGTGGCGGCTGGCGGTATGAGTAAACATTCACGACATCCTCTGCCGACGCCGTGCCAAATGTTGAAAGTAGTGTGAGGGAAGCAAATAACGGGCGCACAAAAGCGCGGTAGTTCAAGGTCATTTCAGTCTCCATACCATCGAGGTTCAAGGCCTCGGGGAAAGTGCGGCGCACCGCTCAACTATGCCTATTCAGACACTAACAAGGCGTCAACATGGCATTCATTAAATCTGCGCTTGATTAGAATGGTTCAATCCTAGTCAGCAAGCACGCGGGTTGAGGGAAACGTAATTTCCACAAGCGTGCCTTGGCCCGGTGTCGAGGTGATTATGAATGCCGCGCGGTTGGCCTCAACCATTGCCTTGGTCAATGGTAACCCAAGCCCCGTGCCATCGCCGCGCTCGCGCTTTAAGGCATTGATTTGCTTGAAGGGCTTCATAGCCTGCTCAATTTCCTGTGCGCTCATACCAACGCCGGTATCACGCACCCGAACGACCACACCACCAGTCAGCTCATATGATGTGGAGATGATGACCTGCCCTCCGGCTCCTGTGTAGCGAATCGCATTGGAGAGCAGATTGAGCGCTATTTGTTTAATGGAACGCAGGTCCGCCACTACTTCCGGCAGTTCTGAAGCAAAACTGGAACGGATAATCACCCGCTCGCGGTTAGCCTGCGGCTGCATCATCGAGACCGCTTCTGACAGCGCTTCGTTGAGCGAAACGGCCTCGAAATCCATCTCTTGCTGTCCGGCCTCGATCTTCGAAATATCCAATAGATCATTGACCAAATCCAACACATGGCGGCCGGAACGGTTGATGTCCTTAATATAGTCCAAGTAGCGCAAATTACCCACAGGCCCGAAACGCTCTTCCGTCATTAGGTCAGAAAAGCCAATAATTGCATTCAAAGGCGTGCGGATTTCATGGCTGACACGGGCAAGAAATTCTGATTTTTGCGTGGACGCATGTTCAGCGGCCCGTCTTGCAGCATTCAATTCCTCCTCAGCGCGCTTCCATTGGGTGATGTCGCGCAACACCGCGCAGTAACCATTGGCACCGGCAAGACGCCCGATAGTCATGAATAACGGAATAAACCGGCCATGCGCCTCGCGGCCGATAACCTCACGCCCATCATTCATCAGGCTGGCGACACCAGTTCCATTGAGGTTGGAAAGATAATCAGAGGCAATGCGCTGGCTTTCAACAGCAAAGAGCTGCGTAAATGGCTTGCCGACAACCATTGCCGGATCAAAACCAAACAGCGCTTCGGCGGATTGGTTGATATCGCGTATAGTGTTATCATTATTGAGGAAAATCACACCATCTGTAGCTGTTTCCAACACAGATGAAAGCTCGGCCACTTCCTGCTTAAGGTCCGTAACATCGCTCGAAGGCGCAGGTGTGGTGGCGTCAACTTGCCGCATCGAAAGCAGAAGTGCATGACCACCTTTCCACGCCACAGAATGCAAATGCGCCCGCATGGGAATATCCGTTCCATATGCGGTGCGCAAAACGGAGTTTGGTGCTCCCGGCGTCTCGCCATCATCAGTGCCAGGGCGGAAAAGATGCTCAAGGCCGCCAGCATCTCGCAAATCTCCCAGCGAGCGGTAGCCGGTAATGTCGAAAAATGCTTGATTGGCAAACAAAAGCTCATCGCCGTTGTGGATCAAAATCGGAGTGGGCAGCCGCGATAATATCGGGGCTTCATCCACAGGATTTACCTGCGGAGGTAGAGCTTCTTGTGCCGTTGCTTCAGCACTATGACCATCGCCGCTCTGCGTATTCGAG
>JAYTVD010000027.1:0-2578 GCA_043744175.1 Phyllobacteriaceae bacterium
GATGCCGATCCGGTCAGTTTCGGCAGCATCTCTCCACGTAAATTTTCCGTTCATGGCGTTGATGTGTCACGCTGGCAAGGCGACATCAACTGGTCGAAGTTGCGCGCACAGGGGGCAAACTTTGCCTACATCAAGGCAACAGATGGCGGCGACCATATTGATCCTATGTTTCGCAAAAACTGGAAGGGCGCGAACGAAGCCGGCCTAAAACGTGGCGCCTATCACTTCTTCTATTGGTGCCGTACTGGCTCGGAACAGGCCGATTGGTTCATCCGCAATGTGCCGAAGTCAGCCAGTGCCCTGCCTCCGGTTATCGACGTCGAATACAATCATGGCTCGCGTTGCAAATCGCGCCCTTCGCGCCAAACCGTCCTGAAGAAAATGAAGACCTTCATGGACAAGCTCGAAGCCCATTACGGCCAGCGCCCGATTATCTACACTGCACCGGATTTTTACGAAGACAACCTCCAAGGCGAATTCGCAGGACACGCCTTCTGGCTGCGCTCCACCGCAGCACATCCGAAAAAAGTCTACCCGGACCGCAAATGGGTCTTCTGGCAATATTCCGGCACCGGCCTCTCACATGGCGTGCGCGGCGAGATCGATCTCAATGTTTTCAACGGTGATCCGGCATCCTGGAACCGATGGCTGGCAAGAACAGCAGGTTAATCTCAAACAAAGCCAACAAAAAAAGGGCCAAATCGGCCCTTTTTTCATTCCAGCACCCTATTTTCACAGCTTCCGAAGATCACGCTCCGCCAAATCCAAAGCCTTCATGATGCGTCCGACTGCCAGATCAACCGTCTCTTTCGTCCAGATCAACGGCGGTGACAAAATCATGGTGTCATAAACCGCCCGCATCATCATGCCGTTGGCAATCGCATGGTTCCGCACCGTGCTTCCCGCAACCCACCCGGGGAAGCGCTCGCGCGTTTCCTTGTCTTTGACAATCTCGATCGCCCCCATCAGTCCGAATGAACGTGCCTCGCCGACAATCGGGTGTTGCGCCACCGTGTCCTGCAGCCGTTGTTTGAAGTAGGGACCAACACCGGTACGAACATTTTCAATCATCCCGTCCCGCTCGATGATGGCAAGATTTTCCATCGCCACAGCGCAACAGACAGGATGGCCGGAGTACGTGTAGCCATGCGCGAATTCGCCGCCCTTTTCCGTTAAGACATCAGCGATCCGGTCCGAAACCAAAAGTGCCGAAAGCGGCAGATAGCCCGAGGTCAAAGCCTTGGCCGTTGTGATTGTGTCCGGCTCAATCCCCATCGATTGCGCCGCAAACCATTCACCGGTGCGCCCGTAAGCCGTGATCACCTCGTCAAGCATCAAAAGTACATCGTACTTGCGGCAGATTCGCTGCACTTCCGGCCAATAGCTGACGGGCGGAATCTTCACACCACCCGCGCCCATGATCGGTTCGCCGATAAACGCCGCAACATTTTCAGCGCCCGCTTCCAAAATAGCGATCTCAACAGCCCGCGCTGCACGCAAGCCGAAATCATGCTCGCTTTCACCCTTTTCCTGAAGCTCGAAAGCATAAGGCGGCATCACATGAACAATGTTCGGCACCGCGCCATAAAGCTGCTCGTGCATGCCGCTCATTCCGCCAAGTGACGCGCCGGTGATTGTCGAGCCGTGATAGGCCATGGTCCGCGAGATGATGCGGTTCTTTTTAGGCTGCCCCATCAACGCCCAATAGTGGCGCACGAGCCGCACAGCTGTGTCGTTCGATTCCGAGCCTGAAGAGCCGTAAAATACTTGATTGATATGTTTGGGCGCCAATTGTGCCAGCCGCTGCGACAACAGCACCGGCGTTGGCGTCGAGCAGCGGAAGAAGGAGTTGTAGTACGGCAATTCGTTCATCTGCCGTGCGGCAACCTCCGCCAATTCCTTGCGGCCATAACCAATATTTACACACCAGAGCCCTGCCATCCCGTCGAGGATTTCATTGTCCTCGCTGTCATAGATAAACGGCCCGTTGGCGCGGGTAATAATGCGCGCGCCAGCATCGCGCAGATCTTTGTGGTCGGTAAAGGGATGGAGATGATGCGCAGCATCAATGGCCTGCAACTGTTCGAGAGTATGATTTTGGTAAGACATGAATGCCTCCTGTTGTTCTGACAAATTGGAAAACAATCAGACCATCGGCGGAGGGCTATATCCAATCCGTGCACACAAAAGCAGCAACTGGGACTGGAGCGTCACCGGCGATTCGACGACGGTGAAGCGGTGTTTCTCGACAAGAAAATCACAATTGCTCATTTAACCAGTCTAGCCGCGCGCTTGGCCAAAGCAACCCCGCAAAATATGGAACGCGAAAACGCGAAAGGCGAAGCGCCGCCCCCGCAACACTTCGCCCTTTGCTCCCGGCACACCGCCCTAAAATGACGTGCCGACTGCTCGTTGCGGCAACTGAGTCGCCACAACTGTTTCATTATGGCGCATTTCCATAAACAATTACCTACCAAATAAGACCTGTAACGATGCGATAAACGACACCAGGTTCGTCACCCTAAATGGTATTGATCCCTCTCGATTCTGCATTTTAGCATTCCAAGTCGTGACAGCA
>JAYTVD010000028.1:0-32823 GCA_043744175.1 Phyllobacteriaceae bacterium
GTGGCAACGAGGAAGATTTATCATTCGGGGACGGTTTACCCATTGTGCAAGACATGGCTCACATTGGAGCTATGCGGCACAATGAGTAACTGTCCCCGCTTTGTCGCGCCTCTAAAGCGGTGGCTTGTTCTTTGAATCTGAATGATGATTGGTGTTATATGCAGTACCACTTTGCTGGAATTAGCACCTAGGGCGGATGGTCCTAAGTGTTCGCCTGCGCCTTGCGAATAGCGCTCGATGAGAGCGGCGAGCGCGGGCCGTGGATAAAGGTCCAAGCGGGCGTTGGTTTGCGCGCCAAGTCCTGCGCGTCGTCTTCATCAATACGTGCTTCGCTGAAGGTTTTAGCAAACTTCGATGTCAGGAAGGAAAGCGTCGAGCCGGGTCGATCAATCACGCCGATGGGAAAGGTCGCGGCAATTTCTTGCCAGCGCTGCCATTTGTGGAAATTTTGTAGATTATCCGCGCCCATCAACCAGATGAAATCAACGTCCTTGTTGCGGTCGCGTACGATGTCCAATGTGTCCGCCGTATAGCGCACATTGAATGCCGCTTCGAAGGCAGTGATTTTTATGCGCGGGTCTTGCGTGATGGCTTCGCAGGCGGAGATGCGGTCCTTCAGTGGAGCCAGCTCGGTAATGTCCTTCAGCGGATTTCCGGGGGTAACAATCCACCAAAGCTGGTCTAAATTAAATGTGCGCAGCGCTATTTCTGCAAGTAGCACATGGCCAGCGTGGGGCGGATTGAACGAACCACCAAACAGACCGATGGCCATGCCAGCTTCGGTATGCGGCATTTTCAAATAATCAGGATCAACGTCAGCAACCGTCACGGACGTGTTTGTCCTGTGCCGTGGATACGGTATTTGAATGAGGTCAGTTGCTCGATGCCGACAGGTCCGCGTGCGTGCATCTTGCCAGTGGCAATGCCAATTTCGGCACCCATGCCAAACTCGCCGCCATCTGCAAATTGGGTGGAAGCATTGTGCAGCAAAATCGCTGAATCTATTTCGTTAAAGAAGCGCTCCGCTACGCTTGGCGTTTCGGTGATTACTGCTTCCGTATGGTGCGAAGAATAGCGGTTGATATGCTCAATCGCACCGGAAATTCCATCAACTAATTTCACCGAAATAATCGCATCTAGATATTCTGTTGACCAGTCCTGCTCGGTAGCTGGAATTGCGCCTTTGAAGGAGGCAACAATCTCCGCGCTGCCACGAATTTCACAGCCTTTGGTAGCAAGATCGGCAAGGATTGGCGTGAGATGTGTGGAGGCAATCGCCCTGTCGATCAGCAATGTTTCCGCAGAGCCGCAAACGCCCGTGCGGCGCATTTTGGCGTTGACGACGATGTTGCGCGCCATGGCCAAATCTGCCGTAGCATCAACATATATATGACAGATGCCTTCGAGATGGGCGAATACCGGCACCCGCGCATCGCGCTGCACCCGCTCGACCAAGCTCTTACCACCGCGCGGCACAATCACATCGAGATTACCGCCAAGGCCCTTGAGCATTTCGCCAACAGCGGCGCGGTCGGTCACGGGAACGCGCTGGATGCAATCCTCGGGCAGCTCGGCAGATTTAAGGCCCTCGACGAGGCAGGCGTGGATGGCCGACGAGGAATTGACCGAGTCTGAACCACCGCGCA
Organism: Phyllobacteriaceae bacterium; assembly: GCA_043744175.1. Taxonomy (GTDB): domain Bacteria; phylum Pseudomonadota; class Alphaproteobacteria; order Rhizobiales; family Rhizobiaceae; genus JANMEX01. Next base: position 1,647 of record JAYTVD010000028.1, read on the forward strand.
AAATCACGGGATTGCCAGCTTTCAGGCATAGCGCACCGGCATCAGCCGTCACATTTGGGCGGCTTTCGTAGATGACGCCAATGACACCGAGCGGCGTACGCACGCGCTCGATTTGCAGTCCATTCGGGCGCTGCCAAGAGGCTATGACTTCACCTATCGGGTCTTTGAGTTCTGCAATGGCGCGGATGCCATCGGCCATGGCGCGGACGCGATTTTCATCCAAACGCAGGCGGTCCAAAATAGCAGGAGTAAGTCCTGCTTCTTGGCCGTTGGTCATATCAATATGATTGGCGGCGAGGATAGTATTCATGTTGACAATGAGCGATTGTGACATGGCGGAAAGCGCTGCGGATTTGGTCTGCCCACTGGCCAACATCAGCGGCTGGGCAGCGGCGCGGGCGCGCTTTCCCATATCCAGCATCAGGGCTTCAAGGCCAGCATTGGCATTTTCGTTCGCTGTCAGCATCTTAATGGCTCACATGGTTTGACACCACGAGATCATCGCGGTGGATCATGGCAGAACGCGCTTCATAGCCCAAAATTGCGGGAATGTCCGCGCTCTTCTTACCGGCAATTTTAGTGGCATCAGAAGCGTCATAAGCAATCAGTCCACGGGCGGATTCCTGCCCGTCCGGACCAATGACGGCAACCGTATCGCCGCGCTCGAAATTGCCTTCGATCTTGCGAACACCGGCAGCAAGTAGGGACTTGCCTGACAGGAGCGCAGTCAAAGCACCAGCGTCAATTGTCAGCCTTCCAGCCGGTTCTAAATTGCCTGCAATCCACGTTTTCCATGCGGTGACGGGCGAGGTGGATGCCTTGAATAATGTTGCCCGCTCGCCGCGATCTATGGCAGATAGAGGGTTCATGCGGGCGCCGGTGGTAATAATCATAGCTGTGCCAGCGGCAGTAGCGATCTTGCCTGCATCGAGCTTGGTTTTCATCCCGCCGCGCGAGATTTCAGATGCCGCAACACCGGCCATCGCCTCGATTGCTGGTGTAATTTTCTCCACCACCGGCAAGAACTTGGCATCCGGATCAAGGTGCGGCGGGGCGGTGTAGAGACCATCAATATCTGACAACAACACCAGTAAATCCGCGCCCATCATGGTGGCAACGCGGGCCGCGAGGCGGTCATTATCGCCATAGCGGATTTCTGACGTGGCGACTGTGTCGTTTTCGTTTATTACCGGAACGGCCTTGAGCCTTAGCAGCGTGTCAATCGTGGCGCGAGCGTTAAGATAGCGGCGCCGCTCTTCGGTGTCGCCCAGTGTGAGCAGAATTTGCCCAGCGGTAAGGCTATGCGCGCCCAGCACATCGGCATAGGCTTTCGCCAATGCGATCTGGCCAACGGCTGCAGATGCCTGGCTTTCCTCAAGCTTTAACGCGCCCTTTGGCAGCCTCAAAATGGTCCGGCCAAGCGCAATCGCGCCGGAAGATACTACGAGAACTTCTGTGCCTTTTGCAGTCAGCGCGGCAATATCTTGGCCGAGACTTTCCAGCCACTCGCGCTTCAAGCCTTTGGAACGGTCCACCAAAAGTGCCGAGCCAATCTTCACAACAATGCGTTTGAAACTTCCCAGCGACGAGAGGCTCATGGAGGCTATTCCACCCACCGCTTATCCGGCTCAATCGGCGCTTCTTCGGCCTTGGAAATGGAGATTTCCAAGGCAAGTTTGCGCTGGGCAACATCGAGACCTTCGCGCGAGACGCCGGAAATCGTAATCGGTGTTTTGCGGCAGGCCTTTTTCAACGCAGCCAGTTTCAGTGCTCGGGTTTCCTCGTCAACCGTATCCACTTGGCTGAGAGCCACGATTTCTGGCTTATCCAGAAGCCCGCCGCCGTAGGCCTTCAGTTCTTTGCGGACGGTCTTGTAGGCCTTTGCCACATCGGCCTCTTGCGCTGATACTAAGTGCAGCAAAACACGGGTACGCTCGACATGGCCAAGGAACCGGTCGCCAAGGCCGACGCCTTCGTGAGCGCCTTCGATGAGACCTGGGATATCGGCTATGATGAATTCGCGACTATCAATGTTTGCCACGCCCAAATTTGGGTAAAGCGTCGTGAAGGGGTAGCCGGCAATCTTTGGCCGTGCAGCCGTGACACTGGCAAGAAACGTTGATTTGCCAGCGTTCGGCAATCCGACCAAGCCGGCATCAGCGATCAACTTCAGGCGCAACCAAATCGTGCGCTCCTCGCCCTCTTGGCCGGGATTGGCGCGGCGCGGGGCTTGGTTGCTGGATGTCTTAAAATGGGCGTTGCCAAAGCCACCATTGCCGCCCTTGGCAATGCGGAAACGGTCGCCGATATTTTGCAAATCGCAGATCAGCGTTTCATTATCTTCTTCGTAAATTTGCGTGCCGGCTGGCACCTTCAAATTCGCATCTGCGCCCTTGCCGCCCGCCTGATCGCGGCCCATGCCGTGCACGCCGGTTTTGCCCTTGAAATGCTGCTGGTAGCGATAGTCGATCAGCGTGTTGAGACCGTCAACGACCTCGACCCAAACGTCACCGCCCTTGCCGCCATCGCCGCCATCGGGGCCGCCAAACTCAATGAATTTCTCGCGCCGGAACGACACGGAGCCCGCTCCGCCATCACCGGATCTGATGTAAATTTTTGCTTGGTCTAGGAATTTCATTTGTAGTGCCTCGAATTGAAAAGAGGCATTACAACAAAAGCCGGATTTGGCAAACTTTAAGCTGCCTATTTTTGGAAATCTACCTTCACCTTTGCCACCGGAAGGCCGTATTTCGTGACAATTGCGGTGTTGGCCAATGTTTTACCATCCGGTGCGATGTGTAGCGTATCGTAGAAATGTACGATGTTCGTGGCCGGGCTGGGGTCAATATCGACAAAATAGTTGAAGCGGGCGGTTTGGCCGGAGACAGTAATTTTGGCAATGCCGACAACATCTTCGCGCACGCCATTATAACGGCCCTCACCGGTTTTGGTCAGAATCCATGTTTTACGACCGCGCTCGCCGTCGGCGTAGAAAAAATCTTCGCGCAAGGAAAGTTGCTTGCCGTTCCATTTACCGTTCAGTTTGACGGTAAAATCCCGTTTTACGCCATTAATTGCTGAGAATTTACCGCTGGCGATGCTTTTACCTGTGAAGAAATTGATGAGCGCATCTTGTGCGTTGGCAGGTGCGGCAACGCCGAGGCACAGGGCGGCAGTGACGTATATTTTTGACAATTTGAACATTGGAAATCTCCTTCTGGCAACTTTACGTGCCAGAAGGCTAAGTGGATTTATTTATCAAGCTCAGTGCCCCCAAGAGCGCAGGCTGGCCCACGTTTTGCGATCCAGCGCGAAACGCTCAACCGTAACTGAACCGGCGGAGATGGAGTTTATCATACCGTTGCCGTGGTGCTGGAAGCCGCTTTTCTGGATAACGCGCCGGGAAGCTGGGTTGGAAAGGCGGCATGCGGCGTGGATTTGTGCCATATCCGTGTCGCGGAAGGCTAAATCTACGAGCGCGTGGGCGGCTTCTGTGGCATAGCCTTGGCCCCAAAAGGGCTCGCCCAGCCAATATCCAAGCTCTAAACCATTGCCTTTGGACGAATCCAGCCCGGCGCAGCCGATGAAGCGGCCGGTGGCGGCCATGGTAACGGCATAGACGCAGCCATTGGGGCCGCCGTCGCTGTTGCGGGCGATGAAGGCGCGGGCATCGGCGAGGCCGTACGGGTAGGGCATACGGGCGACCATGGCTGCGATTTTGCGGTTGTTGGCCAAAAACGCGATGTCGTGAGCATCATCCAAAACCGGCCTGCGCAGAACCAAACGCGGTGTGATGAGTTGCGGGCAGTCTAGTCTAAAGCCCGAACTATCAGGCTCCAATTCCTCTAAGGCAGTCATTGCTAATTCCTCCAAGCATATGAAATAAAACGAAAAAAGGGAAAAATGGCGACCCATTTTTCCCTTTAATCTATGCTTGGGGTTTCCAAACACCGGGGTCCAATGGGACGCCGGTATTGAAAATTACCGGCTTATTCTGCGGCGAGTGCTTTCGGCATGACCGAAATAAACACTTTGCCGTCGGCTTTCGTGCGGAAAGCGACGGTACCGGGAATGGTGGCGAATACGGTATGGTCCTTGCCCAAGCCTACGCCTGTGCCCGGATTCCATTTGGTGCCGCGTTGGCGGACCAGGATGTTGCCGGAAACGACTTCTTCGCCGCCGAACTTCTTAACGCCGAGGCGCTGCGAGTGGGAATCACGACCGTTGCGCGATGAACCGCCAGCTTTTTTATGTGCCATGGGATATCTCCTTCGTGATTTCTATTATTCAGCCGAAGCTGTTGATTCTGCAGCGACTTTTTTGGCCTTAGGAGCCGGTTTTGCTGGCTTTTCAGCCGATGGCTTGGCGCCAGCTGTGAGAATTTCGGCAATCCGCACGGTTGTCAGATGCTGACGATGACCGCGGGTGCGCTTGGAATTTTGACGACGGCGCTTTTTGAAGGCGATAACCTTCTTAGCGCGGCCTTGTTCGACAACTTCAGCAGTAACCATGGCGCCGGCAACAGTTGGTGCACCGATAGACGCAGTAGCGCCTTCGCCAACCATAAGTACTTCTGAGAATTGAACCATATCGCCAGCATTGGCGACAAGTAGATTGACTTTTAATACGTCATTGGCGGCTACGCGATATTGCTTACCGCCGGTTTTGATGACTGCGAACATTGTTTTACCCTTTCGGTTGTTCACTAATAATCTACGGCTATACTTAAAGCCGTGATCATCTTTTTATCCAGTCTGGACCGGTTGATGAAATAACGAACCCCACAGGACGGACCTATGGCGCAAGTTGCGGGGTGGATATGCCATGCCCGCGCCCGTGTCAACCACTTGTCGGCAAATGGTCGCCAGACGCCCGAAATGCGCACGCCAACCGCCCAGACAGGATGCGGAGTGGATACGCCGCGCGCCCGAAAGCCATACGCGCCGCGCACGAGGCCATACTATAAGGCAAACGTGCACAAAATCTCTCTTGTATCCAAAAGCGGCAACGTTTAGAGGAGGGCCGCTTTGACCAAAGCGTGACCTTCGGAGAGGTGGCAGAGTGGTCGAATGCACCGCACTCGAAATGCGGCATGGGGGCGACCTCATCGGGGGTTCAAATCCCTCCCTCTCCGCCAGACGTCTTAAGCCCACCCCTTGCACCCCATGCTTGCAGCCGCCATAGTTGATTGGTGAATCGGGGAACACCATGAACATCGCGGAATATTTGGATACTGTTCGCAGCCTCTATGCTTCGGGGCAAAGCACCGAACATTCGTTCCGTCCGGCTTTGGCGAAACTCTTTGATAGCATCACTGCTGATGTGAAGGCCATTAACGAGCCGAAGGCTGTGAAGGTCGGGCGGCCGGATTTTGTTTTGATGCGCGGGCAGATTACCGTCGGCCACTGTGAGGCCAAAGACATTGGTCTTGGCATCAATCCCAAAGAAATGAAGGATTTCAACAAGGCGCAATATGAGCGCTATGTGAAAGCGCTGCCGAACCTTATTTACACCAATGGCTTGGATTTCCGCTTTTATAAGAATGGCGAACTTGCCCGCTAAATTTCCATTGCCGATTTTCTGCCGACGCTTCCGGCAAAGCCAGACCAGTTTGACGTTCTTGCTAACCAGTTGCGCGATTTCGCCGCTGAACGGTTGCAAACCATCACCAGCGCGGAAAAGCTGGCGGAGATGATGGCGGGCAAGGCCGTGCTCATCAAAGATATTTTGTTCAATACGCTCAGAGAAGATAAGGATTTGGCGTCCGAATTGGCAGGCCAATTCAACGCCTTCAAAGACCAGCTTATCCACGATTTAAGCGTGGAAGAGTTCTCCGATATTTATGCGGAAACCATTGCCTATGGCATGTTCGCCGCGCGGCTGCATGACGATACGCCCAAAGATTTTTCGCGCGAAGAAGCGCTGCAATTGCTGCCAAAATCCAATCCGTTTTTGCGCAATCTGTTTTCCTATGTCGCTGGTCCTAATTTGGATGAAGGCATACGCCGCACGATTGATGAGTTAGCGGAAATTTTTCAGGCCACAGATTTGCAAAAGCTGTTTCAAGATTTTGGCAAATTCACGCAGCGCAATGACCCGTTCATCCATTTCTATGAAACGTTCCTCGCTGAATATAATCCCGCCAAGCGCAAGGCGCGCGGCGTGTGGTACACGCCCGAACCCGTGGTGAATTTCATCGTGCGGGCGGTGGATGATGTGCTGAAAACTGAGTTCGGCCTTGCCGATGGTTTAGCCGATACGTCTAAAATCACTGTGGACTGGGATACGGGCCAAACCCATAAGGGCAAACCTATCATCGAAAAAAAGGAAATGCACCGCGTGCAAATCCTTGACCCCGCCGCTGGCACGGGCACTTTTCTGGCTGAGGTCATCAAGCAAATCGCGCCGAAAATTCAAGACGTCGCGCCCGGCCAATGGTCAACTTATGTCGAGAAAGAGCTTATTCCCCGCCTGCACGGGTTTGAGTTGCTCATGGCCTCTTATGCCATGTGCCACATGAAGCTCGATATGATGCTCAAGGAAATGCACTATAAGCCAACGGCCAACCCGCCGCGCCTTGGCGTCTATCTCACCAACTCGCTGGAAGAGGGCGATAAAGCCAACCAAACTTTGCCCTTTGCGCAGTGGCTTTCCAATGAGGCGAAGCAGGCCAACACTGTGAAGAGGGATATGCCGATTATGTGCGTGATTGGTAATCCGCCTTACAGTATTCAATCAGGTAATTTAAGTACTTATCAAGTTGCTCTAATAAAAAAATATCGCTCGGTAGACGGATATCCAATCAAAGAAAAAGGTATGTTACAATTCGAAAAAAACATCAATAATGATTACATCAAGTTTATTGCGCTGGCTGAAAAGTTTATTGTTAAAAACGACTTTGGCATACTTGCTTTCATCACAAGCCATGGATACCTGAAAAGCTCATCATTCAGAGGAATGCGCCAAAACTTAAAGGATAATTTTGATAAAATTAGTATTCTAGATCTACACGGAAACTCAGAAATAAAGGAAGTTGTTCCCGATGGCAAAATCGACAAAAATGTTTTTGATATAAAGCAGGGTGTTGCAATTATAATTGCGGTCAGATCAAAATACTCTGATGCCAATCGTCCTTCAGAAGTTCGCTATGGGGAAATATGGGGTTCGCGACAGCAAAAAAACAATTACTTGTTTGAAAATGACCAAGAGCAAATTGATTGGGTTGTTTGCAATCCAGTGTCACCAAATTACACATTTCACCCGAGCGCAAATTCATTTGCTAAAATAAATGAGAAATCCTTCGCACTAAATGCCATTTTACCAGTTTACTCATCTGGCGTAATAACTGCTCGCGATTTTTATGTCATATCTGAGTCAACCGAAGAACTTCTTAAAAATGCCAATGAGTTTTCTCAAAACACAAACCTCTCAGATTCCGAGCTTTGCAAAAAATTAGGTCTGTCTGAGAAAAAAGGTTGGGACGTCTCAAAAGCAAGAAAGCGTCTGCGTTCTAAGAGCGATCATAGCGCATTAATTTTTCCAATCAGCTATCGACCTTTTGATAATCAGAAAGTGCTTTTTGATGAAAGCCTAGTATGGACAACGGCTCGATCTACAATGGATAACATGTTGAGAGGTGACAATCTTGCCCTTGTGTCTGCACGAAGTGAAAAATCAGGAACTACGAGTCATTTCTATATTTCTAAGTTTTTGGTCGAAACAAAATGTGGGGAACGAACGACTCAATCAGCAGTATTTCCCCTCTACCTGTATCCCGCTGAATCCGAACTCGACCAAACGCGCCGCGTCAATATGGATCCGAAAATCCGCAAGGCCATTGAAGAGGCGGCGATGGGCAGCAGTGCTGGCGGCACGCCCCCCTCTGTCGGCCCCGCCGACATCTCCCCCGCGAGTGGGGAGATTGGAGCGCGGCCTGATGAAGTGGCGATCTTCGATTATATCTATGGCGTGCTGCATTGCCCGCAATACCGCGAGACCTATCGCGAGTTTTTGAAGATTGATTTTCCGCGCGTGCCTTATCCGCCAAGTGCGGAAATTTTCTGGGATGTTTCCAAAAAAGGAACAGCGCTGCGCCGTCTGCACCTGATGGAAGAGGTGGCAATCGGCTCTGCGCCTTTCAAGTTTGATGGCGAGGGCGATAGCGTTGTTGGCAAGGTGGAGTTTAAGGCGGGCGGCGAGAGTGGCCGCGTGTTTATCAATGAGAGCCAGTATTTTGACGATGTGCCGCTGATTGCATGGAACTTCTACATCGGCGGCTACCAGCCTGCACAAAAATGGCTGAAAGACCGCAAGGGCCGCGCGCTTTCGTTTGATGACATCCGTCACTATCGAAAGATCATAAAAATTTTGAGCGAGACCAACCGGATTATGAAAACCATTGATATGCCGCTGGGGTGAGACTTCCCCCTTCTGTCGGCTTTGCCGACTGCCTCGTCCGCCAAGCGGGCAAGGTTAAAGCCGCGGCGAAGGTGATTGTTGCGGAGAGGCAGGGCGGGGTTTTGCCTCGCCCTGCTGCAGAAAATTAGGCTGGAGATTGATATTTGGCGACAATGGCTCCTGCCGCCTTTTGAGCCGTTAAGAACTCCTCGGTGGTAAAGGCTTGGACTGTTTTCAGGCCGCTAACCGCGCCTGATGCTCCGGCCACCATCAACGATGCGAGCATGCTGACTAAGTCATTGGATTGAACCACCATCGAAAAATCATTGTCTCCGGTGGTCAAATAGTAGCTTTCCAGTTTGCCTCCGGATGCCGCGATGAGTGCGCTTGTTGCCGCAGCTCTATCGCTTGGTTTGGCAATCATGCCCTTCATCGCGGCTGCGGTGTAACTGCCTGTGATAATGTAGCGTGCCATGTCATGTCCTCCCGAACATCGTTGCTGAACCTTGATTCACACAATGCGAAAGGATTGATCCAGCAACGTCAAAAATATAGCACAATTCATGACCTGAGCCAAATTTTGTTAGCGCAGACCGTGACACCTACCCGCCAGCAAAAGCAAGTTGCGCGCCACGAAAAGCAAACCCTCAGCGGGGCGTGCTGCCAATAGTCGATGAAGGCTAGACCCGCCCCTTTGTAAGCGCACCAGATCATGGTTCATCTCATGGCGCAGTGCAACTTGATCTGTCAGTTGGCCCGTATAGGTAGCACGCGGTGCTACCGGCGGCACGGCGAGAACAAGCAGGTTTTTAATTTGTCGGCAAAATAATGACGTAGTTGCGGCGGGCGAGATCCGGGTGATGTTTGTAATCGACTAACCGGACTTGGCGGCGATTGCCTCAATGTGGGAACGGCAGCCACTTTCACCGAAAGAGGCGATTGCGAGATCATAATTGCGCAATTTGTTACGATTACAAGGCAAAAGCCGCCGCAATGGGTCAAAAGTCAGCGCAAACCATCGCGCCCTAGCGGTGCATCGTTACCCGACCAAGCCAATAAATGTTCACATCACGTTAGTCGGCAGAGTTAAACACGCTGTGGCTATCACCAAAAACGGCTATTTTCATGTATCCTGTCCACCGTCGTTTTGGGTTCGAAATAATTTTAGACGGCAATTATATTATGCATCTATTATATAAAATTGAGGGAATATTTACAACTCATTGCTACCTTGGCGGTTCACGGGGAAGTATTGATGAAATCCTGGCTAAAACCAATAGATGCGCATTTGGACCGTTTGGTTGGTTTGGGCGCAGTGACCCCCTCGACGCTTGGCCTTGTGCGTGCTGAGCAAATCGCCTCCATGATAAAGCTAACGCCTTCGATGATGGCTGGCAATGTGGTGGGCGTTGCGATTTTTCTGATTACGTTTTGGCACAGTTCTGTGATCACGCCAATTGCCATTTGGGGCGTTTTGGTTTTGGGACTTGCGCTCTTGTCCATGCGCTCTTGGATGGAGATGCGGGATGCCGCGCCGCGCAAGCGGGCTTCGCACCGCGCGATTGAACGCGCCTCAATCAACGCTGTCATTCTCGGCATCATTTGGGGTGCGCTGCCCATATTGGGGCTCAGCAGCGGTTCAGCCAGTAGCCATCTTCTGGTCTATGTGATGATGACGGGCATGATTTGTGGTGGTGGTTTTGCCTTGTCCGCCATGCCGCAGGCGGTCATTTCGTTTCTCATTCCGGTGATGATTGGCTCGACGATTGGCCTGCTGCAGAGCGCGGATTATATGCAGATGTTTGTGTCGGTGCTGTTTGTCACATTCTCTGGCATTATTGTTATGGCGAGCCTTGCCCATGCGCGGACATTTGTCGGGCGCATTGTGGCGCAGATCGAGTCTGACGAGCGCGGCGCGGTTATCGGGATGCTCTTGAAGAACTTTGAAGAAAACTCCAGCGATTGGCTATGGTCGTCCGATGCGCAGGGCAATGTGCAGCTTGTATCGGAGCGCTTTGCGGAGGCAACAGGTCGGCCCGTTAGTGATTTGCAAGGCATGCCGTTTTTGAAGCTGTTTGCCACGCCAGCCAGCACTAACCATGTTGGCTTTGGGGTCATTCTCGAAGCCATGCGCGTTCGCCACGCGTTTCGTGATACCGAACTGCCGGTTATGGTCGGCGGCAAAGAGTGCTGGTGGCGGCTTACCGGTCAGGCGTTTTATGATGATGTTGGCCACTTCATTGGCTATCGCGGTGTCTGCTCGGATATTACCAGCCAAAAAGTGATCGAAGAGCGCGTGGCCTATCTGGCGCATAATGACGCGCTGACTGGTGTTGCCAACCGGTCGCGTTTTAATGATGCACTGAACCAGAATCTAACCAGAATGGCGCGCTACGGTCTGGGCTTCATTTTGCTCTACATTGATCTGGACCAGTTTAAGGCAGTTAACGACACCAAGGGCCATGATGTTGGCGATAGGCTGTTGATTGAAGTGGCGCGGCGCTTTTCGGCTGTACTGCGCGAAAATGACGTGCTCGCCCGTCTTGGCGGCGATGAATTTGCGGTTATTTTGACCAATACGACTGACATGGCGGCAGCGGCAACTTTAGCGCAGCGCTTGATTGATTGTGTTGGCCAGCCGATTGAAATCGGCCGCGATATTTTGGCTATTGGTGCCAGCATTGGCATTGCAATGGCCCCGAGTGATGGCGTGGAAGCGGACCAGATTGTGCGCAATGCGGATCTTGCGCTGTACCGTGCGAAAAGCGATGGCCGCCGCACATTCCGTTTCTTTGAAGAGGAAATGGATAAGCGCAGCCAAGAGCGTCGCTCGCTAGAATTTGATCTGGGCATGGCTTTGCAGAAGAAGGAATTAGAGCTGTGCTACCAGCCACTGATGAATGTGGCGAGTGGCAAGCCGACCGGCTTTGAAGCGCTTATTCGCTGGAACCATCCGCTGCGCGGGCAAATCTCGCCGAGCGCGTTTATCCCTATCGCCGAACAAACCGGGCTTATAAAATCCATTGGCGAATGGGTTATCAATGAGGCATGCCGCGCGGCGACACTGTGGCCGGATGATGTGATGGTGGCGGTGAACCTTTCGCCGCGCCAGTTTGATACCGATAAGATTGTTTCTGTTGTTCGAGATGCGCTGGCGCTATCGGGCCTTCGTCCTGATAGGCTTGAGCTTGAAATTACCGAAAGCCTGCTGATTGATAATCAGGAGAGCGTCTCGGAAATATTGCATGCACTGAAGGCGCTTGGCGTTTCGATTGCCATGGATGATTTTGGCACCGGCTATTCCAGCTTGGCTTACCTTTGGAAATTCCCGTTTGATAAGATCAAGATCGACCGCTCGTTCGTGGCGGCGATTGAGAATGATCAGGCGGCACGTGATATTTTGCGAACCATTGCCACGCTGGGCGAGACTCTTAAGATGCGCATTACGGCCGAAGGTGTGGAGACGGAAGAGCAGGCATCATTCCTGCATACAATTGCGCACCAGTTGCAGGGCTTTTACTTCGCCAAGCCAATTGCTGAGGAAAATCTTGCAGCATTCCTGCTGAATGATTTTGCCGCGCAGTTGATGTCAAAATCCAAGCCGCAAAAGGTAGCGCTTAAGATCGCTAGCTGAAGATTGAGCGTTCGCGCTCGACGGCCGTGGCTATAAAATCGGCGACGGTGCGAATGCGCTGCAAAGTGCGCATACTTTCGTGGATCACCATGAAATAGGCACGCTTGATTTGCCGTTCTGGCAGGATCGCTACGAGATTTGGGTCAGTGCGAGCGATGAAGGCGTGGAGAATGCCGATGCCGGCGCCGGAGCGCACGGCTTCGGTTTGACCCAGAGCGGACGATACCGAAAAGCGCGGGTGATAATCTTTGGAAATCTCGCCAGAATAGGCCAGCGATGAGTTGGCCAGCAAATCTTCGACATAGCCGACAAGGCGGTGAGTGCTCAAATCTTCGACAGATTGCGGCGTGCCATTGGCTGCTAGGTAGGATTTGGAGGCGTAAAGGCCAAGGCGATAATCCACCAGCTTGGAGGCGACCAGACGGCCTTGCTCCGGCCGCTCGACAGTGACGGCAATGTCCGCCTCGCGGCGTGATAACGAGAAGGAGCGCGGTGCGGGTACAAGTTCGATGTTGAGGTTGGGGTGAAGCTTGGTCAGCTCGCCTAGGCGTGGCGCTAAAAAGGCAACCCCAAAACCATCTGGCGCACCGACACGCACTGTGCCGGAAATAGCAATAGACGCATCGCCGACAAGCGTGCGGGCGGACAGCATTTCCGCTTCCATACGCTCGGCGGCGAGCAGGAAGTCTTCACCTGCCGTGGTAAGCTCGGTTCCTGACGGGCGGCGGGTGAAAAGTTGCGCGCGCAGGTCTGTTTCAAGGGCGGTAAGTCGCCGCGCGACAGTGGCGTGGTTGAGGCCAAGCCGCTTTGCCGCACCGAGGATTTGTCCGGAGCGGGCAATGGCGAGGAATATGCGGATGTCGTCCCAGTTCATGGGAGTAATGGCGCGAGGCGCCCCCCTCTGCCTGTCAGCATCTCCCCCGCCGGTGGGGAGATCGATAATCTCCACCTTTGGAGTTTGACAGCCGACAGTGGAGTGCTGATCTCCTCCCTTGCGGGGGAGATGTCCGACAGGACAGAGAGGGGCACCTCGCACCGAAATTTCATCATTAAACATCCAAAATCAAGACTTCAATTTACGCACAATAGATGCGCTTTATTGATTATTGCAATTGATTTTTTATAGCGCATAATCCGCTCATCAAACGTGGAGGAACTCTCATGAAGACTTATGGACATTTCATCGGCGGCAAGCATGTTGCCGGCACATCGGGCCGCGAGGCGGATGTATTTATGCCTATGACGGGCGAAGTGCAGGCGCGGGTTTCGCTGGCCTCACAGGCTGAAGTGCGGGCGGCAATCGAAAGTGCCAAGGCTGCGCATCCGAAGTGGGCTTCCACCAATCCGCAGCGCCGTGCGCGCGTTTTGATGAAGTTCCTCGAACTGGTCCACGCCGAATATGATGAGTTGGCGCTGCTTCTCGCTAAGGAACATGGCAAGACCGTTCCTGATGCCAAGGGCGACATTCAGCGCGGGCTTGAAGTGGTGGAATTCTGCATCGGCTCGCCGCATTTGCTCAAAGGTGAATTCACCGATGGTGCGGGCCCGAACATTGATGTGTACTCGCTGCGCCAATCGCTCGGCGTTGTCGCTGGTATCACGCCATTCAATTTCCCTGCGATGATCCCGCTGTGGAAGATTGCGCCAGCGCTGGCGTGCGGCAACTCATACGTATTGAAGCCATCCGAGCGTGACCCCGGCGTGCCGATGCGCATTGCGGAATTGTTCATTGAGGCTGGTCTTCCGGCTGGCGTTCTGAACGTTGTTAACGGCGACAAGGAAGCCGTGGATGCTATCCTTGATGACCGCGATATCAAGGCGATCGGCTTTGTCGGTTCCACGCCGATTGCGCATTATATTTACTCCCGTGGCTGCGCTTCGGGCAAGCGCGTGCAGTGCTTCGGCGGCGCGAAGAACCATATGATTATCATGCCGGATGCCGACATGGATCAAACTGTGGATGCCCTGATTGGCGCGGGTTACGGCTCCGCTGGTGAGCGCTGCATGGCGATTTCTGTTGCCGTCCCTGTTGGCGAAGATACGGCCAACCGCCTGATGGCCAAGCTGACACCGCGTGTTGAGAGCTTGAAAGTTGGCCCGTCCACTGATCCATCCGCTGACTTTGGCCCGCTGGTTACCAAGGCGCATTTGGATAAGGTGAAAGGCTATGTCGATATTGGTTTGGCGGAAGGTGCGGACCTTATTGTTGATGGTCGCGGCTTTACAATGCAGGGCTATGAGAACGGCTATTATATGGGCGGCTGCCTGTTCGACAATGTGACGACAGACATGCGCATTTATAAGGAAGAAATCTTCGGGCCGGTGCTCTCAGTCGTGCGCGCCAAGACTTACGAAGAAGCGCTGCAAATGACCAATGACCATGAATATGGCAATGGCACCGCCATCTTCACCCAAAACGGCGACGCCGCCCGCGACTTCGCCTCGCGCGTACAAGTCGGCATGGTCGGCATAAACGTGCCCATCCCCGTGCCAATCGCCTACTACACATTCGGCGGCTGGAAGGGTTCAGGCTTCGGCGATTTGAACCAGCACGGCCCGGATGCGTTTAAGTTTTATACCAAGACTAAAACGGTTACGGCACGCTGGCCGAGCGGGATTAAGGATGGGGCTGAGTTTTCCATTCCGGTTATGAAGTAAGCAACACGGGGACAGTTTACTTTTCACCACATAGGCCGGCAAAAATCAAATACTGTTCCCAAAAGTAAACTGTCCCCGAGTTGAAGCGCCCGTTGGAAACAGCGGGCGTCTTGTATTTGAGACAGAAAGTCTCGAAAACGTACGAGACTTTCACCCTTATGGGTGATGTGAAGCGTTTCCATTTCCTGCTATATCAACCAGCCGAAGCCGTTCATTGACCGTTCAGGTGGCGGCTTCTAACGTTGATTTCATCGATAACAAACATACGGGGGAACGAAACCATGAATTTTTCACAACCAGCCAAAGCCTTCGCGCTGGCAACCGCGCTTTTCACCACAGCCTTTTCCAGCACCAGCTTGCAGATGACGGCGCTTAGCGCTGGCGGCGTGGTGCTGATGGCGGGTGAGGCGATGGCAACATCTAATATTCCTGGGGTTGGAACTGTCGTCAAAAAGCATCCTGGACCTCGGGCTATCGCCAAAGGCGTTTCCGATGACAATGGCGAGGTTGTTTTCAAGCTGGAACCGGGCGAATATACCGTCACGGTCGGCAACAACAGGCCGCAGGATTTCAAAATCGGTCGAGGCAAGAGCGGCATCAAGGTGGTCGTGACCGGCACCAAGGAAGAGTATGTCGGCCATGTGACGCTGCTGCGCTGAGTGCGGTGGGCTGATGAAAGGGTTTGAATGGAAGCGCCCGCTGGCAAAAGCGGGCGTTTTGCAACTTACCCCACCATCCCCAACAACTCCGCCGTCGTCAGGACCTTGCAAAACTCCGCCCGCAGAGTCGCCACATGGGCTTCGTGCATTTGCCTTGCCGTAATGATTGAGCCGTCAAGCGCAGGCAGCTCAAAGCAATCACACGCGTCTTCTACCAGTATCATTTTCCAGCCCATGTTGGCGCCCATGCGGATGGTGGTGGAGACGCACATGTCGGTTGAAATGCCGAAGGTGATGATTGTTTTGGCCGCAATGCGGCGCAGGTGGATATCGAGGTCTGTGCCGATAAAGGCGGAGTTGACGCTTTTGGTGATCAGCTTTTCGCCGACTAGAGGCACGAAACCCTCGCGGTGGGCATTGCCGCGATGGGCGGGCGCCAAAGTTGAGCCTTGCTCTACGCTATCATGGCGCACGTGGACAATGGCACGGCCAGATTTGCGCCAGGCTGCCATGAGCGCGCGGCCATTGTCTTCGGCCTTGTTGTTCCAGCGTTTGGGCCATGAGGCTTCATCAAAGCCCTTTTGCATATCGATTGGCAGGAGGACGGCATTGGTCAAATCGAGCATTTTGGGTTCCTTCCATAAGTCTATGAAAGGTTTTTAATGCGGCTGATATTCGGTTGCAGTAAGCATTACGCCGGAATGGCAGGCATTATGCAGGGTGGGAAAATTCATGGACGACAAAGACAGATTGCTGCTTGCACAGCTGCGCAAGGATGCGCGTCGGCCCATCGTGGCGCTAGCGCGCGATCTTGATCTGTCGCGCACCGCCACGCAGGAGCGGTTGGCCAAGCTGGTGGCTTCAGGTGCCATTGCCAAATTCACCATTGAGGACGGCGGCCTGACAGGCGCACAGCAAGCGGCTCATTTGCTCATTAAGCTCGAAAAGGGATTTAAGTGCGCGCAGGTGGTACCGAAATTGAAGGCACTTGTGGCTGCGAGCGTCATTCATTCGGTGGCAGGACAGCATGATATTATCATGCGGCTGGATGCATCAGATATGGCAGCGATTGAGGCGGCGCGGGCCGTTGTGGCGGCCATGAGCGGTGTTGCCGAGGTGGTGACATTGGTGGCGCTGGAGAGGCATCTGAATTAGTGGTGTGACCTTAGTTTGGCGTAACGACCGTTGCCACTTGCACTGACGCTGATTTTCCCATTCATTGTCCAACCAGTATCCCACAATGGAGCCTTTCAATGAAACTATTTTTCGCCGCCGCGCTTATTGCATCTGCCGCATCCGCGCTCCCCGCATCTGCCAAGCAGTTGTGTGGCTGGTATGCCATCGCCTCTTGCACCACCTCGCAGGCTGATGCGGATGCGTTTATGACTAAGGGCGGGTGGGGGCAGACGATTGATACCAACAACTATGTTGGGCTGAAGGGAAATCTCTTTTGCGTCGTCAGCGGGCCGCAACCAAAGGCCAGCGCCAAGCGTGATATGGCCAATGCCAAGGCCAATGGTGTGGCATCCGATGTTTATATCAAGCGCGCTTGCACGGACGAAAAAAACTTGGGCGATTGATTATTTCGACGGCGGAATGAAGGCCTGCTGGATTTCCTGAAACACCGGCATAGCCTCATGTATTGCCGCATGGGCTTTGAGCGCGGGATAATCCGCCATATTCACCATATCCGGATAGGCGTCGTTAAAGTGGCGCAGGGTGCAGGCAACGGCGATATCGGTGTGGCCGATTTTATCACCAAACCAGAAAGCTGAATTTGCCGAAGCGCGGCTCAATTCCAGTGCGCTTAATGCACCCATAATTTGCGTGCGGCAGCGCTCTACGTAGAGATCAGATACCGTCTCGTGGAAATTCAATTCATAAAATAGACTGACGGCCTTGTCTGACAGGTTGGTGGCCAGCGCGGCGATTTTCAAAGCGCGATGGCGGGCGGGTTCCTCTCGCGGGTAAAGTGGGGCGGAAACTTGGCTGTCGAGATAATCCAAGATGAGATGGCTTTCGATGAGCACATCGCCGTTGTCTAGCACAAGAACAGGCACGCGGGTCATCGGGCTGTAGACGCGGATTTTATCGGCATCGCCGAAAGTGGACCAGGGACGATGTTCGAACTGCATGTTGTAAAGCCTGAGTGCGACGCCTACGCGCCGCACAAAGGGAGAATCATATTGGCCGATAAGGATCATGGCGTACTGTCAGTCCACAATCTTAATAGTGTTAGAAAACTCCACCGAGCTGTCTGCATTTTGATCACGCGCCGCGGTGATGATTTTATAGTCGCCAGCGGGCACACCTTTGAGATTATAGGTCAACTTGCCCATGAATTCGCGGTTCGGGACGCGGGACTTAAACTCCCATGTTGAAAACTTTTCCTGCTTGGCAAGGCTCTGGCCGGAGGCATCCTGAATGTCGTAGTCGAGATCAATTTTCAGCGTGTAGAAATCGCCATCACGGCCAAAGGCATAGCCTTTTGGCTCAGTATAAATGACAATCGGCTCGCCGGCCTTGAACTCATTGTTCGGGCGCGGATCATAAACACCATAGCCAGTCGGATCACCGGCCACCAAGGTGGCGTTGTTGATGGTGAGTGGGGATTGGTCCCAAACACTGTCGCGGGCATCTTCCAAAACTTTGATGGCTTCAGGAAACTTTTGTTCCTCCACAAGGCTTTCTGCCTTTTCAGCAGCATCAACTAGATCACCCGCATAAGCGGCAGGCGCTGCGGTGAGAAACAAGAGTGCAAGTAAGGCGTGACGCTTCATGATGGTTGTTTCCAGTTTATGATTTGAACAGCGCGTTTGCTGCTGCCTTTGATGATTGTTTTTGTAACTTATCGGCCTCCAGCCGCGCGACTTCAGCACTCAGATAGGCGATGCGCTCATCCAAATCGCCAACGGATAGAAGGTATAGATCTTGACCCACCTCATGGGTGACTTTGCGTTTTGGCTTGTCGTCTTCAAAAAGCGCCATTTGCAAGGTTCCTGTTTGGATTAACGCTATCACTACAGCTAAACGGGGTTTAATCAATATCCCGTTCTGGCACATTTGCAGGAGTTTTCAGTTATGGCTATCCCGACATTAATGACAGCGATTGAAATCACTGAGGCCGGTGGGCCATTGGTGCTGAAACCGGCGAAATTTACTGTGCCTCAGGCTAAGGACCATGAGGTTTTGATCCGCGTTGTGGCCGCGGGTGTGAACCGTCCGGATGTGTTGCAGCGCAAAGGCGCTTATGCGCCGCCCGTCGGGGCCAGCCCGCTGCCGGGCCTGGAAATATCAGGCGAAGTGGTGGCGATGGGCACTGATGCTAAGCGTTTTAAGCTTGGGGACAAGGTGATGGCGCTCACTGCGGGTGGCGGCTACGCACAGTATTGCGCGGTGGATGAAGGGTGTGTGCTGCCGGTTCCCACTAGCCTGACGATGACGGAAGCGGCGGCTATTCCGGAGACGTTCTTCACCGTCTGGCACAATGTGTTTGAGCGCGGCGGGTTAAAGTCCGGCGATACGTTGCTCATTCATGGCGGCACTTCCGGCATCGGCACGACGGCAATTCAGCTTGCCAGCCAGTTTGGGGCCTATGTCATTGTTACCGCTGGTTCCGACGAGAAGTGTGCGGCGTGTCTTTCGATTGGTGCGGATCGCGCGATTAACTACAAGACCCATGATTTTGTCTCCGAGGTGAAAGAGGCGACCAACGGCAAAGGCGCAGATGTTATCCTCGATATGGTGGGCGGGGAGTATGTTGCCAAAAATTATGAAGCCGCGGCGATGGACGGACGCATTGTGCAGATCGCTTTTTTGAACGGTTCGCGCGCGGAGGCGGATTTTTCTAAGCTGATGATGAAACGGCTCACTCACACCGGCTCGACGCTGCGTCCCCGCAGTCTCGAATTCAAAGCGCATATCGCGCGCACTTTAGAGGCCAAGGTGTGGCCCCTGCTCAGTGATCGTACCGTAGTTCCCGTAATGGATCGGATATTCCCGCTAGTTGAAGCATGGCGTGCGCATGAGCGCATGGAAGAGGGTAGCCATATAGGGAAGATTGTATTGGATGTCGGCTAAGTATTATTGAAGTAATCGACAATAGAAATGGCTGTTGATTTATTTGTCACAAAAAATATCGACTGTCATATGACTGTTAAATAGCTGCAATACCTCCTGCGTTGTCCGGATTTTAAGACGGGTAACAAAGGAAATAATCATGTCCCTCACAAAGAAATTTATCGCCACACTCGGCGCTTCAGCCGCAGCATTTGTCTCCATCGCGTCGCCAACATTTGCGCAGTCCATGGACGAATTGGTTGCCGCTGCGAAAGCGGAAGGCGAATTGACTGTTATTGCTTTACCGCATGACTGGTGCGGCTATGGCGCGGTTATTGAAGGCTTCAAGGCCAAATATGGCATCAAGGTGAATGAGCTCAATCCTGATGCTGGTTCGGGCGATGAAATTGAGGCTATCAAGGCTAACAAGGACAACAAAGGCCCACAGGCTCCAGACGTTGTTGACGTTGGTCTTTCATTCGGCCCATCCGCCAAAGCTGACAAGCTGATCCAGCCATATAAGGTTTCGGCTTGGGAAAGCATTCCAGCCGATGCCAAGGATGCTGACGGCTTTTGGTACGGCGATTACTACGGTGTGATGTCCATCCTTGTGAACAAGGATCTGGTCAAGAATTCACCGAAGGATTTCGCTGATTTGCAGAAGCCTGAATATAAGAACATGGTTGCGCTTTCCGGTGATCCACGCACCGGTAACCAGCCAATCGTTGGCGTGTTTGCTGCCGGTCTTTCCGCTGCTGGTGGTGATATCGCCAAGGCTGGCGATGCTGGTTTGAATTTCTTCAAAGATCTTAACGCCGCTGGTAATTTCGTGCCGGTTGCCGGTAAGGCTGCTCCTTTCGCTCAAGGTTCAACACCAATCATTTTGGCGTGGGACTATAATGCAATTTCTTGGGGCGAAGGCCTGAAGGGCAATCCTCCTTACGAAGTTATTGTGCCATCATCGGCCGTTGTTGCCGGCGTTTATGTGCAGGCAATTTCTGCTTACGCGCCTCACGTTAATGCTGCCAAACTTTGGATGGAATATCTTTATTCCGACGAAGGTCAGCTTGGTTGGCTGGCCGGTTATTGCCACCCGATCCGCTTTAATGATCTGGTAAAGAATGCCAAGGTTCCTGCAGAATTGATGGCCAAGCTGCCACCGGCAGAAGGCTACGCAAAGGCTGTGTTCCCGACTTTGGAACAGCAGGCGGCATTCAAAGAAACCATCACCAAGGGTTGGGACAAGACCGTTGGCGCTGACGTTAAATAATTAGGAACAGGAAGGTCGGGGCAAAGATTGTGCGCCCCGGCTTTCCCCTTCACACATGAAGACGCCCCAAGCCACTGTAACCGCGCTATCACCGAGCCTTGCCAAGTATAAAGGCCTGCTCGATTGGATTGGCGTTGCGCCCTTCTTAATATTTGCGCTGCTTTTTATGATCCTGCCGATGATGTCGCTGGTGATCGGCGCGTTTCAAACGCCACAAGGCGAGTTCACTCTTAGCAATCTGGGTGCACTGTTTACGCCCTCCATTTTGTCGGCCTTCTGGGTGTCGATAAAGATTAGTCTTGCCTCGTCAATCATCGGCGCGGCGGCTGGGTTCACGATTGCGCTGGCGATTATTCGCGGCGGTCTGCCAAGCTGGATACGCTCAAGCACACTGACGTTTTCCGGCGTCGCCTCAAACTTCGCCGGCATCCCGCTGGCATTTGCATTTCTCGCTACATTGGGCCGCGTTGGCGTTGTGACGTTTCTTCTCAGCACAGTCGGCGTCAACATTTATCAGTCAGGCTTTAACTTGCTGTCGTTCAGTGGACTGACGCTGGTCTATCTCTATTTCCAAATTCCTTTGATGGTGTTGATTATTGCCCCGGCAATCGACGGGTTGAAGCGCGAATGGGGTGAGGCTGCCGCATCGCTCGGGGCCAGCAACGCCCAGTATTGGCGCATGGTCGCACTGCCTGTGCTGTGGCCTAGTCTGCTAGGCACGACGATACTGCTGTTTGCTAATTCGTTCGGGGCTGTTGCAACGGCGACCGCACTTACCGGCTCGTCGCTTAATATCGTCCCGATACTTCTGTTTGCACAAATACGCGGTGACGTTCTGCATAATCAAAATCTCGGATACGCGCTGGCACTGGGCATGATCGTTATCACCGGCATTTCCAACGTGGTTTACATCATCATGCGCCAACGGGCTGAACGGTGGCTCAAATGAGACT
Organism: Phyllobacteriaceae bacterium; assembly: GCA_043744175.1. GTDB lineage: Bacteria > Pseudomonadota > Alphaproteobacteria > Rhizobiales > Rhizobiaceae > JANMEX01. Next base: position 23,277 of record JAYTVD010000028.1, read on the forward strand.
GGGGAAACCCTGGGCATGGGCAGTGCTGATTGCTGCCTTGTTATTCTTCTTTGTGCCGCTGATAGCGACATTTGAATTTTCAATGCGCATGCGCCGCGGCGCCTATTCGTTTGACGCCTATGGTGCGGTTTTGACTGATCCGGTGTTTCATGAATCATTCGGCTACTCGATCATTGTGGCGCTGTGCACAATTGTGCTCGGCCTTTTGATTGTCGTGCCAACTGCCTATTGGGTTCGCATCCGCCTGCCGAAACTGCTGCCTTTGATTGAGTTTATTACATTGTTGCCGCTTATTATTCCGGCGATTGTCATCGTTTTTGGCTATCTTCGGCTTTATAACTCGTCATCGTTTCTGCCCTTTACCGGATCAACGCGGGGCACGGATTTGTTGCTGATATGCGGGTATGCGACGCTGGCTCTCCCTTATATGTACCGCGCGGTTGATACGGGTTTGCGCACGATTGATGTGCGCACGTTGACCGAGGCTGCAGAAGTATTGGGCGCAAGCCGCTACCGGATTATTGTCAGCGTAATTTTGCCAAATGTTCTGGTTGCCGTGCTTTCCGGCGCGTTCTTGACCTTCGCCATCGTTATTGGGGAATATACGTTTGCCAGCCTTTTGAACCGGCCGGCCTTTGGTCCCTATTTGCAATTAATTGGCGCGAACAAGGCCTACGAGCCATCGGCGCTATCGGTAATTGCCTTTATTATCACTTGGGGCTGCATGGGTATCATCCAGCTTTTGGCGCGCTTTGCTCCCAAAAATATATCGAATGTGAAGGACTAAAAATGGCCGCGCCGTATTTATCAATTGAAGCTGTCAGCAAGTCTTTCGGAAAGAATAATGTCGTTCGCGGTGCGGATATTGCCATCGGCAAAGGCGAGTTTGTGTCGCTGCTGGGGCCATCAGGCTGTGGCAAAACCACAATATTGCGCATGGTCGCGGGTTTTGAAACGCCGACTAAGGGCGTCATTCGTATCAACGGCAGCGATGTGACGGCATTGAAACCCAATCAGCGCAATATTGGTATGGTGTTCCAGTCCTATGCACTTTTTCCCAATATGACTGTGGCACAAAACATTGCGTTCGGGCTCAAAGTTGCAAATGCCAACAAGGAGATGATTGAAGAGCGCGTTGCAGAAATGCTGAAACTCATCAATCTGCCGGAACATGGCGGGCGCTATCCGTTCCAGCTGTCCGGTGGGCAACAACAACGCGTCGCGTTAGCCCGTGCCATCGCTTCCAAGCCAAGTGTATTGCTGCTTGATGAGCCGCTGTCAGCACTTGATGCCAAAATTCGTGTGTCGTTGCGCGCTGAAATCCGCGCCATCCAGCGGGAGCTTGGCATCACAACGATCTTCGTTACGCACGATCAAGAGGAAGCGCTATCGATGTCCGACCGGATCGTGGTGATGAATGAGGGGCGCGCCGAGCAAATTGGTACACCGTTTGAAATTTATAATAAGCCAGTGACGCGCTTCGTGGCCCAGTTTGTTGGGACGCTATCGACCTTAAGCGCGACTGTTGTGGATGCTAAAACCGGCACCGTGACTTTGGCAGACACAGCGATCAGCGGTCTGAAACTGGATGCTTCGCTGGCTAAAGGAGCCACGGTCGCGCTTGCGATCAGGCCGGAAGCTGTGGCGTTTAAGGCAACAGATGGCGATATTTCGCTAACTGGCCAGATTGTTGATGTTGATTTCCTAGGCGCAGTCATTCGCATAAAACTCAGCGTCGGCGGCGATGTTATCTCGCTTGATACATTCAATGATCCCTCAGCGCCGCCGCCAATGATTGGCGAAACCGTCAGCGTAAGTTTTGATCGGAACAGCCTGTTGGTATTGGCCGATAGATGATGGACTATTGAGCTTCCCGCTCCGGTGCGCGCCATGCGGGGTCATTGCTTGTCGCGACTGCGCCGCCTCGATCACCTGCCAAGACTTTTGAAATCTCTGCGCGGCCGGCGCGGGCGATATCGATGAGCTTGGCTTCGTCGCCCTGATGTTTTGCTGAGACTTTGACGAATTCATCATCGACTTTGGTGAACAGCTTGCCGGCGCGGTGGGCCTCGTATGGGTGCTTGCCGAGCGCCACCATAATGTCCTCGCCCATGCGCACTGAGCTATCGAACATTTCGCGGTAGAAATTTTCGACACCTGAGTTCAAAAGTGCATAGGCATGGATACGGTCAGTTGCTCTTACAAAAATTTTCAAGTTCGGGAAATTTTTGCGCACGGTCTCGATAATCAAGTCAACCTTTTCATGGTCCTTAAGCGCGACGACGATGGCCTCTGCCTGCGCCGCACCTGCGGCCTGCAGGAGATCGAGTCGCGAGGCATCACCGTAAAATAGCTTGAAACCAAATTTGCGTAAGGCATCGATTTGTTCCGTGTCATGCTCAAGCACTACGGATTTTATTCCATTAACATTGAGCAGGCGGCCAACCGTCATGCCGAAGCGACCATAACCAGCGATGATGACTTTCGCGCCAGTTTCGTCAATTACATCCGCCTCACGCACCGCGCCTACCCTAACGAAAAGGGGCTGAATGAGCTTGTCATCCGCAATCATCAACAGCGGTGCAATCGCCATGGACAAGGCAACGACCGCAACCAGCAGCGCCGCTTGTTCAAGGTTGATGAGGCCCAAACCTGTGACGAAGGAAATCAAGACAAAGGCAAATTCGCCGCCTTGAGCGAGCAATATGGCAAAGCGCAAGGTTTTCGGCCAATCCTTGCCGAGTGCTTTGCCCAAGACGACGATGACCAGGAACTTGATGGCGATGAAGCCGCCGACGAGGCCAAGAATCATCAAAGGCTTTTCGACGAGTAGTTTGAAATCAATCTCGGAACCGACCGCCATAAAGAACACTGCCAGCAACAGGCCCTTGAACGGATCCAAATCCATTTCCAGTTCGTGACGGTATTCGCTTTCCGCCAGCACCACGCCCGCCAGAAATGTGCCTAGCGCGGCGGAGAGGCCAACCATTTGCATCAACAAAGTGATTCCAACCACAATGACCAGCGCGAATGCCACGAAGATTTCGCGGATTTTTGCGCCTGCGACAATGCGAAAAAGTGGACGCATCAGGTAGCGCCCGGCAAGAATAATGCCGCCAACCGCGCCAAGTACGGCTACGGTTTGGACCCATGCGGGATATTGCGCAATGAGGCTGGCATTGACATCAGTGCTGACGGCCTGCGTTGCCAGTAGTGGCAGCAGTGCCAGCATCGGGATCAGTGAAATATCTTGGAACAGCAGCACTGAAAATGTGGAGCGGCCAACAGTGGTGGCCATCATGCCGCGCTCTTGCATGCTTTGCAAAACGATTGCGGTGGATGAGAGGGCCAAGATGAGGCCGCAGGCGAGCGCGGCCCGCCATTCAAGGCCGAAGAGATAGCAGACGATACCGATGGTGCTGGCGCATAGCGCAACTTGCAGGCCGCCAAGCCCGATGATGGAGCGTCGCAGGTTCCATAGTTTTGAGGGCTGCAATTCCAGTCCGACCAGAAACAGCATCATGATGACACCGAACTCGGCAAAGTGCATGACACTTGCACCGCCGGTGCCGATGAAACCCAACACTGAAGGCCCTATGATAATACCGGCAATTAGGTAGCCGAGCACGGAGCCAAGTCCGAGGCGCATGGCGATAGGGGCAGCGATGACGGCGGCAGTTAAATAAACAAATGCGCCGAGCAAAAACTCATCCAAGTGCATTTTCGCCCCTTTTCATTTTGGAGCCAAAGGCCTTTGGCAGTTCGAATTTGGTCGCTAATTGTGAAAATGGGTCGAGGCGGCCATCGCGCAAATCCACCAGCACGTCGCGGTAGTTTTCGGCATGACCGGCAAGTTCGGCGGCATCCATTTGACGACCTGTAAAAATGACAAAAGGTTTCAGATAGGCCATGCCGCACAGATGGGCGGTTTGATTAAACGGCGCGAGCAACTCTTCCACTTCGTAGCGATTTCTTCCCTCGTGGTGATAGGCCTCTTCATGGCCGCCAGTGGAAAGCGCCGACATCATGATTTTCTTGTACAGCTTTGTCCCGCCCGTGCCGTAGGCCCAGCCATGCTCAAGCACCAAATCCATCCACTCTTTGATGATGGCAGGGCAAGAATACCAATAAAACGGATGCTGAAAAACGATAACATCATGCTCCAACAGCAGTGCTTGCTCACGCGCCACATCAATCATGAAGTCAGGATAGGCGGCATAAATGTCATGGACAGTGACATTGTCCAGACCGGCAATGGCTTTGAGCATTGCCTTCTGGACAACGGACGTGCCAAGTCGCGGATGGGCGAACAACACAAGAATTTTCTTTTGTTTGGGCATAGGAACTTAATTTTTGAGGGAGGAAAATTGGGGCTAGTCGTGGCTGATATTGTTTGCGTGTCTGAAAAATACAATGTGCTAGGCAAGCCATTCGGTTGGAATATTTAGTGCTTTGCAAAGTTTAAGCAGCGTATCGGGCGAGGCGGAGCGTTTGCCACACTCCATGTCGGACAGGAACCCTTGCGCAATGTCCGAGGAAATGGCCAGCTCTGATTGTGTCAGGCCACGCCATTTGCGCAGGGCTTTTAGTCGGCTTGAGCCCTGTATAATCTCTGACGAAACGGCCAATGGCAAGGCGGAACTTTCGTTCATCATGGCTTTGCGCGCATCATAAAGCGCGAGGTCTGCCATATCTTCATCCGCTTCCTCAGCGATGGCTAAAAGCGCATCGTAGTCAGCTTTTGCCAGCACGACCATTTCTTCGCCGTTGGGCGTCCTGATTATTTGAGGCTGGTTCATATCGGATACTCGCTTCAATTCCGGTGGTAAGTAGAGGTTTCACGTTTGCCAATGTAGATTGCCAAAATCGTGGTCGCGTCTTCATCAAACAATACGCGGTAACGACCTATTCTCAAACGATAGCCATCGCGACCACTCAGTTTTTTAACATCACCGCTGCCGGAAATCGCATAACGCTCAAGGCCTTGGCTGACCTGTGTGCGGGCATCGCTTGGCAAATTGTCCAAATCCCGCGCGGCGCTTGCAGACAAGATGACGGTTTTCATAGATAAAATATCGCATTTTATCGCAAAATATCAAGCGATATTATCGCTTACGGAATATTGATTTAGCTTTCTTGCGATTCACTGCGTTTGCGGTTATAAGCGTCGCAAATTCCCATAAACCGGTGGCCTGCCCACCGCCCGCCACGGGAGAGGCGGGCGACGAAAAGGATTTATCTAATGTCAACTCAACTACTGATGCCAAAAGCCACTGCCGTTTGGCTGGTCGATAATACCGCGCTTTCGTTTGACCAAATCGCGGGTTTTTGCCGGATGCATGCGCTGGAAGTGAAAGCCATTGCCGATGGCGATGCGGCGCAGGGCATCAAAGGTCTTGATCCAATCACTACCGGTCAGCTCAGCCGCGAAGAGATCGCTCGTTGCGAAGCAAATCCTGCGCTGCACATCAAAATTTCTGAGCCAAAAGTTCGTGTACCGGAAGCCAAGCGTAAGGGCGCACGCTATACGCCGCTATCCAAGCGTCAGGATCGCCCGAATGCGATTTTGTGGCTGGTGCGCAATCATCCCGAATTGAAGGATGCACAGATTTCGCGTCTGGTTGGCACGACCAAGGCCACCATCGATCAAATTAAGGGCCGCTCGCATTGGAACGCATCCAACTTGTCACCAATGGATCCGGTCACGCTGGGGCTTTGCTCGCAGATTGATTTGGATATGGAAGTTGAACGTTCTGCAAAGACCAAGCCGTCAATTGCTGAAACTGGCGAAACACTGTTGCCAGCGGCTACCACGCAGAACTTGCCGGACCGTGCTCAGGTGGACGATCAGGAGTTGGATGCTGACAAGATTTTTGCCAAGCTCTCCGCTCTGAAGGGCCGTGCGGACGAAGATGACGAAGGTTGATACCTTCACTAATTTCAGACGACAAAACCCGGCAAATTGCCGGGTTTTTTTTAACTTAAATTCATCTGACTTTCGGTGACACCTTCTCTGCATTCTAACTGCCGGTAAAAATCGCGCAGCGTTTTTCCGCGCTCCAGCTTGAACGTGTTTCCCGAATCTGTAGCGCTGTGAATACGGTCGATGCGGAAGGCGCGAAAATCATTGCGCAGTTCGCACCAGGCAACAAAGGTCCAGACCTTACCCCAAAACCAGAGGCCAAGCGGGCGCACGTTTCGGGCAGTGATTTGATTTTGTACATCGCCGTATTCCAGCGCTATCGTAATTTTTCCGGCAACGGCTGTTTCGAGAAAATCCACCATTTGCCGTTCTGGCTCGGACAATAAAATGCCGGGGGCGTGAACTTCTACAGCTTTTAACCGCGCTTGCAGGGCAGGAGGCAACACAGCGCCGATCTTGATGAGTGCCTCTTCGGCGGCGCGTGCCATTGCCGCGCCGCCGAAGGCTCTTGCCATGCGTGCGCCCGCCACAAGTGCGACGATTTCATCTTGTGTGAACATCAGGGGCGGAAGGTCAAAACCTTCACGCAGGATATAGCCCACGCCTGCCTCACCATCCACTGGCACGCCGGTGGATTGAAGGTCGGCAATGTCGCGATAGATGGTGCGCTCGGATACTTCCAGCCGGTCAGACAACATCTTTGCGGTGACCAAGCGGCCCCCGCGAAGATGTTGGACTATCTGAAATAGACGGTCAGCGCGGCGCATTCATCATGCCTCAAATAGCCCGAACGAATTGCCGTCCAAATCTGTGCAATAGGCAAAGCGTCCATCCGGAATGGCGATAATATCTGAAACGACTTGCCCGCCTGCGGACTTCACACGCTCCAGTGATGCTTCGAGCGGGGTCGGCGAGGCGAGGTGGATTGTGCTCCCTGTGCCCATGGCTGATGGCTTGCCAACATAAAGATGTCCGGCAATGGATGCTTTCTCTGCCTTTGGAAATACGACGGTCATGTTCGGTCCCATATCCTGATCCATCATCTCGTCGGCCAGCACAGTCTCATAAAAAGCCTTGGACTTTGCCAAGTCTGTTACGGGTATTTCAAACCAGACAATTGCATGTTCAGGGCGGTTTGTTTGGGTGGTCATTTCGGGTATCTCCATGTTTCGAATAACCACACCATTTCATACCCCTCCTGACAGCATACTGTCAGGAGCGTTTTATGCCAATCAGTTTATAGAGCGCCACCGCCATGATCAAAACAGCTGGAACGAAGTAGGCAAAGTGCCCGCCATACTGGCCAAGTACCGCTGGCATGAAGGGGAATACGATGCCTAGTGGCCAATAAACGGTCACAAGCCCGACGAGCGCAATTGGCAGCGTCCAAAGGATCATGAGTAGCGATGCACCATCGCTGCCATGCGCCATGAAATATTGGATGGCGATGGCGCCTGCGCCAAAAAGATAGGTCGCCATAATCAGGCGTATCAATTTTCGGCGTAGGGCTGGTCGCATCAATAGTCTCCGGCATATTCACAAATCGAATATGTCTCATAGACGATAGAATTGACAAAACAGTAAAGAGTGGATGCCCTTAACTGGAGTTATGCCGCAACTTCAAGGCTGGCGGCCCAATCGCCAATCGCGGCCAAGCCATTCATGCGGGCGCGGTGATTGAAGGCGCGCTGGCCGGCAGCGACGTTCTCACATTTGCCGCCCCATGCCTGAAGCGCGGGCTGTTGAAGTGCGCGACCATAGGAGAATGTGAGCTTCCACGGCAGCGGGCCAGCGGCATTCATGGCCGATAGGTGAGCGGTGGCGTCTTCTGTCGATTGACCGCCGGAAAGGAAGGCGATGCCGGGCACACTCGTTGGCACGGTAGATTTAAGCACCGCCAATGTGCGCTCAGCGACTTCGGCGATTGATGCCTTCTGGGCATGCTTGCCCGGAACAATCATGTTGGGCTTGAGAATGATGCCGGATAGTTCTACGTGCGCCTCCTGGAGTTCTGAAAACACGGTTTCCAGCACCCAGCGGGTGACTTCTTGGCAGCGTTCGATTGAATGGTCGCCCGGAATTCCATCCATCAGCACTTCGGGCTCGACAATAGGGACGATGCCGCCTGCTTGGCAAATGGCAGCGTAGCGGGCCAGCGCTTGGGCATTGGCGCGCACGGCGCCCCATGTGGGAAGGCCGTAGGAAATAGCGATGACGCCGCGCCACTTGGCAAAACGTGCACCCAGCTCATGATATTCTGCGACACGTTTTGGCAGACCATCCAGCCCTTCGGTAATGGTCTCGCCGGGAAAGCCGGGAAGGGCGACTGCGCCGGTATCAACCTTGATGCCAATGAGTGAACCAGCCTTGGAAAGTACATCACGAAGCGGCGTTCCATCGTTTGCGTTTTGACGCAGCGTCTCATCAAACAGGATAACTCCAGAAATATCACTCTTCATCGCGTCACTGCGAAACAACATTTCGCGGTAATCACGCCGCGTATCCGGCGTTGAAATTACGTCGATGGATTCCAATCGTTTTTTGATTGATCCAGTGCTTTCATCGGCGGCAAGAATGCCCTTGCCTGAGGTGACGAGCTGTTGGGCAATTTGTTCCAGTTGCGAGATCATGACAAAACTCCGGTTGTTTTTTGCGCATATCATCAAAAAACTAGGAGGGAAACATCTAGTTAAATCATTGAATCGATTGAATTTATATTAATCGATTAGAGTTTGCGATTTAATTTTAGAGGGTTAACGAGCGCAAAGCTGCCCCTATTTATTTTTTCCCTTTTGGTAAAATATTGTGTAATCTAGGCTGAGTGACGTTGCGTAATTTATATTAGTGGTTACCGTTGGCTACATTTCGTTCACATATATTAAGTTGCGTTGTGGGGCGCTGAAATGAAAAATAACGAACCGTCTCAAAGAGCGGAAATCATTGACCATATCTATGACGTGGCTCTTGACCCCGAGCGCTACGAGCAACTGCTTGATGCGTGGGAAAAGCGGATGCACCCGCTCCGGGGCGCACAGCCGCAATTTGGGTCGGATGCCAGTCAGGGCGACGAATACAGCGAATTTGCCGTGCATGCGCGCCGGGCTGGTGATTTTCTAGATCGTTTGCGTGATCCTGACGAGGAGACATGGCAAACAAAATTGGCAACCGAAATTGCAGCAACTTTTTGTGCCAGCCCCGGCGGGCGGATTTTGGAAGCTAATCCGGCCGCCGAACTTCTATTCGGAATTCAGATTGGCAAAGATATCAGCGTCTTGAAACTGGCTAGCAGTGAAGCCGCCGAGTTGATTGAGGCGATCGCGGCGGCGGCCGGCAAATCGAGAAAGTCCTCTTTGTTGCGTTTCACTGCTGCGAGCGATGACCGAGCAATTGTTTTTCATATTGCACCCATACAGGGAGAAACCAATGTTCCCATGGCAATGGTGCGCACATCGGAACTCGGCTGGCCGGAAAATCTGACCAAGCTGATGAAGGATGCCTTCAAGCTGACATTGGCGGAAGTGGAGATCGTGCGCGGGCTCGTTGAAGGCAAGAGTGTCAAATCTATCGGTATAGAGCGTGGTCGCTCTCAGGAAACAGTGCGCTCGCAATTGCGCTCGGTTCTGG
>JAYTVD010000029.1:0-8441 GCA_043744175.1 Phyllobacteriaceae bacterium
CCGCAGGAATCCCTGCATCAAAAATCGTCTTTTCCGGTGTAGGCAAAACCGCCCGTGAGATGGATTTCGCGTTCGCCGCTGGCATCCACTGTTTCAACGTCGAATCGCGTCCTGAACTCGAACAGCTTTCCGCCCGCGCTGTGCTGGCAGGCAAAATCGCGCCGGTGTCCATCCGCATCAATCCGGAAGTGGACGCGCGCAGCCACAAGAAGATTTCGACAGGCACAAAAGAAAACAAGTTCGGCATTCCTTATGAGGAAGCGCCCCAAGCCTATGCCCGCGCCGCAGAGCTGCCAAACCTCAAGACCGTCGGCATCGATATGCACATCGGCAGCCAGATCATTGATTTGGAACCGTTTGATGAGGCCATCAAGCGCTTGGCCGAACTGGCCATGTCGCTGATAGCCGCTGGCCATCCTATCAGCCACATTGATCTTGGCGGCGGGTTAGGCATACCTTATCGCGCTGATAATACACCGCCGCCGCTGCCGGAGGCCTATGGCGACATCGTGCGCAAATATACCGCCAACCTTGGCCTCAAAGTGCTGGTGGAGCCGGGCCGTCTCATTGTGGGCAATGCGGGCATATTGGTCACCAGCGTGATTTACGTCAAAGGCGGCGATCATAAGAATTTCGTCATAGTTGACGCCGCAATGAATGACCTCATCCGCCCGACTCTGTATGAGGCCTACCACGACATTCGCCCTGTCCAAGAAGCCGATATCAACACCCCGCGCATCACGGCGGATGTTGTTGGTCCTGTTTGTGAGACAGGCGATTATCTAGCGCTGGACCGCGAAATGCCGCTGCCGCAGGCAGGCGATTTGCTCTCAGTTGGCTCTGCGGGGGCCTATGGCGCGGTGCAAGCCGGCACCTACAACACGCGGCTTTTGGTGCCAGAAGTGCTGGTGAATGGCGATGAGTTCCACATCATCCGCCCTCGCACGAGCTATGACGAGTTGATTGGTTTGGACTCTCTACCTAAATGGCTCGCCTAAATTCATTTATCACAATTGCTTGTCCCGCCTCGCCTTCGCCATGAACCATGCTATGTTATGATTCATGGATATCGACAAAGACAAAACCACGATCGTGCCGAGCCTGACAGCAACAAGGCTAACCACTGCGATTTCTATTGCCGTGGAGCGTTTGTGGCCGCTGCTGCTGCCAGCACTATTTGTCGTCGCTGCATTCCTAATCGTCTCTTGGGCCGGCCTTTTCCGGAGCCTTGAACTCTACCCGCGCATCGCAATCGGAGCTGTTCTGGCCCTGTCATTTGCCGGCAGCCTGTGGCCGCTGAGGCATTTCCGCATTCCAACCAATCTTGATGTCAAACAACGATTAGAGGTCGCTAACCATCTCTCTCACCAAGCTTTATCGGTGCAGACCGATCGTCCTGTTGGCTCTGAAACGGATATGTCGGTCGCGCTTTGGCAAGAGCACCAACGCCGCATGGCTGCCAAGCTCAATGACGTACGTCCCGACCACCCGCGCCCGCAGGTGCATGAACGTGACACCTATGGTCTGCGTGCGCTGCCAGCGCTCGGTCTGTTTGTCGCATTTGCATTTTCGCTCGGCGGAAATGGCGGCTCGCTAACTGATATTTTGCATGGGCCCGCCGCAATACCACCGCTGCCGCCACGCATTGATGCGTGGATCACACCACCGCGTTATACCGGCCGAGCGCCGATCTTCCTTAGCATGACAGCGCCAACGACACCATTAAACGTGCCTGAGAATTCAGAATTCACGGTCCGCGTGGCAGGCAACACGCAAAACCCATACAACCTGACAGGCGGCATCGCGACCCCGATAGTTAAGCCCGCGGAAAGCAAAGATGCAGCGCAAGCAGCAGCATCGCCCAACCAAGTGCTCACGGCAAAGCTTGCCACGGATGGCACAATTACACTGAGTAACGGCGATGCAAAAATCGCCTCTTGGCCGTTCACAGTTATCAAAGATGCAGAGCCAACCATTGAATTTACGGGCGATCCGACCGTCGCCAGCAATGGTACGCTTACGCTGCCCTATGCCATCAAGGATGACTATGGTGTCACGTCCGCAAAGGCGCAATTCACGCTCCAAGGCGCGCCGGATGCCACACCGCTCTTTTCTATCGATGACTTAGCGCTTTCCATGCCGAGACGCGGCAGCGTGGACGGCAAGACCAAGACTTCCAAAGATTTGACCGCAAGCCCGCTTGCTGGAAATGAATTCGAAATCACGCTCACCGCCAAAGACGCCGCCGGTCACGAAGCGAAGAGCGCCAGCAAAACAATCACTTTGCCGGAGTACTATCTCGCTTCCCCGCTTGCCAAAGCGCTGCAGGAAGACCGCCATACCTTGGCCGCCGATGCTAAAGCCCAAAATACAGTGCTGGATTACCTTGATGCGTTGATGATCCGCCCTGAAGAAACTATTAATAATGCCAGCCACTTTCTTGGCATTAGCAGCGCTCGTGAACGACTAAATTTGGCAAAAAGCGACGACGAACTGCGTGACGTTGTTGCCTATCTTTGGGACATCGCCAAAGCCATCGACAAGAGTTCGCTATCTGATGCCGAGCGCCGCCTGAAACAAGCGCAGGACAAGCTAGCCGAAGCGCTCGAGAAAGGCGCAAGCGACGAGGAAATCACCAAGCTGATGCAAGACCTGCGCTCAGCGATGAATGATTACATGAAAGAGTTGGCAGAGAACGCCAAGAAAAATCCATCTACCGCCAAGAACGACCCAAACGCCAAAGAGTTGCGCTCGTCTGATCTTGAGAAAATGCTCAACAAGCTTGAAGACCTCGCCAAGCAGGGCGCCAAGGATCAAGCTAAAGAGCTATTGTCGCAACTCAACGACATGATGAACAATCTGCAAGCGCAAAACGGCCAAAGCAAGGATGGTCAAGGCGGCGGCGAAATGGACCAGAAGCTGAACGAGCTTGGCAAGCTATTGCAAGATCAGCAAAAGCTCCAGCAAGACACATTTAAACAAGACCGCGAACGCCAGAATGGCGAACAGGGTGATCAACAAGGTGATCAAGGCCAAGGCGGACAGCAACCGGGGCAGCAGGGTGACGGCGGCCAAGGCACTCAAAATAATGGGTCGCAAGGCCAAGGCAGCCAGCCAGGTCAGGGGAATAACGGTGGCACTGGCGGACTGCAGCAAAGACAGAATGAACTTGGCGACCGCCTTCAAGGCATGATGGACGGCCTGAAAGGTCTCGGCCTCGACCCCGGTAAAGAATTTTCAGACGCTGGCAAAGCCATGGGTCGTGCCGGTAAGAACTTGGGCGAAGGCAAATCAGGCGATGCTGTTGGCGATCAAGCGGACGCTCTGGATGCACTTCGCAAAGGCGCCGCGGGCCTGATGAACCAAATGAAGCAGGCCATGGGCGACAAGGGCGGTGGCCAGCAGCCCGGCGGTAAAAAATCCGGTGGCGATAAAGACCCGCTTGGACGGCCTCGCCAATCCAACGGTCCGGATATGGGCCAAGCCACGAAGGTACCCGACGAAATTGACGTTCAGCGCGCACGCGAAATCTTGGATGCTATCCGCAAACGCCTTGGTGATTCGCTTAGCCCTGAGCTAGAGCGCAGCTATTTGGAGCGCTTGCTGAATTTTGATTGACCTCGACATAAAGGGCGATTGCAGAAAAGCGATACAAACAGTCAGTAGCTCACGCTAAAATGCTCCACAGTTGCATTTATTTCCCGATGATGCTGTCTTGTAGCATTCAGTTTGTGCGGTTCATAAAAACCCCGCCGATTGCACTATGTGGGGGAATTTATGCTACCATTTCCGGGAGGAATTGATGCGGCTGCCAACGGATTACTTGTGTTTTCTGTGGTCGCAGCAATTTTGTTTTTATTCACTTTGCGCTCACCAGCTTCATTGAAGCGAGCAATAATCAAAACCATCGGCATTCTGTTTTTGGCAGCATTAGCCCGCGACCAAGGGGCACCACTCCCTTTAGTGTTGGCACTACTCTTCGCATCTTTTGGAGATTTTTTACTTGCATTTGATGGCGAGCGAAATTTCCAACTCGGCCTTGGCGGCTTTCTATTGGCTCAAGTGGCGCTCGTTGGATTATTTTTGAATGATGGTAGCACGAAGGCACTTTGGTTAGCCGAGCCTTGGCGTATAATCATTGCCTTGCTGATTTTGGCCCACTCCGTGCGGTTGGCAACCATTCTTTGGCGCAAACTGCCAAAGGCGATGGGTGGTCAAATCGTCGCCTATGCGCTGGTCATAACAATGATGGGTATCGCAGCGCTTGCCTACGCCACGCCCACAGTCATTTCCGGTGTCATGCTATTCATTTTGTCAGACACGCTCATCGCCTATGAACGCTTCATGCTGGACGTCGAGGTCAATCAACATCCATGGATCAGTCCGACGATTTGGGTGACGTATTTCTGCGCACAGCTAATAATTTTGCTTGGCACTTTGTCAGCGATTGGTGCCAATGGGCTTTCCATTACGGCGTGATAGCTAAAATACGTCCTTGCGGGCACGGATTTCAGCAAACACTTGGGCGTTGCTTGCATCTTCCATATTGAGATGGGCGCGAATGGCAGCGTCGCTGGCACGTAGAAAAGGATTGGTCGCTTTTTCGAGCGCGATAGTCGTTGGCAAGGTCGGTAAGTTGCGGGCACGCAAGCCTTCAATTTCCATCGCACGCCGCACCAAAGCTTCATTGTTGGGATCAATTGTCAGTGCAAACTTGGCATTTGAAAGCGTGTATTCATGGCCGCAATAGACGATTGTGTCATCCGGCAGCGCCATTAACTTAGACAATGAATCCCACATTTGTGCCGGCGTGCCTTCGAGCAAACGCCCGCAACCAAGAGCAAATAGTGTATCAGCGGCAAACAGCAGCTTTTCCGATGCAACATGCAGCGAGGTGCCGCCAAGCGTATGGCCGGGGCAATCAATTACATCAACGCGATAGCCTGCAAAATCATAGTGATCGCCGCCTTTCACCGTGCGGTCGATGCCCGGAATTTTATCGGCTTCCGCCGCTGGTCCGATAATTTCCAGCTTGTAGCGCGCCTTCAAATCCAGATTGGCTTCTACATGGTCAGGATGCCAATGCGTGGTCAATATGTGGGTCAAGTTCCAACCGCGCTTTTCAAGCGCTGCCAATATCGGTCCCAACTCCGGCGCGTCAATCGCCGCCGTCTGACCGGTCTTGTCATCATGGATAAGCACGCCAAAATTATCTGCGCGGCACGGGAATTGTTCAATATGAAGCATAATCAAAGACCTCTGTTGCCGTTCATATAGGGTGACTGAAGTGAAATATAAACAGTGAAATGCGACACGCATTGCATTCCCGCCATTCCCTCACTAGCTTTGCCTCATGCATGCGGACATTGTCGAACTACGCGAATTCTACAGCTCCACGCTCGGCCACCTCGCCGAGTTGTCAATTGGCGCGGCGTTAAAACCCGTGTGGCCGAAAATTCCCAGTGAGCGGCTTGTCGGCCTCGGCTATGCTTTGCCATGGCTTGATCTCCTAAGTCAGCGCACCGAACGCACCTTCGCCTTTATGCCCGCAGGCATGGGCGCGACCTCGTGGCCTCATGGATTGCCCTCGCGAACTGCATTAGTGTTCGATGAAGAGCTACCGCTGTCCGATAGCTCAGTTGACCGCATTCTGCTGGTCCACGCGCTGGAACACGCGGAGGACCCGCGCGAAACATTGAAAGAAATGTGGCGTGTACTGGCACCGGGCGGCAGACTTGTTATCGTGGTACCAAACCGGCGAGGCGTCTGGGCACGGTTTGAATCAACACCTTTTGGAAGCGGGCGCCCCTACAGCAAAGGCCAGCTTAGCCGCCTATTGAAGGAGGCGAATTTTACGCCCAACGTTTGGAATGACGCGCTGCTATTCCCGCCTTCTCATCATCGCAGCGTGATGAAGGCCACACACTGGCTGGAATATGTCGGGCGAAAGTTCGCTGTGCCTTTCGCCGGTGTTCACATCGTTGAAGCCCAAAAGCGGCTCTACCAAGGTGTACCTGTAACGTCCCGCGCATCGCGCCGCGTCTTTGTGCCCGTGCTGGCCCCGCAAGGGTTTGGGCGGGATCGAACGGACTAGTTACTTGCGCAGCAAAAACACCGCCTGTTGACCGAAAAAATTCCAGAACGAGCGCGGCAAATTTACACCCAGCCGTTCACCATTGCGGTTGAGCACAGCGGCATCCTCGATCTTCGCGCCAACGTCATCACACAGCGTCATGAAGTCATCAATCGTGCAAAAGTGAATGTTCGGCGTGTCATACCATGTGTAGGGTAAGTCCTTTGTCACTGGCATCCTACCGCGAATAAGCAGCGATAGGCGTACGCGCCAATGGCCAAAATTGGGGATGGAAATAATTGCGTATTTGCCGATGCGCAGCAAATGCTCCAGTACTTCGCGCGGGTTGCGCGTGGCTTGCAGCGTTTGGCTCAAAATCACATAGTCAAAACCCTTGTCTGGATAATAGACAAGATCACTATCCGCATCGCCCTGAATTACCGACAGGCCGCGTGATACGCATTCGTTCACGCCCGCTTGCGAAAGCTCGACGCCGCGCCCATCAACCTCGCGCGTGTTCTGCAAAAGCTCCATCAATTCGCCGTCACCACAGCCAACATCCAGTACTTTTGCGCCTTTTTCAACGAGGTCTGCAATCACAGCAAAATCTATTCGGCTGGCAGCAATCGTGCTCATGAGGCTAACCCCCGCGCCCGCGCAGCAGAGGCAATGAAGCCACCAACAGCAGCAAACATCACCGGCTCATCCAGCAAGAATGCATCATGACCCTTATCAGTCTCAACCTCAACAAATGACACGGACGCCCCCGCAGCATTCAATGCGTGAACGATGGAACGGCTTTCCGCAGTCGGGAACAGCCAATCACTCGTAAATGAAACAAGGCAAAAGCGCGTCTTCGTGCCTTTGAAGGCATTGGCTAAAACGCCGCCATGTTCCGCTGCAAGATCGAAATAATCCATCGCGCGGGTCATGTAGAGATAGGAGTTGGCATCAAACCGGTCCACAAAGCTGGAGCCCTGGTGGCGCAGATAGCTTTCAATTTGGAAGTCCGCATCAAAGCCAAAACCGACATTGTCGCGGTCCTGCAAATTACGACCAAACTTACGATGCAGCGCCACTTCCGACAAGTAGGTGATGTGCGCGGCCATGCGAGCAACGGCCAGACCTTTGGCCGGAGCTGAACCTTCAGCCAAATAGTTCCCGCCGCGCCATTCAGGATCAGCCATCACAGCTTGGCGGCCGACTTCATGAAAGGCAATATTTTGCGATGAATGCCGTGCACCCGTAGCAATTGGCAAAGCCGCGAATACGCGGGTGGGATAGGCCGCCGCCCATTGCAGAACCTGCATCCCGCCCATCGAGCCGCCCATGACGAGGAAAAGTTGCTCAATACCAAAATGGTCCACCAGCATGGCCTGCGCCCGCACCATATCAGCGATTGTCAGGATTGGCAGGTCCAGCGCCCAAGCCTGACCAGTGGCAGCGTTAGCAGAGGCTGGGCCGGTTGAACCCATGCAGCCGCCAATCACATTGGCGCAAATGATAAAATAGCGATCGACATCGACAATCTTTCCGGACCCGATCATGGATTCCCACCAGCCGGGCTTGCCCGTCACAGGGTTCACATTGGCAACGTGCTGGTCACCCGTCAGCGCATGGCAAACGAGGATAGCGTTGCTCTTGTCGGCATTCAGCGCGCCATAAGTCTGATAGGCAATTTGAAACGGTGCCAAATCCACGCCTGCATCAAGATGCAAGGGCATATCCGTCCCGAATTTCAGGACTTGGCCAGTCGGATCATCAGTTTCCCTGAAACGCGCCGTTTTCACGGCCGCTTTTGCGGGTGGCTTTAACGCCATTTGCGGGCTCTCCCTCAAGAAGTATTTCGAAGACGCTTTTTGCATGTCACGCGGCAAAGTCAATCTATCGTTTTTGATCTATCCGCCATGCTTGCGAGAACTAATGAGCAATCCATAGTGTCACACTCGACAATACCCTGCTGGACCGCTATTTCAGCCACACCTATTTTGAATAATCTCATTGGACAAAGCATTATGACGTCTCCGCAACGGCCCCAACCAAGAGCATGTATTCTCGACATCGAAGCCTATGTCGGTGGCAAGCATGGTGCGCCGGGCGTGGCAAAAATCTATAAGCTTTCATCCAACGAGACGCCGCTAGGTGCCAGTCCGGACGCCATTGCCGCGTTTGAATCGGTGTCAAATAAGCTTGAACTTTATCCAGACGGTCACTCAAAACTATTGCGTGAAGCCATCGCCGAAGTGCATGGGCTAAACCCCGCCAACATCATGTGCGGCAACGGGTCTGATGAATTGCTTGGCCTGTTGGCACAGGTGTTCATGGGGCCGGGCGACGAAGGCATTTTCACCGAACATGGCTTTCTGGT
>JAYTVD010000030.1:0-8421 GCA_043744175.1 Phyllobacteriaceae bacterium
TTCGACAATATGAGTATTGTCCGTCGAAATGCGCACCGGCGCATCCAAATCAGGATGGTCAAAAATGAACAGTGCCACCTCAACATCATCAAATTGTGAGGCGTCCTCGCCGGTCCGTGCGTGAAGGGATTGGAGGCGACTCATAGCGGCAACACCATGATTTGGAACGAGACGCGAAACTCGAGGTCATTAGGGGTAAAACTCGGAAGCCCTTGTTGGGAGAATAGACAAAGCCAATCAGCGATCATGGTAAGCTGGTTGCCAGCCTCATCAGTCAGCGGGATTCCTGACTCGTCGCTGATAGACCAACCATCCGTATGTGGGTCAGGTAAGATGAAGGCGAGCGAACCGTATTTTAGATCTTCAGTGACAAATGTCTCCAAAGTAGCAAGCTGGGCACGGTCAATCAGCACCGTCATACCAACAAGCTTTGGAGAGCGGGAAAATGCGCGACGCACGCGCATTGGACCAGCATCAGGCTGAGTCATTCTTCGGCTTTCACCAAAAGACTGCGTGAAATTATCCCGTAAAGGTCGAGGCAAAGAGGCTGGCCAGCGGGGATAATTCATCGCATCACCGTCTGTCGTTTGCCGCCATACGCAGAAACGGAACGACCCGATGCAGAACCTGCGCGACCTATATTGGCGGCAATAGCGTCGTCTAAAACCAAGATGGTGCGGCGACCACCCTGCCCGTCGTCCTCTTGGCGACGCTCGACCTCGCGCTGAGGCGTGCCATTATTGACGAAAGTGACGTTGAGTGCTGACGACTTGTTAATCCCACCAGTTTCTACAGCATTATCGTTTACGAATGATTTGGAACTAACAAAGCCACCTGCTGCAAAACGGCCAAGTGTGTCATTATTGATCGCATGAAGCAGCGGACGGTATTTTGCCGCCGATTTTGCATTTGTGATGTGCTCACCCGTCGATGCCAAAATCGGAATAGAGTCAGATGTCCCCGTACCCGCACCCCAAATATCACCACCACCTGCAAAGAGACCGCCGATCTCTAGTGGCGCAGGCGGGGCGGCAGGAAACGCATTGGCATTGCCACCAAAAAGGCCACCAAGCATTTTTCCAAGGAACCCGAATATTCCGCCGCCGCCACCTCCACCAGATGTCGATTGAGACAGGGTATTTCCGAGTTTCCCAAGTCCACTGCTAAAGGCACCAAGGCTGGAACTACTTTGTCCGGCAACCTGTCCAATTTTGGCGACATTCAATGTCGATGCATTTGTCGTATTGGATAGCTTGCCCAATGCAGTATTGAATTTTTCGACATAGCCGGAGCCACTGGTTCCAAGGATATCGCGAGCGCCAGCGCCGGATGTCTGCGGCCTTCCAGTAAACCAGACACTCGCAGCGTCCTGCGGATTGCCATATTTGGTAAGGGACTTGCCAAACTGATGATCAAAAACCGCATCTTGAGCGCCGGGATTGTGCAAGAATTGCGACGCCGACATAGAGTGGCCAAGTGCGGATTTTGTCCATGAGGGGATGTTTGAGCGCATGACCTGATATGCGCCGATTGCCTGATCACCCTTGGCGGTGATTGGTCCAAGAGCGCTGTATCCGCCACTACCAAGACTTTCGACGGCTTTGATGGCCGCGCGATAGTCAGCCATGCTTCCGGTGGTCAGATTGCCGAGTGCAGATTTTGTGATTGCCCCCGGTGCGTAGTTTTTCTCAGAGAGTAGAGATCCGGCAACACCGCCCAATCCACCGCCGACTCCGCCATTGATCATCACGGTTCCCGCAGTAACAGACATAGACCCGACAGCAGTAGCATCAAGCGCCGCGCCTATAGCGTCTCCTGCCCCAGCATCTGCACCGCCAAATAATTTGGAAATGAGACCGGAGAATCCACCAAGGTCACTCAACGTCCCCTTATTGGTTCCAAGCATTGCATTTTTGAGTGGGTTTGAAACGCCAATCTCAAGGATTGTCTTTTCTATATCTTGCAGTGCCGACTTCCAGTCGCCGCTCAATAGGCTATCAATTACCCCTTCGCCCGTTGATTTAACTTTCCCCCAAGCGTCATTTTGACGTTCAAGTTCGAGTGTCACGCTGGAGAGCGCTTTGGCATTCTCACGGATATGACGGGCCTCTTCGCCTTGCGCATCAATGCCCCGGTGTCTGATTTCGAGTTCGGCTTCGTAAGTGGCAATCGATTGCTGGCGGACCAGAATACTCGTTCCGACGAGCTGTTGCTCAAGACGCAACTTGGCAATCTCTTCGTCTTTGCCGCGATTATAATTGGCAGCCTCAGCGATGCCGTTCAAACGTGCGTATTGAGCCGATTTCTCCCTGATTCGGGCTATTTCGTTAACATCGGCTTGGATGTGATTTTGGTCGGCCGTGCGCTGCAAATCAGCAAGAAGCTGATGTTCCATTTTGAGACGGGCAGTTTCAGTTGCCGACTTGCCGACAAGGGAAATTTCAAGCTGCGCGTTGGAAATAGAGTCATCAAGGGCGCGATTGCGCTGCTTTTGAGCCTCTGCGAGGTCATGTGTGGATTTAATGAGTGCGAGTGTGCCGGTCTGCTCAATGCGCAGGGCGCGTGCGGCGGATGATTCATCGCCAACGTATTGCGCAGCAGCGGCCGCGCGGGCGGCTGCAGCGCGTTCCTCTGGTGATTTGGCATCAATGCCTTGGATAGAAGCGGACTGTGCTTGGCGCGCGCGCTCGGCAGCAATATTTTGCTCAAGATAGTATTGCTCAAGAGATCGGCGCTGAGTATCGGAAACACCCTCACGCTCTAATTTTCTTCCTGCTGCGAGAGTTCCTGGACGATTATCAAATAGGCGTAGGGCGTCTATAGCCTTCGTTGCTTCTTCTGCAAGCTTAAGAAAACCATCAGCTTCCTCGCGCACTTTCTTGTCAAGGCGCGTATCGCCAGCAATAGAGACCATTGTGTCGCGCAACTTATAGAATTCAGCATTCGTGCCACTGGCATTTTTTGTGAATTCTTTGAGAGCATCATTTACTGGCGCATCCGGCATAGACGCAAATATCTGCGCGTTGAGCCCTTTATATGGACCTTCATCAATCTGCTGCGGAGTCTTATTGTCTATAAGGTTTCGGCTTTGCTCTACTAATCGGCGAAGTTGTTCAGAACTTTGTTGGTTGCGTAGAATAACGACATTTGTCGCATTACGATCATTCTCTTTCGAGGCATCATTTGAATCTTGATATGCCTTTTTCAGATCACCAAGATTCTTGATTTGATCCTTCGTTGCATCCTCAACCTTCTTGCTGGAATTATACCATGACAATCCATACTCGATGCCGGCGGCAGCCAAGCCAGTTATGCCGATGGCAACCAAATTGATTGGGGAAAGGATTGAGAGGAATGCTGCGCCAAGCCCCTTTACGATCCCCGTAGCGCCTTGGTTTCCAAGCCCCATCTGTAAGGCGGAACCAAGCTGTAAGCCCTGCTGTAGGGCGATTGTCGAAACCTTCTGCCCCATTTGCGCGGTGACAAAGATATCTTGGATTTGCTGAGCTGCGTTGAATGCAGCGAAGCGGTTATTGTTTCTTACATCAACCGGGGCATCATTTTGATTGGCGGAGACATTAAGCCGCTTCACGGAGTTATTAGCTTCAACCTGAGCGTCACGAACGCGATTTATATCCAAAACCTGCTTCTGGCGAAGTAATGCGATGTCGCGCGCTGCCTGCTCTTCAGTCGTTATATTGAGGAGAACCGCACGGTTGATAATACCAAGGGATTTTGTCATTTCCTGCTCGGCGCGCATTTGAGCCGCAACAACAGGATCCAGCCTCCCACGAAGGCTATCGTAGGCATTGCCAACGCGCAAAATTGCTTGAGGCATAGTGCCAAAAATTTGAGTTTGCTTTTCCATCGCCAAAATGGCTTTTGCAGATGCCGCTTCGGCTCTATCGCCAAGATGGCCGTATGCTTGCTCTACTCGGCCAAGCGCCGCCTCAGCTTGTGAGCCGTCGATAACAAGTTCGGTGACGACGCGCTCGGCCAAAATGCACTCCTCTGAAACGACAAAGGACGGCTATTCCTAGCCGTCCTCGTCATCCGATTTTTCTGTGAGATAGAGGTTGTCGAGATCCTCAAGAATCTCGATTTCCCATGGATAGAGTCTGAATTTGAAAAGGCGGGTGAATGCCTCGATGTCATGCAGTCCAATTGGCTGCCGTCCATTTTTGAATGGTATCCGACGGCGCAACCGCCAGAATATTCGCCAAAGGTAGTTTAGAGATCGAGGGATTGGAGGAACGGATAAAGCTGCTTCGTATTCCGCAATTTTTTCCGGCTTTTTTGCCCGCTTTAGCAGGCCTTCCAAATGCTCACGGGCTGAAACACCACTCTCATCTGGGCGGTCCAGATCAAAGTAGCGCCGGGCGTGAGTAGTTATTCCTTCACGGAGCGATTCATAAAAGACTTGTTGCTGGCCAAAAAATCAACAGCCTGAGAATAGAGATCAGACTTGCGTGGGTCTGATAGCAACTTGCGTGCGGCCTCTGCAGAAAACGGCACCAATTCACCATTGATTTTCACCGGAGACCAGTCAATGAGCCGCTCAACAATCCATGTGACATTTTTTGCCATAGACTCCTCAACGCTTGACTCCGGCGCCACCCACTTGCGTCCGTTAACCTGTGCAGCTTCTTTTTCCGCCTGCGCCAACAATGCGGCACGCGCCATGCGGTTATTCTGCTCAATGGTTTTCGAGTGACCAGGACCAGCAAAGGTCCACACCCATGTTGTCAGCACGCCGCCGCGCACAACGGTCATGGTCGCCTCATCGCGCGAGTCAAAGTCATCAATGCCAAATTCTGTTACTTCTGCAGTTGCCGTTTTCATAGTAATTTCCTTCTACCGGTAAGGTGACGGGCGAGTCCGGCAACCCGCCCGTCGTTCAGCGCTGAAATAACCCGATGTCCGGTCGGGATTGGTTATTTTTTGGATGGCTTCGGTGATGTCTCTTCAACAGCCGGGCCACTATCTGCAGCGGCGGGCGTCTCCAAGGCCTCGACCTTATCAACGTCACGGGCAAACTTCGCCGTCTCGCTGATTAGAATACCTGCAAGACCTTCTGATGTTGATGGCCATTGCACAAAAAGACCGGTAGCGTGGGCCGCGTTGACCGCAGAATGAAGGGCTTCCGCCGCATCGCGGACTGCCTGTTCGGGATTGGTCATAAATTCACCTCGTTATGTTGCGTTGCTGACTTGCATTTTGATCATCGTGGCGTCGTAAGCGCCGCCGCGCAGGTCGATACCAACCAAGTCTGCCGGAATGGATCGGGTGACGGTGCGCGCGCCGCCCTGCTGTGAGGGTGCTGAATCATCAATCCCGCCATAAGTGAAGTTTGGAATATAGAGTGAGAAGAAATTCTGCGGTGCGGTTTCATTTTGAACGCCAAGCAAGTGAAGTGAAAGTTGGTTTTCTGCGATGAAGTCAGCAACGTCCAAGAGATCCTTGCGCATGACTGTCATGTTCGCTGAAACCATTTGTGTGCCCAAAAATACGTCCGGCGAAAACTTGCTTGGGCCGGTAACTGCGGGCGCTGTTGCCTGCATATCAATTGTCACATCAAACGATGTCAGGTCAATTATATCGCTAGTCCCGACGCGAAGTGCCGCGTCAACGGCAGCCATAGACAGGGCGGCGGGTTGTGATGGTGATGTGAAATAAGGGGATGATGACGTGTCAAGAACTTGGTATTGACCTGTTCCCGTCCAGCTAACTTCTGTTGTCAACACGCCGTCAGCTCCCATTGAGATGCGAAAACGGGAAAACACACAGTCGGTGAATATCTGCGATTGGTCGGTGCCGTATTCGTATTCTTCAATCGTAAAGTAGGTTTTCACCAAGTTACCGGCAGTCGGCATTACCAAGCTGCGGCCGGCGCGAGTGACAGTGAACGTGGTGTCTGCTACAGCATCGACAATCAATGTTTCTGCAACCGTCATCACGAGTGCA
Organism: Phyllobacteriaceae bacterium; assembly: GCA_043744175.1. Classification (GTDB taxonomy): domain Bacteria; phylum Pseudomonadota; class Alphaproteobacteria; order Rhizobiales; family Rhizobiaceae; genus JANMEX01. The sequence continues at coordinate 5,965 of JAYTVD010000030.1, forward strand.
GTAAGGGCGGTGATGCGTAAATTACGGCTGTTATTTCCAGCCGTTGAATGGCCGGTGAGGCGCACAATATCGCCGACGCGCAGACCTGCGGTGATCCAAGAGCCAGCAGCAGCTACGATAGTGCTGGCAGTTGTTGTAATCGATGTGAGGCCCGCAGTGGCCTGCGTAACAGCTAAATCAGCAGCAGAGAAGCTATTGCGCATAACGGCGGCGAGAATTGGATCAATACCGCCAAGCGAGATTGTCCCGCCGTACGTTCCAGATGTTTTTTGTGATCCGTGGCGACCACGAATTTGCTGCGCATCTTGGCGGATGATTGGATCCTTGATCGCCGCCTTACTCAAACGACCGCCTTGGCCACCTGAAATTGGCAGGATGATTGCGCCTGCGCCTGATGCCTGAACGCCTTTGCCGGACTGCGCTTTGTAGGCTACATAGCCATTAAAATTTTCTTGATATGCCACAGCGGTATCCTCTCAAATTTGGTGTTATGCGGGTTAGCCGCGATGCCAGTAAACAAATGGACAGGTCATGGTTGTTCCAAACCAAAGCCCATCGTCTGATTTTGCGTTCCCAAGTGCAGGAAAAGGATCTTCGGTCCGAACACAGTATCCAGGGACTGAATTGTAGAATTCCTTGCGACGGAATAGTTCGCCAATCGTGAGGGCATATTGCTTGCCAAGCGCAGCCCCTATTCCTTTTGGCGAGAAGACGTGAACATGAATCATCCCCTCATAATGGTAGAGGTGATTATCAGGTTTTCCATTGCCAACGATCTTTGATCCTTCGCACTCGACCTCAAGGTAAACCCACGGCATGAGAAGATTATTGCTATCGCGCGGTGGCCACGGCTCAGCATTTGCTTCGTTCTCGAAGGCAATTCTTGTAGTCGTCCACCCGGCAATAAGCCGGTCACGTATTGCGGCTTCCGCGCCTGCATAATCTGGCATTTTACCGCTCCGAAATCACAAGGACAGGGAAGCGGACATCCGACTTATTATGCTCACCCGGCTTTAAGGTTTTCTCAATCGTGCCTGTCGCAGAACGCTTATGGCCACGGTAAGCGGCAGCCTTGCTTTGGCTGATCATATGCCCACCGATATATGCACGATAGGTGAAGTCGATCTTCGCCACGTTGCCAAATCTCGCCATTATCTTCTTGCGCGCGCGCTGGTAAACCATATCTGTCCCTGAAACCCGCATTCGCATCTTGCCAACCTCAATTTTCCGGCTGTATGGCAAAAAATTGGTGATGGTGATCTCAGTGCCGGGCTTCCAGCCCTTCAAGTTTGTTGCCGGCGCTCCATTCACAAAAAGAATATGGGATTTTCGATATTCACCGGACTTTACCGGAGAACCATCAAACAAAGTTTCCATAGCGAACTGGACGGCCTCTTCCATGCGCGGGTAGCGGTAAACAATAATTCCGGTCGGCTTTACGGACTCTTCGACGGCACCGAATTTTCCATCAACCATACGCGTAAATGTCGTCGGCTGCGGGTCGCTCGTCATGATCCGCGAATGCTCGCGCTTTGCTGTCGCCACCAAAATTCGGTGCGCCTGCTCCAATGTCTTTTGCGACGCGACGCGGAATGTCTCAGATACAGACTGAAAGCGTGCCATCAGCCGCCCTTCACCATCAGTTCAATGCGCACAAGAACACCGGCGGACTCAAACGGCATTGGATACTCCACATTGTATGGTGTATCAGGGGCACCAAAAACGCCTTTGGTGATGATCGTATCATCTTTTCGGATAGGCCAAGGCCATGCATCATAAGCGATTGACGTCGGGCTTAAGATTATCGTCCTGTGAATCTGGTCTATCGAACCAATCAGGCTATTTGTATTTGTCTTTGTAATCGGAACCGTCCGGACAAGAGCGCGTACAGTCACATCTACGGGAGTTTGGACGCCCCCAGAGAGCATAACACGGCGAAGCGTCACATCCTGCCCTCGTCGGGCCAGCGCGGCGTCAAGCCGCGCTATACTGCCTGCTGGGGTATCGGCAAGCGTCGTCATGTTTTGATTGCCCCGTTAATTTCCAGCTTTAGATGAAGTTGCGGTAGATAAACCGGCTCAGGGAGCCAACCAACGCAGCGGGAATACCACCTCCGTCGGCTTGTCCGGGCAAAGAGCCGGACCAAAGATCTGTCTTTATCGTCTCGACGCCGGGTATTTCCACGGTTGTTGACTTCACGTATGGATCGCGTGAAGCCTCAGTAATCAGAGAAGTGAAGGTTCCAATAGCAACCTTTTTCAGTGTGCTTGGGACGCTGCTAAACCCCGCATCATACGACACCACAATTTTGCTGGCACACCAATTTACAGGGAGGCCACCAGATAGTCGTCCGAGCAACCCTGATTCTTGGTCAGCGCGATATGCGGACGCATCAAGCAAGACACCATTTTCAAAAACGGAGTTTATAGTCACCTTAAACCGGCGCGAGAGGATTAA
>JAYTVD010000031.1:0-32345 GCA_043744175.1 Phyllobacteriaceae bacterium
TATCACCCTCAAAACAGCCATGTGATGCCAGCACTCATCCGTAAAGTGTTTGAGGCACAAGCGTCAGGCGCGCCATCAATCACGTTATGGGGCACAGGTACGCCACGCCGCGAATTTCTTCACGCCGATGATTGTGCTGATGCGCTGGTATATCTGATGAAGAATTATAGCGACTATGAACATGTTAACGTCGGGTCTGGCACAGACATCGCGATCAAAGATTTGGCAGCCATCATTGCCAAAACAGCTGGTTTCACTGGCAGCATCGCGCACGATCTTTCAAAGCCTGACGGTACCATGCGCAAGCTGATGGACAATGGCAAAATCACAAGCCTTGGCTGGCAACCGAATATAGCGTTGGAAAATGGCGTTCAAGGCGTATGGGACGAGTTTTCCACCGACTACCAAAAAGCGCGGGCTGTCTGACAATGCGCATCGCATTTATCGACTTCGCGCATCATAAAACCCTGCCGCTTAAGTTGACCACGCAGCAAAGTGATATCCCTTTCCTACGCGGTGAAGCAGCGCCTGGCAAAACAATTGCCGAAATGGCCGCCGATGACCATCTCATCATCATTGCCAGCGACCAAATCTATTTTCTAAACACAGCAAAATTTCCGTGCAAAATTTCGTTGCTTTTGGCGGAGCCGCCCGCCATTCACGGCAAATACTATCTCTACTTGAAATTATTTGGTGCAAAGTTTCATAGGATTTTGACGCATAACACGTGGCTCCTAAAGGCCTGCCCGAATGCGCGTTTCCTTGCCTTTGGCACGACATGGATAACCGATATTGAGCGGGACTATTCTGCCAAGAAAAAAAATATCTCGCTGGTTGCCTCTAAAAAATGGAAGGCCGGGGGCCATAGATTACGCCACTCTGTGGTGCGCGCTATTCACAAGAATTCGCTGGATGTCGATGTGATGGGTCGCGGCTATAAACCCTTCGATGACAAAGCAGACGCGCTTGCTCCATACCGATTTTCGATAGTCATAGAAAACTCCCGGACCGGAGGCTATTTCACCGAAAAGCTGTTGGATAGTCTAATCTGTTTGGCCGTTCCCATATATTGGGGGGCACCTGACATCGCGCATTTTTTTGATCCGCGCGGGATGATTATTTGCAACAGCAAAGCAGAAATTATGGCAGCAGCAACGCTAGTTGACGACCAAGACTATGACAAACGGCTGCCATACCTAATCGAAAACAAACGCCGCGCCTTAGCGTTCCTGGACTACAATGAGCGCATTGGCAAGGCGCTCGAAACCGACACCAGGTTTTCAATAGGCAATTCAGCAATCAAGGCCTAGAACTCAGGGTTCGACATCGCCGCCACCACATCGCCAACTTTATACCTAGCCTGCCAGCCAAGAACGCGCGCCGCCTTTGATGGATCAGCGCTGCTTCGTGGTATATCTGTGGGACGGAAGAAACTCTGATTTTGCCTCACATGATCGCGCCAATTCAAACCAAACACCGCAAATGATCGCTCCACGAAGTCTTCCAAGGTTGAGGTCGTACCACTGGCAACGATGAAGTCATCGGCCTGGTCCTGTTGTAGCATCAGCCACATCGCCTCAATATATTCCGGTGCCCAGCCCCAATCGCGCTGAATATCAAGACGGCCAAGCTCCAATATTTCGCTGGAACCGGCAGCTATGCGTTGCGCGGCCTTGACAATCTTTTGCGTCACAAAGCGTTCGGGTCGCAGCGGCGATTCATGATTAAACAAAATCCCATTGCAGGCAAAAAGCCCATAGGCCTGACGGTAGCTGTTAACCAACCAATAGGCCGAAGCCTTGGCAACAGCGTAGGGACTAACTGGCCGAAAGGGCGTTTGTTCGGTTGCCGGCTCGCCGCCTGTGTCACCAAAACATTCACTTGATGCGGCGTTGTATAATTTAACGCTGCGTCCCGCCATGCGGCATGCCTCGAGCATATTGAGCGTGCCAAGTGTAATGCTCTGCATGGTCTCGGCAGGTTGCTCAAACGACAAGCTCACGGATGATTGGCCGGAAAGAAAATAAATCTCATCCGCGCCGCTTTTGGTCAGCGCGATCAACACACTGCGAAAGTCCTCTTGCTGCATCGACAGCACGTTAACCTGCTGGCGAATTCCTAAACGCGCCAAATTGGAAAGGCTGCTACCCTGCGCATCGCGAGACGTGCCCCAAACAGCATATCCCTTGCCAAGCAGAAACCGCGCCAGCAATGCGCCATCTTGGCCGCCAACACCGCAGATCAGTGCCGTTTCACTCATTGCTTGCCACTCACTTTGCGATAAACATCCAATGTCTCCTTAGCGCATTTTTCCCAAGAGAATTTGGCAGCTTGCGCCCGTCCAAGCGCAATCAATTCCGCTGTGCGCGTTGGCGAGAACACAACAGCCTCAAGCGCATGGCGCATCTCGTCCTGGGAGAGAGGGTCGAAGTACTCACCTGCATTCCCCACCACTTCCGGCAACGAACTGGTATTGGTGGAAATAACCGGACAACCATGCGCCATCGCCTCCAGCGGCGGCAACCCAAAGCCTTCATAAAGCGAGGGATAAACGAAAGCAGCGGCATTGCTGTATAGCGCCGCCAGAACATCATCACCGCCAGTCAGAAACCGCACTTGGTCTTCGCCCAAACCAAGTTTCGCTATCATCTCAATTTCGTCAGGCTGCACTTTTGTTTGCGGGCCAAATGCAACGAGATCAAACGTCTCTCGCAGCCGCTTGGAATTGCCGAACACCGCAAGCAGGCGGCTGAAATTTTTCCAGCCATAACGCTGACCAACATATAAAATATATGGTTTTTGGGATTTCAAATCCGCCGAAACAACTGGATTTGGCTCAACAAATTCTTGTGCCAAATAGACCACCGATAGTTTGCTTGCACTCACGCCCAACATATTCATCAAATCGGTCTTGGTGTGCTGCGAAATGCAAATAATATGGTCAGCGCGCGCCACTGCCGCCTCTTTCCACAGACAATGCTTATTTTTCTTCTTGTTGTCGCGATCCGCAATTTCCGGCATCATGTCATACATGGTTAAAACGGTCGGAACCGCAGATTTGACACTTGGCTCAGTGCTAAAATAAGTCTCATGCACGATATCAGGCTTAAATCGCTTGGCGTGGCGATTGACAGAAAACCGCCCCACGGCTTGCGTCATAGACTGCCAGCGAAACGGGAAATCCTCAATCGCCCTACCAAAAACCAACCCGTTTGGTGCATCAGGCAGATATTTATTGATATAAAATGGCGCAACGATATGCGCATTTTGGCCCAACTTATTCAGCTCTATTGCCGTCTGCAAATAATATCGTGAAATACCGCCGTAACGCTGCATCATAAATATTTGGTGATCAAATAATATGTTCATTGGCTTGCCCGCCTAACTCTATTTTCAACCAATTTTCAGGTATTAGATCAACGTCTGAATTTTCATCTGTCTTGAACCAAGGCGTTGGTGCAATAGTTGTTCCAATAGCGGTCTTTAGCCAAGCCCCCCACCAGCTGAAAGTCGAATTCGCTATAATATGATGGCTGGCTTTCGTCATAAGCCATAGGTCACCTAAACCCGTAACCACAGGACGATCGCCAGCGAAAATGAGCGCTCTCCCGAATTCCAAATTAGACTTGGCCCAGACCAAATCATCTGTAAACACATAAACCGGTAGATCAGCCGGCAACTGTTTAAGCGCCTTGCGATAATAATCTAAGGTGCATTGAGAAAACACCGAGGCTGCGGACGGCTTGCTAACATAGTCACCGCGACGCACATGCAGCGAAATTGACCCTTCACCACCCATCCGCGCACCAAGCGCCAATGTCTCGCGATCGACAGGATTGGGCGGCGTAAGTTCGCGCCGGATGTTTTCGCTATAACCTGCAAAATAGCGCGGTGACTGGAAGTAGCCCTCTAGTTTCACAGGCGAATGAAGGTCGTCAAAACGCGGGTCAAAGTGAAAGTGGGCTTCATCAAATTCAGGTAAAGCATCTTTCCCACCCAGCAGTTTTGCAAAAAGTCCCCGCTTGGCGGCCATTGCTGCCACAATTCCAAACTTGCCAAGTTCAAACGAGCGATGCCGACCTGCACCATAAAAACTAATGTCCAGCTCCAATGGCACACCAAGCCGCAAGGCCAGTGCCCGCCCAGCGGCATACTGGAACATTTGATTGCCAAGACCACCGTTGATGGTCGAGATGACTTTACCCTCGCTCACTATTATGTTCTCAAGAACAGCATATCGCCATGTCGGCGCGGCACGCTTTGCGGCGCAAATCCGTGTGCTGCCAAAAATGTTGAAAGCTCCGGATAGAGCACCCCGCCCTCATAGTAAGGCTGAGATGACACTTCGCAAATCACAGCCTTGGCATATTTCAACGTTTCGGTTGCACCCTTGAGAACCATCAGTTCGGCACCCTGTACATCTACGGCCAAAAGATCGGGCTTACCATATGTGGCGGACATCGCGAGCAATGTGTCTAACCGCGCCGATGGCACAGTCTCGCCACCGCCCGTTTCCATCACATCTGGCCAGCGCTCGCGCATAGTTACCGTCGGTGCGAAAAGCGAGCTGGACATGCCATCATTGGAATATTCCTTCAGCGTCAGCATGTCTCCGTCACTGTCAGTCATCAGCCCGCAAAGGGTCTCGTGGCGAGCCACCCGCCCGGCCTTTTCATTGTGTGCATTTTGCTCGGCCATAGTTGTCACAAGGCGCTCGTGTGTGGCAGGCGAGCCCTCAATCCACAAAATGCGCGTAAAGCCCGCCGCCTCATAATGCCCGCGCTCCTGACCGATGTGTGCGCCAACATGAACCAAAGTTTTTAAGCTGGCCTCGCGCCCCAGTAGTTCCACAAGCAAGTCTATCGGGTCACGCTTGCGTCGCAGGTAACGTGTAATCAAATTGGTCATGATATGCTTCCGGTGTGGGTGTGAGCCTAGCGTTACCGCTGCTTAGAATCCACCACAGCAATATAGTTTGTTGTGCGGAACTGCTCATAAAACTCTCGATAACGCGCCAAACGGTAAAGCCTGCCGCCAGGTCGGATGATATGGACGGCGTAGCCAAGCCCGGTGAATAGACTGAAGAAATCCTTGAAGAACGTGCGGGTATCAATATTCGTACCACCGAATTCAAATTGAACAGCACGAATGCGCTTTTCGGCTAGCATTCTTGTCGCCCCTCGAAGCACGTCTAATTCATGGCCTTCAACATCAATTTTTACGAAATCAATTTGTGTTATGCCCACTCGCGCCGCGTAAGCATCCAGCGTGTCGAGTTCGACACTCTCAGCTAAATCCATGACAATACCGATATGGGAAAGATCCCGCGCAGTCAGAGAAGCAAGGCCGGTAACGTCCGCATCTTTATAAAGAGTAGCCGTCCCACTTGTTGCCGCAAGGGCAAAGTTATTAAGTATCACTGCGTCATTGCTGGCGTGCAATTTCAAATATAGCATTTGGTGTGATTTTGAGGGTTCAAAAGCATGAATTTGAGCCTTCGGAAATGCAGAAAGCGCTGCACTCGTCCATGCGCCGGTATTGGCGCCAACGTCAAACAAAACTGGATTGGCTTTCGAATCCACACAAGCCATTTTCATGGCAGCTTCCATCGCAACAATTTCGCCGCTGGCGTTTACATCCGTACCTGCGCCAAATCCCAAAATTGAAAGCAATCGCCGCGCAAATGACGCTGTAAGCGAGAATGGCAATATCGCGGCAAAAAATTTGTTAATCATCTAATTTTGTCCCGCTGCCGCAACTGCCTCATCGGCAAAAGGTATTTGTCTGTAGATGTTTACTGGGTTCGCTGCCTGTAACCGCCTTGCGAGGCTGGAATAGAGTCGCTTCATCATGCGCTGCAGATCGATCCCCAGTCCATGTCGAATTAGTTTGCTCGCCGTCTCTTGCCGTCCGACCGTTGAAACGAAGGCATCAGATTGCTCTTGGCTATTATAAAACTGCATTTGAATTGCAACTGCAGGAACCAGTTGCAGGCGATGCAATGTGCGCGCGATTTTGGAGATCGGATCAAAGATCACTTGGTCCACGGGGTCAGCAACTTTTACGGTTTGCTCCAATAGTTTTTCGGCACCCTGTCGCGATAAGACATAGGCGGCAGCGCCACCGTGCCAGCTCTTCAGCACACTCAGAGAAAAACCATCACCAACTGCCACCGCCTCTTTAGCGATAATCACTTTGCGGGTCGTCGTTTCTAGCTTCGCTACATCAAAACGCATCGTTGTCGCCTCAAGTTGCCCAAAGGCTTTTGCGGTCTGCGCCGACAAAACCACGTCATCTTCAAATATCGCGCAGCACGCATCGCCGCTATCGACCAGCTTCTGCCACAAGGCACGATGGCTGAGGAATAGAGCTATCTCGTAAACATTGATTGGCTGAAATTCAAAGCGATCGGCCAAATGCGCGCGCAACTCTGCGGCTGGCACGAACTTACCGTCAATGGCCGCAAACCGCTCAAACGCAATGCCGGCCTTCGCCGCCTGCGCGGTGAAAGCCGCCAGCCGCTCCGGCGAGCGGTCTAAATTGATAACGTATGATTTCATGATAATTGCACTCCTTCAAAGGCAAGTGCAAAACAAGCCGCATCCGAATGCGCCCTCACAATGTCAGCAACGTTGCCGTTACCAAAGGAGGAAAGCAGCGTACCGTTACGTTCAAAAATCAGACGACGCTTTTCATTCAAAAGTCCAGTAAACCTATCCAGAGGATTGGCGGGCAACAGATGCCGCACGTCCTCCATTGTCCCGGCAAAAAGACTGTTGGACAAAAATACCTGCTGCTTCTTTTTGAAACGGCTGTTGGGATTTTGGTCCAGTTCATAGTTGGCAAAGCCCGTTCCCGGTTTCAAATATTTTAAGTGCCAGTAAAGATAGCCCGCAAAAGTGCGTCGTAACTTACCAGCACTGAACCGCTCAAATCGCGGATCATGAAAAAAGTGTGTGTCTTCGCTAACTCGGAAAAATCCAATATCGCCGCCGCCAGAAACCGGCTCGACAGCCGGAACCGACAATCGGCCATTATTATCGCGCGCAAGGTTCAATCCGGAAAAGCACATCATCCGCGTATTAACTTCGGGCGTGTGGCGCATCGACGGCGTATCGTTTCCGTATCCATTTCGTATCATCTTCGCGACCGTTTCGACCGCGTTTGGAATGGCCAAATGGTCGTCATCCAGCTTCGTCACAAACTGGTGCCGCGTCAGCGACAAAGCGCAATTGGAATAGTTCACAACGCTTTGCGGCGCATCGCCAGGGGTTGCAATATGTCCTTGGGTGCCTTGCGGGAACACGCGATCCAGATAGTGATAAACACGCAGTTTCGGCCCGAATTCTTGGCCTAATCGTGCCAAAATCGTCGCAGTTTCATCCGTGCATTGATTGTGCAAGGCGACAATTTCATCAAAGAAGTCAATGTGACTGCGGATGGTTGCGTCCAGAAACGCAGCGCCATTGCGAATACGCATAAAAGCGCTGATTCCAGGCGTCCGGCCTGCAATATTTAAGTCCAGCGGCGAGAAGCGATAGCCCTCAACCGTGCCACCCTCAAATATATTTAACACTCAAAATCTCATAGCCACGTGCCCCACCCGGTGCATTGACTTCAATCGTGTCGCCTTCAGTTTTGCCAATCAGAGCCCGCGAAATTGGCGAGGAAATTGAGATACGTCCCAATTTCACATCAGCCTCTTGGTCACCAACTATTTGATATTGCTTCTTAATTTCCGTCTCATCGTCAATGAGCATGACCGTCGCACCGAATTTGATTTTTGTGCCGGTAAGCTTGGAAACATCAATTACCTCGGCACGAGCCAAAAAGTCTTCCAACTCGCCAACGCGACCTTCGTTCAGCGATTGCTGCTCTTTCGCAGCATGATACTCAGCATTTTCAGACAGATCGCCATGCGCACGTGCTTCCGAAATCGCCTCAATAATACGCGGCCGCTCGTCCTGCTGACGCCAGCGCAATTCTTCTTTGAGTTTCGCGAAACCCGATGCAGTCATCGGAACAGATTGCCTTGACACAAGCGTGCCCTCTCTTCGTTTAGCCCCTTTGGGCAAAATAAAAACGGCCCCCGAATTCGAATACGGGAACCGTGTTTCTGATCTCAAATCAAACTATAGCTTTTTTTGGCCAACATTTCACGTAAAATATTTCACCAATAAAATCAGATAGATAAACAAATAGTATTAGATTTTGGCAGCCAAATCAATCTTCTTGGCAAGATCAACATAAACGCCGCAGGTCTCTCCACAACGTGTTTCAATCTCCGCCAATTGATTGCGTGCGCCAGCCAAATCGCCTTTTTGAATATAGGCTTCGCCCAGATATTCGCGCACCAAAACATAGTTTGGATCAACCGCCAGCGCATCAGCGTAATATTTCATGCCAACGTCAATCTGGCCGGATTTGCGGTAAGAATAGCCAAGATATGTTAGAACACGCTTGTCATTGGGGTTGGCGACACCGTTCAATACCGTAATGGCCTCGTCATAGCGGCCGTTAACAGCCAGATAGCGCCCGGTTTCGTAAATGCTCTCGTCATCCAAAAGCATGGCCGCCTGATCGACACATTTCTTATTCTTGACATCCCAGACCTTGCCCTTGGTGTCCTTGCACTTTTTTTCAGCCTTTTGCAGATCTGTAAGCACTTTGGTTGTGTCCGGCGTATCAGTCGCAGGCGCATCGCCCGCAGCAAAGGCAGGAACTAAAAACCCTGTGAAAAGAATGGCGGCAAGTGCGCTCTTTGAATAGTATTTCATGGCCGTGGCCTCCAAGTGAATCTGTCCGTAGACAAGAGGCTCGTCCAATCCATCATAAATATCAAATCACATTCCCGCGATAATCCTTGCGCCACATGAATTTGAGGCCGGACCAAACCTCGTCAACGGCACAGACTTTCACATCCACCAACATTGTCGGCAATATCACGGTTCGCAAAACGTCTTCGCTAATATCGGTTGGCACTTTTGACGATTTTTTCGGCCAAGACACCCACAGCATACCATCTGCTTTGAGGCGCGATGCCAAGGGCGTCAGGTTGTTTTCAAGCGTTTCACGATCGGTCTCAAACCAATGAACATAATCATGATCGCGCGCACCATTTTGGACAGATGTTTCCACATTTGCGAATCCGGGAAACGCGCTGATCTCCGGCAGATGCTGTGGCACACCAACAAGCATCGCAGCCATGCCATCCTTCAAACCCAGTTTTTTCACCAGCGGGTTAGAAGAATAGCCGGCCATTATCGCGATCCTATTTTGTGGTTTTGGTCACACCCAAACCAACGATCAAGGCCAGCACCATGGCACTTGCCGCAAGATAGAATGGCAGGCCTGGAACCAGCAATCCCTTTGCAGGATCAATGGCATAGGCAAATGAGAGCGCAAAAACCCAAGGGCCTGCCAGTCCGGAAAGCCCCATCAGGCTAGCACTAGCGCCCTGCAATTTGCCCTGCTCATCAGCGCCAACACGCGCACTCATAAGGGCCGACATTGAAGGCTGCGCAAAGCCCCACAGCGCCATGACCGGCACACCGACCAAGAACATGGTTCCTGTGGGCGCATAACCATACATCGCAAATCCCAGCGCCCCTGCACCAAGCCCAATGCACATTGCCGCCTTCTCACCAATCTTGGCCACAACAGGCCGCACCAGCCCGCCCTGCACCACCATTGCGCAAACGCCAACAAATGCCAGCACGAGGCCAACAGAACGCTCTTGCCATCCATAGCGAAACCCCATGTAAAGCACAGCGACAGCCGGTAAAACTTGATGCGAAAGCTGTATTAAAAAACCAATAAAACCAAGACGTATGAGCTGCCCGTCCCGCGCCAGCATCTTAACCGACGCAACTGGGTTTGCCTTGGAAAACCTGAACGGTGCGCGCTTATCCAAAGGAAGCGATTCTGGCAAAATAAAATAGCCATAAGTGAAATTCGCCAAGCTCATGCAGGCGGCGACAGCAAACGGCAGCCGCAAATCATAGTGGCCCAATATGCCGCCGAGCGCCGGCCCGAGCACGAACCCGATGCCAAACGCTGCGCCCAACATGCCAAAGGCTCCGGCACGTTTTTCCGGCACGGTAATATCAGCAATATAGGCCTGCGCCGTAGAAATTGTCGCCGACGCGATGCCGGAAACCACGCGCCCTGCAAACAATATCCAAAGATTTGGTGCCAGCGCCATGATGACATAATCAATGCCAAGAGCCAGATTACTGGTCAAAATCACAGGCCGCCGCCCGAAATGATCCGAAAGCGCGCCCATTACCGGCGAGAAAATAAACTGCATCACGGCCCAGACGGAAATGAACCAACCAAACAACTCAGCCGTTTTCAAAACATCACCGCCAAGCAAATGCTGCACCAGTTTTGGCAGCACGGGAATGATAATGCCGATGGATAAGATATCCAGCAACACGGTGATAAATATGAAAATAAAAGCCGGAGAGCGCGTGCTGCCAGTGGCTAATGTCGTCGTTTTATCAGTCATTGTGAACCCCATAGAAATGACACGTCACAGGCAGCGGAATTCTACCCATGTTGCGTCGCGGGTTCGCTCGTGCCTCTTTCAAGGCGCAAACAGGAATTTCTGAAGCCAGAAACCAACCGGGCTCGCCTTCCGGTATTGTCCTCTTTCGACTGGCAATAACTATGGCGTAGCTGACAACATGGCAAGAGCGAACAAATCGCTCCTGACAAGCAGGTGGCACTCAGCTATCAGTAGCAAACATCTGGAATCACTCATGTCCCGCACCAAAGCCAACGCCATCTTGCTCATCACCGCTGCCATCTGGGGCATGGGTTTTCTGGCCCAGTCTGACGCGATGGATCATATCGGGCCGTTTTTCTTCATCGCGCTACGGTTCAGTGTGGCAACGTTGGCGATGCTGCCGTTGGCACTGAAAGAAGGTCGAAACGCACCTCTCGCGCTCAGCAAATCTGACTGGCAAGCCTTTGGCGGCATTGGCTTTATTCTATTTTTAGGGATGCTCTCCCAGCAGTCAGGCCTTCTCACCACATCTGTTACCAACTCCGGCTTTCTCACCGGGCTTTACCTAATAATGGTACCGCTGCTCGGCATTGTGCTCTATCGCGAATGGCCGCATTGGGTGGTCTGGCCCGCTGCGCTTTTTGCGCTGCTTGGAATATTTCTCTTGTCCGGCGGACACTTGGACCGCTTTGTTGTCGGCGATTGGTACACGATTTTATGCGCACTGTTCTGGGCTATGCAAATCCTATTTATCACCCGCTATGCCAATAAAACCAACCGCCCGATCACGCAGGCCGTCATACAATTTGCGGTTACCGCCGTTTTCGGCTGGATACTAGCACTGCTCTTTGAGCGCTTGGATTGGACGGCGGTTATTCTCGCTTCCGATGACATCTTGTTTGCGGGCGTCATCGCGGGCGGCATTGCTTTCACGCTGCAATCCATCGGCCAGCGCCACACAACAGCGGCGCAAGCGGCCATCATTCTTTCGTCAGAAGCCTTGTTTGCTGGCCTATTTGATGCGCTAGTGTTTCACCGCAAATTGTCTGCAATGTCCCTCACCGGCTGCGCCCTCATTTTCTGCGCGATGCTGGCCGTCGAACTTGTGCCCATGTGGGCGAATCGAAGCACTAAGCCTTAAAGATAACTGCAGCCCCGGCAGCAATCAGCGCAAAGCCGATGACGTGCCCCATGGTAAAACTTTCCTTCAGCCAGAAAATCGAAAACAGGCTGAAAACCACCAGCGTGATAACCTCCTGCATGGTCTTCAGCTCCGCGGCTGAATAGACTTGGTGGCCAATACGGTTTGCAGGCACCGCCAGCCAATATTCAAAAAACGCGATGCCCCAACTGGCAAACACCGCAATGTAAAGCGGCGATCCTGTATATTTCAGGTGGCCATACCAAGCGAACGTCATGAAAACATTTGAGGCGATTAACAGCAAAACTGGCAGTACGGATGGTGACGTGAGCATTGAGAAAGTCCTCTACTTCGCCCAACAATTTATTGGGCTTGGGACCTATATGCGGGACGTAGCCCCTATGGCAACGTTGCTACAGAACAGAAATTGGCAAAAATATAGCAATAGCGACCCTGCAGGCCGAGAAACTGTTTAGATCCTTAGTCTTGCACGCTCTATCCAAACCACCGTCTAAAACGACTTCGCAATGTCGAGATAACGGCAGTGAGCGGTTTGCCGCGAGATTACGATTTGCACTTTGTATCTCAATGGGAGACAACCAATGGGACTTTCAGCAAGAGACTTGATCAACCACGAAATCTATCCAATTTCCACGCCCGGACCGCAGCGTGATGCCATCTTGTCCCGCGTGCGCGGCGAGCTTGAATTAAGGGGATGCGCAGTCTTGAAAGGCTTTCTTACCCCTGCAGGTATTGCCGCAGCTGTCGCAGAAGCAGAAAGCGTCGCCGACAAAGGCCACCGTAGTTATTCGCGTACCAACCCCTATTTCACCAAGGACGACCCGAGCTTGCCCGCAACCGATCCTCGGCGACGTTTTTTTGACAGGTCGAACGCGTTCATCCCCGCTGACAACTTCCGTTCAAATGGTGTGGTGCGCACTGTATTCGATAGTGAGGGCTTCGACACATTCATTCGTGAATGTCTTCAAGAACCCGAAGGCCAATTCTTTCGCTATGCCGATCCGTTAGCCGACGTGATCGTCAATGCAGCGTGGGAAGGAAACGGCTTTCCCTGGCATTTTGACACCAACAATTACACGGTAACATTGGCGTTACAGAACGCCGACAACGGCGGCGCCTTCGAATACGCGCCAATGATTCGCAGTTCAGACGACGAGAACTTTGATGAAGTCGTTAAGGTACTGGACGGAACCTCCGACAAAGTGATTTCGTTAAAGTTAGAACCCGGCGATTTGCAGCTATTCCAAGGACGCTACTCGCTGCATCGAGTCGCACCATTAGCGGGCACAACGCCCCGCTATGTGGCCATTTTTTCATACGTGCAGGAGCAAGGCATGGTGGGCAGCGTCGAGCGCACGCAGCAACTCTATGGAAAAACGCTTCCAATCCACCATGAGCGAGCAGGGCAACGCGCAGACACCTTGATCGATTAACTGAGAGGCGGCATGAACATGCGCCGCCGGAGCGCTGCTTAACAAGGCAAGTTTCCGCGAGCCCGTTTTACATCAATGCATAGGCCTTCAGAATCCACGGTTTTGTCTACGTGCATAAAACTGTATCCTCGGGCTTCCCAGCTGGGACTTATATGCTAACGAGTCCATAGGTGAATGTTTCACTGTTAACCGGCATCCTCAGGCCGTTGTCTAGGATAGACGCATGCACCGGACTACCTTTTTTAGCCTGTACCTTTCCATAGAATTTATGTTGATTGGCCTCGCCGTTGCCAGCGACATTCCCGTTCCAACGCAGAAACCTTCGCAAGCCAGCAAACCCATTGAAACAATCACACCGCCGCCAGCTATGTTGGAAACTCCCACAATCGGCCCAAGCACATGCCAGAGCGAACTTTCTGCCCTTGGCGTAACCTTCAAGCCCATGCCGCCCGTCAGCGACCCCATCGGCTGCTCAATTGCAGATCCCGTTGATGTCACATCGCTAGGTGCGAACATCACGCTCACACCGGCAGCGCTGCTTGATTGCCCAACCGCCTCAAAGCTCTCCACCTTCATCCGCGATGACGCGCAAAATATTACAATATCGACCCTCGGCAGTACCATCGCCTCGATTACGCAGGCTTCCGCCTATGTCTGCCGCACGCGGCACGGCGCAACAAAACTGTCCGAGCATGCCTATGGCCGCGCACTCGACATCGCCTCATTTACGCTCACGGATAAGCGTATCATCCTCGTCCAAGTCGCTCCCGCAAGCGAGCCAAAAACCAAACTCTTCTTAGATTTAATCCGCGAGAAAGCCTGCGGCCCGTTCACCACCGTGCTTGGCCCCGGCAGTGATCCGGACCATGCGCTGCACTTCCATTTTGATCTCGCCCCGCGCAAGGGCCGCGCTTTTTGCCAATAATTATGCCCTGAAATGACCTTAGACGTTAACGCCCGCGCTGACGAACGATTCATATTTGAGTGGTAATTTCGATACTTCCTAAAGGATTCTATCATGCGTATCAGTTTCATCCGTGTTTTGGTTGCCGGTCTAGCGCTCAGTGCTTGTTCCACCGATTCCGTCATGCGGCCCGATGTCGATGTCGGTATGCAAACAGCCGCGCTGGTTCCTATGGCGCCCATAGAGCCGCAACAATCTTATCCAGTAACACCGCTAACCCGCGATGAAATCCTGCCCGAACAATCCATGCAAGTGCAGCCCGCGCCGGAAGACCGCTTGGTGCAATCCCCCATTGCCGCCGGTTTCACGCGGCTCACGCGCCCGTTCGGCTTTGGCAACAACAATCCCGCCGGAATGCCGCAAGAAGAAGCCTCGTGCCGCAATGACCTGCGCCGTCTCGGTGTCACCTTCCGCGAATTGCCGCCCATTAATGATGGCGGCGTGTGCAACATTCCCTATCCGATTGAAGTGACCGGTTTGCCCGGCGGCGCGCGATTAACCCCCGCCGCCACGCTTAATTGCGCCATGACCTTGCGATTTGCCTCTTGGGTAAAACATGAATTGCAGCCAGCCGCGCGGCTGCGCTATTTCTCCAGCGTCGGCACCATCACGCAAGCATCATCCTACTCGTGCCGCAAAATGATCGGCAACGACAGTGGCAAAATGTCGGAACACGCAAAAGGCAACGCGCTGGATGTCGCCAAGATCGAGCTCAATAACGGTCACGATATTCTTGTGCGCAAGAAAGGTTTCTTCTCCTTCCGCGAACGTGGTCTCCTCAACACCATCCGCGCCGACGGCTGTGACTATTTCTCAACTGTGCTAGGACCGGGCTATAACAAAGCCCACAGCGACCATTTCCATTTTGACATTATGGCGAGGAAAAATGGGCATGTGGCGTGTAATTAGCAGCTACTCCGCCGGAACCGGCGTCGGCTTACCCTCTTTATCCAACGCCACCATCACAAACCGTGCGCTCGTCACTTTCTCAACCAAATGCGATAAATAACGCTGCGCGAATGCATCGACTTTGAGCACGATCGAGGTGCGGCCTACTTTTTCAATTGTCGTATATACGCACAAAATATCGCCGATTTTCACCGGCTTTTCAAAGAACATTTCATTAACAGCCGCCGTCACCACGCGGCCTTTAGCCCGCTCGGCGGCGCGCATACCAGCGGATAAATCCATCTGCGCCATAACCCAGCCGCCGAATATATCGCCAGCCGCGTTGGCGTCTTTCGGCATGGCAGCGGTGCGCAATGTCAAATCGACGCTTGGCTGGTTACTGTCTTCACCACGCATGGGGCATTCCTTTTCAATTTCAAATCTCCAGCACACGTAAGCACGGATGGCGATTCCGTTAAAGGTGCTGCCAAACTTGTCACCACGTCTTTGCGTCGTTTTATTGACAGGCGGCGGCGCAAAGGCTGGATTTGTTTGCCGACCATTGACTAGGCTTAAGCCGAACACAATTGCACTTTGGAACACATGAACGCTTACGATTTTATCATCATCGGCTCCGGTTCGGCAGGCTCAGTCGTCGCTGAGCGCCTGTCCGCTGACGGCCGCTTTTCTGTGCTCGTGCTCGAAGCTGGCGGCACGGATTTGCGCTTTTATACGCAATTGCCGATGGGCTATGGCAAGATGTTTTTCGATAAATCCTATAACTGGATGTATAAAACCGAACCTGATGCGGGTCTTGCCGGACAGCAAGACAACTGGCCGCGTGGCAAGATCCTCGGTGGATCCTCCAGCATCAACGCCATGGTCTGGATTCGCGGCGCCCCCCAAGATTTCGACGAGTGGCAAGCGCTTGGAAATCCCGGCTGGGGCTGGGCGGATATGCTACCAATATTCAAAACGCTCGAAGACAATGAAGGCGGCGCAGACCAGTGGCGCGGCGCGGGCGGGCCTGTTCACGTGTCGAAAATCGACAAGGAAATACACCCGCTAACGCACAATTACATCGAGGCGGTGAAGCAAACGGGTCTGCTATTCAATCCGGATTTCAATGGCAAAAACCAAGAAGGCGTCGGCCTTTACCAAATCACCACCAAGAACGGTATGCGCATGTCCGCCGCCCGCGCTTTTTTGCGCCCCGCCATGAAGCGTAAAAACGTAACTGTTATCACTAAAGCGCAAGCCACACGCATTCTGTTCGAAGGCAAGCGCGCTGTCGGCGTTGAGTATATCAAGGGCGGCGTGACCAAATCCGTTCGTGCCAACCGCGAGGTCATCCTCTCCGGCGGCGCGGTTAACTCACCGCAATTACTGCAACTTTCCGGCATTGGCGACCCTGCCCTGCTCGCCAAGTTTGGCATCCCTCTGGTGCAGGAAAACATCAATGTTGGCCAGCACCTCACCGATCATCAAGGCATCAATTATACTTTCAAAGCCAAGCAGCCAACGCTGAACCAAACGCTGCGCCCATGGTGGGGCAAGCTGTTGGTCGGCATGCGCTACATCTTGTTTCGCAACGGCCCGCTCTCCATTTCTATGAACCAAGGCGGCGGCTTTTTCAAAACCGACAAGGGCCAGAAGCGCCCCAACATGCAGCTTTATTTTCAGGCCTTTTCCACCGTCATTCCGAAAGTCGGTGAGCGCCCGCTGCTGTCGCCGGACCCGTGGCCGGGCTTCTCCATCGGCCTGTCAAACTGCCGCACGTCCAGCCGTGGCTACATTGAAATCAAATCTAACAATCCGCTTGATAAGCCACGCATTGTCGCCAACGCTTTCTCGCACGAAGACGATGTTTCCGAGATGCTCGACGCTGTGAAATTCCTGCGCACCATCGCCGCCCAGCCAGCAATGGCAAGCGTCATTGCCGAGGAAATTCTGCCCGGCCCCAAAGTGCAGACTGACGATGAACTAATCGCCGATTTCCGCCTGCGCTCTGGCACCGTCTATCACCCAGTCTCCACCTGTCGCATGGGCCCGGACGCAACGGACTCAGTCGTTAATCCCCGCCTCAAAGTGCATGGCATAGAAGGCCTGCGCGTCATCGACGCGTCGATATTTCCCACGCTGATAACCGGCAACACCAACGCCGCCGCCATCGCCACCGGATGGAAAGGCGCAAGTCTGATTTTGGAGGATCATAAATGAGAATCACGGACGTTAAGACCTGGGTCGTTGCTAATCCCCCGCCACAAATTGGCGGGCGCTATTTCATCTTTGTGAAGCTCACCACAGCCGATAACATCGTGGGTCATGGCGAGGCCTACAACGCTTCGTTTGATCCGCACCTCACCTGTAAGATGATCGAGGACGTAGCCCAGCGTTACCTCATCGGCAATGACCCGCACGACATCGAAACCTTCGTCCGCCGCGCATACTCCTCCGGCTTCACCCAACGCCCGGATTCGACCATGATCGGCTGCGTTTCCGCGCTGGAAATGGCTTGCTGGGACATCATCGGCAAGGCGGCCAATAAGCCCGCCTACATGCTGCTTGGCGGCCGCGTTAATGAGACGCTGCGCACCTACACTTATCTCTACCCCACCGAAGGCTCGGTCTATCCCGACGAGGCTGAAGACAAAGACAACAATGTTTACAACAATCCGGAAATGGCTGCCGCCTGCGCCATGGACTATGTGCGTCAAGGCTTCACAGCGGTGAAGCTTGACCCCGCTGGACCTTATACAGCGTTCGACGGCCACCAGCCGCGCCTGATCGACATTGATTTGTCAGCCCGCATGGTCAAAGCCATCCGCGAGGCTGTTGGCACGAAATGCGATATTTTGTTCGGCACCCATGGCCAGTTCACGGCGTCAGGCGCCAAGCGCATGGCGCGCGCCATCGAGCCTTATGACCCGCTATGGTTTGAAGAACCCGTGCCACCGGATATGCCCGAAGTCATGGCCGAAGTCGCGCATTATACCTCCATCCCCGTCGCTACAGGCGAGCGGCTCTGCACGATATTTGAATTCGCCAGAGTGATCGAAAACCGCGCCGCATCAATATTGCAGCCGAATCTAGGCC
This sequence comes from Phyllobacteriaceae bacterium, assembly GCA_043744175.1. Classification (GTDB taxonomy): domain Bacteria; phylum Pseudomonadota; class Alphaproteobacteria; order Rhizobiales; family Rhizobiaceae; genus JANMEX01. The sequence continues at coordinate 18,054 of JAYTVD010000031.1, forward strand.
GCTCGGGCGGCCTGCTCGCCACCAAGAAAATTGCGGGTATGGCGGAAGCTAACCACATCCAAATCGCCCCGCATTGCTACTGTGGCCCCATCGTCGCGGCGGCAAACATTCAGCTGGCGGTGACGCTGCCAAACTTCCTCATTCTCGAGGCAATCAAGACATTCGACGGCTTCCACGCCGAATTGCTGCATAAGAAAATCGAGTGGCAAGACGGTCATGTCATCCCGTCAACGGAGCCGGGATTGGGCGTAGTGCTTAACGAGGCGGTGTGCGATGCCAACCCGTGGACCAGCGATATTTTGCATTTGCAAATGATGCAAAAGCCGCTGTTGTGATGGGATCGTCATCCCAGATATCCATATAACTTGGCTAATACCAAGGCCGGCGTGCCGAACACAAAGGCATAAATCAGCAGCCTCACAAATGGCCGCTTAACACGGGCGTGCTGCGGTGCGCCCTTAGGGTAGACCACTGGCAAAGTGCCACCAGCCTCCTTGGCTGGCGATGTATTTCCATAAGTATCGACAAACTCGCGCTCGCTTCCCGCCTCGTCGATGAACTGAACACGCGCCACATAAAAGGTGCTGTCTTCGCTTTGCCTGGTTTGGTAGCCGAGAACTTTCCCCTCAGTGTGGATGTGTTTCACACATAAAAATTGCCAGTCCTGCCAAAGGAGATAGCCAGCGATTGCCGCCAGCGAAACGGCGGCCACTGCGAGAAAAAACGTCACGACAGCTGACATCATTTTCCGTAACCCTAACTACTCCGCCGCCACGCGCATCATCGGCCCGACATCCTTATCCCGCGCGTCAAAGATCATGCGGGCGTCAACAATACGTTGACGGTTCGTAATCGCCCACTGCGCAACTACGCCCAGAGGCTCTGAAAGCGAGTGACCAAGCGCGGTTAGCTCATAGTCCACGCGCGGAGGAATGGTGGGATAAACCGTTCGCGTCACGAAGCCGTCACGCTCCAGCGTTTTGAGGTTAAGTGTCAGCATTCGTTGAGAAATTCCCTCCACACCGCGACGTAATTCAGAGAAGCGCAACGACCCATCATTGAGCGCGCGCACGATAAGAACCGTCCACTTATCACCAATTTGGCTTAGCACTTCATGCACCGCCATGCAGGTACCGGTAACATTTTTGTCTGTATGCTGCATGAATGTGCCCTCTTGCAAAATCGTTGAACTGTCGTATGTCAGCACAAGTTACAAATCGTAACAAGTAAAATTTATGTAACAAACAAACAATAGGTAACCACAACCGCTCCCAACGTCTACTGTGAAACTCCAAGAGGAATAATGTCATGTCAAAAGTCCTGCTCGTAACCACCTCGCCGCGCCTTGGCGATTCCGTATCCACAAAGCTTGCCACTGAGCTTGCAAACAAGATTGCTGCCAAGTCAGGCGGCAAGGTCACTCTGCGCGATGTTGGTGCAAAGCCATTGCCGCACATTGATGAAACCATGGTCATTGCCACACGTTCAGGCAAAACTGACTTGACCGCCCACGAAAAGGCCGCTTTCGACCGCTCAATGGAAATCGTCCACGAAGCCAAGGCCGCAGACATCATCGTCATTGGCGCCGCCATGTTCAACTTCGGCCCGACCACAAACCTCAAAGGTTGGATCGACCATTTGGCCGTTCCAGGCCAGACATTCCAATATGGCGCAAATGGTCCTGAAGGCCTCATCAAGGGCAAGAAGGTCTATGTCGTAACAGCTACCGCTGGCTCATATGGCGAAGGCTCAGCCGATCACCTCAAGCCTTGGTTGCTCGTAGCGCTTGGTTTCCTCGGCATGACAGATGTCGAAGTTATCACTGTTGATAAGCTGGCCTACGGTCCGGAAGCCGTTGCCGCAACCATGGGCGCAGCCAACGCCAAGATTGCCGAAATCGCTGCTTAATCTGGCCGACTAAAATTGAAGCCGGACAGTTCGCTGTCCGGCTTTTGCTTTTGTTGAATCACAGTAGCTTCAGCAATACCGGATAGAAGGATCTAAATGATAAAGCTGCCCGACGACGCCTCCCGCCCTCATGCACCGAAAATCGAGGGTATCACCGACCAACAGCGTCGCCACGGCCGCCGTCTGTCGCAATTTCATGCGATGCACCTGCGCGAGATGTCCCGCGTCAACCAGGCCATGGAGCAAGTGTTTGCAGGCAATGGCAGCGCGGAAAGCCTGCTCACCACCATCACCTCCATGCAAATGGTCGCCAATATGCGCCAATTCGGCAATCTCTGCGGCGCGACCTGCCAAATGCTGACCGGCCACCATTCTATTGAGGACCAATGGCTATTCCCCGCCCTGAAAGGCTACAGCGCAGGCCTCGATAAAGTCGTGGCGCGATTGCAGTATGAGCACACATTTATTCACCAGATGATCGTCCAGCTGGAAACCGCCGCTCGCGCACTCATCAAAGACAGCAGCGCCGAAAACGCCAAAACGCTCCGCGCCGAATTTGCCGCGCTGGAAGGATTTGTGAAGTCGCACTTTGGCTATGAGCAAGGCGAATTGGAAGAAGCGCTCGGCTTTTACAACATCGAAATCTAGCCACTACCGCGCGTGGTGCGCCAACGAGTTGGCATAATAGGCCACCAGCGCTTCCTCGCCCGGCGTAATGCGATAGAGCCCCTCCGCATCCTCCGTTACCATATCCCTCAGCACGAACATGCGCAGGCCCGCCGTCACGGCATAATCGCGGTCACTGCGCGGCACATGAACGTGAACGCCCTGCTTGCCCAATTCGTCAATGAGATCATTCACCTCGCCCTTGAGCCGCAGCAGGTCCACACCCTCGCCATGCTTTGAAACCAGCACCTGCGCCACCAGCGAAACCGGCATGGCCGGAACCGCCGCGCCGATACGCGCCATCAGCTCCCCACCCAAATATTCGATAAACGCGCTGCGCGCCTCTTCACCAAGATCGGAGAAGTGCGACACATGCCGCCCGTCAAACACCGACTTCAGCGATAGCGGCTTGCCAAACGCAACGCAGGCATAGCCAAACTTGTGCCACCTGCCCGCAAGGCGCAGGCGCAAATTCTTACCGATAAACGCCAAGCTCTTGGCGGCTTTGGTATAGAACGCCTGTTTGGGCGGCGACCCGCTTATCTCGGCCACCAACGAGCGATCTTCAAGCACACGATCATAGTTGAGCCCGACGGGTATAAACACCACGTCGCGGCCAGTCGGGTCAAAACCTTCCACCATGTAGGAAATCAGCCCCAGCTTCACCGGCCGCAGTTTGCCGTCGCGCGAGAGCCCGCCTTCGGGAAACATCGCTTGCGTCACGCCAGCAGCGGTTGCCATCTGCACATAGCGCGCCAAAACTTTGCGATACAGCCCGTTGCGCGAATTGCGCCGGATAAAATAAGCCCCCATCGAGCGGATCAGCATTTGCAGCACAGGAATGCGCGCCCACTCGCCAACAGCATATGAAAGGGTCGTGGCGCTGGAGGCCATGTAGGTCACAAAAATATAATCCATATTGGAGCGGTGATTCATCACGAACACCACCGTCGCATCCGTATCAATGGCGTGCATCAGCGTCTCGTCCGTAAACGCCAGCCGCACGCGGTAGAGCGAGTTTGAAATCCACCGCGCCAGCCGCATCCCAATGTTGAAATAAGTATAGGCGCTGAAGGATGGCACAATCTCGCGGGCATACCGCTCGGCATCCGCCATCGCCACCTTAACCGGCATCCCCATTTCCTTGGCATGGCTCTCGGCCTCGGCAACAATCGCAGGGTCATGCGTCAGCCGGTCCACCAGCACTTCGCGCTTAGTCATTTTGAACGGGCGAATTTTGAGGCGAAGTCTTGTGTTTAGTTCGTCAATAGCGCGGTTAGCGCGACTACGAAAAAACCATCGCATGGCTGGATTGAGCAGCCGGTCGTAAAGCCCCGCAATGGCTAGCGCCGCCCCGATTACTACCGCCCAAATCGGCAATGTCAGCATATTCGCATCTCCATCCCTTGGGTGCAGTGTGCGAGTAATAGGTTAAGTTAGCAACCATCGGCAGAACATAAAAAACGCTCCGTAGTTTCCCACGGAGCGCTGAAGCAATTTCGAAAATTTACCCTGCCAGCAAACCAGCAGGGCGAATTTTTTGGGAATTACTTTGTAACTTCAACAGCAGTTGCTGACTTCGTTGCATCATCAAAAGTTACCTTTACCTTAGCGCCGGCAACGAGAGCGTCAACAACAACGCCTTCGGCAACCACGTATGTGGAATCATCTTCCAAGGTTACAGTCTTGGTCGCAGCATCAAATGCCTTTACCACGCCTTCAACTTCGCCAGCGAAAGCGGCAGCAGCAAAAGCAACGGATGCGATGAGTGTAGCGATAATGGTTTTCATAGGTAGCTCCTAAAAGTCTTCATACTTGTCCGGTCTCAAAACCCAGTCTTGGGAGAACGAGGCCCGCCGGACAGGGAGGCTCTTAGCGCATGGTTTTTGCCCTTGGCAAGTCACGAAAAATAAAAATATTCAACAATATCAATGACATGATTTGGCCCCATTTGCCGACAGCCACCAGATTCGCAAGTAAATTTTATGGCTGAAAGAGGGCAAATCGTTTGAATTACAGATTAAATTACGTGACTTGACTCTTTACTCGTCTTACACGAAAACATCGTTTAGGTGTGCGCCTGCGCTGCTCTTTCGTATCTGGGAGGAACAGGGGGATGTGCGCGGCGCACCCGGCATTTTTTCCAGAGACTTATACACGTTTTGATTGCGCTTTGAGCGCAAGCAAACCTGCGGCAACAATAAATCCCGCACCAATCACCGTCGCCAATTGTGGTATTTCGTGAAAAAACACGAAGGCAAACAGGGCAATCCAAATCAGTCCGGTATATTCAAAAGCCGCGGCGGTGTTGGCCGGAGCCATACGGTAGCCATTGACCAATAAAACAGTGCCGACAGCCGCGATAGCCCCGCACGAAAACATCAACAACGCATCAAACACGGTTGGCCATACCCACGGCCTAACCAGAAATTTTAGCGATGGATGCGGCGCATCCACGATGCCCATTTGTTGAAAAATCAGCGGTACAATAAGCGCCATAATCAGAAACAGCGCATTTTGCCAAAGGCCGTACACCGGCGCAGAAATCGAGCCGCCCTTCTTGCGCACCATCAATTGCCCGAAGGCATAACTGACTGCGGCAAACAAGGAGAGCAATGCCGCAGGTTCAAACAGACTTGAACCTGGACGCAGCATAATAACAACGCCAATCAGCCCGACAATAACCGCCGCCCACACTTTCCAATTGGAATGTTCACCAAGGTAAGGCCCTGCCAGCGCCACAACAAACAATGGCACGGTGAAATAAAGCGAAACCGCATCCGCCAAAGGCAGCGCAGGGAATGCCAAATAGTAACAAGAATAAGCAATGAACAAAACGACGGACCGGCCCATCAGGAAGCCCGCATTTTTAGTAAGCGCTACAAAGCCATCAGTCCACCAAACCATCAGCGCCAAGAGAGGCACCGACACAAATGAGCGCAGCGCCAACGCCTCCGTCAACGGGTAGGTTCCGGAAACGGATTTTAAAATAGTGTCTTGCGCCGTGAACACAAACACACCCGCGCACATGCATAATATGCCCAAGAGTGTGCGGTCTGGTTTGGTCATGCGCCTGCCTAAAATCGATTCATAGGCAAATTATAGTTCATGTACCAAAGATGCTAGCCAGCATGCCGACAGTCGGTGGCAATAAAGCGACTGACGCCTTTACATATCCATCATCATACCGGGCGCCATGCCCGACATGCCAAAGTAAAGCATCCAAGCTGCCATCGTGGCCATGCCAAGATTTTCAACAATGGTCACAGTCGACATCGGCAATTGAAAGACAGTGCCTAGACAAGCGCACTGTATCGTTTCCTTGCGACCAACGGATTGAATAACACCGATTGCACCTATCAGGCTGGTGACCAAAGCAATCCACGTCACAAAAGTCATCTGAAAATAAAACAGAAATCCAAAGCCCAACGCCAGCTCCACGAACGGGTAAACATAACCCCAAAGCGGAACACGCTTGGCAATAATATCATAACGGGAAAACGAGCGCGCAAAGGCCGGAACATCCAAAAGTTTGAATGCGCCGAACGCTATATAGAAGGCCGCCATGAAGCCCATCATCCAATTGGCAGACGCGAGCGCTATAACTGCACAAAGTGCAATGACCAAAAATAGCGGGTAGTAGGTTTTGAACCAAGCCAAGTAATCGCGAGTCAAATAATTAGTGGCTGGCTCCGCCGTCAGTTCACTGAGCCTGTAGTGACCAACCGCGCTTAGAACAGCGTTCAGATTGGCGAGCTCCAAATCCTTCGGCACTCTCGCACGCGCCGGACTAAGCGTCACGCTTATCTGCGGCGCAATCACCCGCAACGCTTTTTCAACTTTATCAGCACAGCCAGCGCACGTCATTCCGGATATCGCAAATGTGTTCATAAAAATTGCGTAACCAAAATTTGCCGGGGTTGCCAGCCTCAAAGCTAGAAACCAGCAAGTATAGCGTTCAAATTAACGTTATTTGATTGGCGTATCCTCCCCGCATCGATTCCGCACGCTTTCCGCATCATCTCCGCATCCATTCCGGGCACTTGCCGACCGCTTTCCGATCTACTTACAGACCTATTTCATTGTCGCCTTATCGCCCGCGTAAGACAGTGCCATCGGGCTCTTGGCAAGGATGGTTGCTTGGGCGTTTACGTCCGTCAAAGTCACCTTTTCGAGGTTGGCCAAAAACAGTTTCATGTCCTCCAAATTAAAGCCCGAACTCGCCAGTCCACCCATCAATTGCGCGGTTCCGGGTGCCGTATCAAAGGCCGCTTGAAAGCGCGATTTAGCTGACACCAACGCTGTCTTAAACTCCGCCTCAGTGACAGGTTTTGTAGCCAATTCTGCAACAATTCGCCGGATTTCCGCAATGGATTCCATGGTATGGGCAGCCTCCACCGTGGTACCAATTGTCAGGATGGTGTTATCACGATTTTTGTCGCCGCTCTTGCCCGCACCAATACCATACGACCATCCTTTTTCCTCGCGCAGCACCTTGCTCAAACGGCTGTTAAGATCGCCGCCGAGCACGTTTACAACGATATCGAAGGCTGCCGATTCCACCGTGCCGGAGTGCGGCGCGGGCAGCATCGCCAATATTGTTGCCTGCGTTGTGCCGGCAACTTGGTTGGATAAAGTCATATCTCTAATCGAAGGTTTCGCTGAATTTTCAAAGGCTTGCACCACGCCAGCACTTGTCCATCCGGCAAATGCCTTATCAAGTTTAGCCGCAATATCAACAATGGGCATATTGGAGGCGGCGTAAATTGTAACCGCTTTCGGGTCCATCCGCTTCAAAAAAAGCGCCTTGGTTTGCTCAATCGTGAAGCCCTTAATAGCCGCCTCATCCAGTTCCCGTATTTCCAGCGCTCCTTCGGGATACGTCGCTTTCCCAAGGCTCAACCCGGCATAATAATCCGGCGATTCCTTCTGCGCTTTCAGCCCCGACAACTGGCCATCTATTGTGGATTTCCATTCCTTATCATCGAAGCGCGGGTGCAAAATCGAAAGCGCCAAATACCTCACCATATCATCGAAATTCTTCAGCGGCGCCGATGCAGAAATGCTAGAAGCGTAAGCGCGCGCGCCACCATTTAACGAGATGTTTTTGTCCCGCAGTTTCTGGTCAAACTCAATCAACGACATGTCGCCCGCCCCGCGCCCGCCAACATCCATCGCAAGCCCCGCGAGGCCGACAGGCGCATCAATCGCGCCGCCTTTTACAGACATTACCAGCGCAGCGTTCACGGAATCGCTTACCTGATAACTCATCAAAGTAGCACCATTGGCTAACGTTATTGTCTCGACCGCCGGGAAGATTGTAGCCACTGAGGCCCCAGCTTTAAGGTCAGGCATGACCACTTCCGGCCGCGCTGCAATCTGCGGAGTCGGGCTGCTGCCGGTCGAATTTGCCAGCGTCGGGGGATAGTCCGTATTGCGCGGACCCGGCGTCAAAGTCACGACCATTGCGGTATCTTTAGTGAATGATTGCAAGAGCTTAGTTAGATCACCGGTGGTGAAACTTTTAGCCTCTTCAACCTCATTACGCCATGTATTGGCATCCCCCGTCACGCTTAATGCTCCACCCAAGGCCATGGCAAAATCCAACGGCGAAGATGGTACATTGTCGAAACCGGATTCCAAATTAGTGCGGTATGTATCAAGCGCTTCCTGTGGAACGCCGTCTTTTTGCATCTTGGCAACAGCATCATTTAGCGAGGCTTCAAGCTTTTCCGCACTCACGCCCTGTGCCCCCGCAGCATAGATTGTGAACGCCCCGCCATATTGCTTTTGGTCATAGTAGGCTCCTGCCGAGGAAGCGATCCCACTTTCCAAAACCAGCTTATTGCCAAGCGACCACTTGCCCACGCCCATCGCGCTGGCTAGTGCTCCAAGCCGGTTCGCATCTTTGCCGTAGCCCATCACGCCCGGCCACGTCAGTGCTATAACCTGTGTCGGAACCGCGTCCACGAAGTTCATCCGCCCGGTCTTTGCAGGCGATGCAACTGCATCCAAAAAGGTAGGTTTTTCAAACTTCGGAATTAAACCAAATGTCTTCTCAATATCAGCCTTGGCCTCTGCCACATCAAAGTCACCAGCAACCGCGAGATAGGCGTTTGATGGCACATAATACTGCCGGTGAAACGCCACAACATCTTCCAGCTTCGCTGCTCTAAGGTCGGCAATCGACCCAATTGTGGCGTGGTCATAGGGGTGACCCTTGGGATAAATCGCCACAGAACCTTGCGTCCGCGCCGCGCCGCCGGGTGCATCCAGCACGTTTTGGCGCATCTCGTTGAGCACCACTTCGCGCTGATTATCCAAGTCCTCTTGCGTGACTGAATTGGCCAAATTCGCCATCCGGTCCGCATCAAGCCGCAGCATAACCGGCAACCCTGCCCTTGGTCCCGTGATGTGAAAAACCGTGCCGTCATCCTGCGTAAACGCATTGTTTTGTGCCCCAACTGACGAAGCTACCTCATCAAAATTCGGGATAGATTTAGTGCCTTCAAACATCAAATGCTCAAATAAATGCGCAAACCCGCTATGCCCCGGCGTCTCATTAGCCGACCCCACATCATACTGCACCACCACCGCCACATTCTTCGCTGTAGTCGAAGGCGCAAGCACCACTTTCAGTCCGTTCTCCAGCGTGAATTGTGTGATAACCGGAGCAGAAGTATCAAGTGCGAAAACCGGACTAAGTGCGGGAAAAACCAAACCAAACGAAACAAGCAAGCGAACAGGCAATAAGCGAAATGTCATGAAATCCTCAAAGGGAAAGTAGGCAGGAATTGTTGGGTGAAGCAGCAGTGCGGCGAGATTGGGGCGGGAGGGCCTCAAGTTTTGGGTTGTAATATTCCCTGCGGATAATGCAGGATACCTAGCGAGTGTTGTTGGCCTAATGACAAGGATGTCTATAAGTGGCAAATGCAATTTTCTACCACAAGGCAAATAGTCATTACGACGACAGGCCGGATAGTTACTACCACTTTCCTTCGCAATATTTGTCTCGTGTTAAAAAAGCACTAGGCGACTACGTATCTTATTATGGCCCCGTAAAAGGCATTTCTGGACGCTATTACACGGGTGTTGGAAAAGTTGCCGCAATTCGGCCTGATCAAAAAATTGCGAACCACTTTTACGCGGATATCGTTGAATATTTAGATTTTGACGCGCCTGTGCACTACCAATTAAATGGGGGTTTCGAAAAGCAGCTCTTCAACGAAAACGGTTCGATAAACGGAGGGCGTGTTGTGCAAGCCGTTCGCATAATTCCACATGTCGAATTCGCGGCAATTATTGAAGCAGGCTTATCAAAGCAGGAAGAATGGCCCGATCGATATGATGCACAGGAAATAGATCTGCACTTTAAAAATACATCCATAATGGGTTTTGGTGAGGAGCCACAGCTTGGCTTTGAAAGGCCTATAGTACTGCAAATATTGAACAAGCCATTTCGTGATGCAAAATTCAAGCAGCATGTGAAAATGGTCTATGACCGCACTTGCTCATTCACCGGTCTTAGGCTGATAAATGGGAGAGGTCGCCCCGAAGTGGAGGCGGCGCACATAATGCCAGTCGAAGCAAACGGACCAGATTCTATACGAAATGGAATCGCTCTTTCAGGTACAGTCCATTGGATGTTTGATCGAGGTCTTTTGTCCCTTACTGATGATTTCACCATAATTAAATCGCGACACCTAAACCACGATGTTTCCCACTTGTTGCGCTCTGATCTAAAAGCAATTGTTCCCGCAGATCCTGGGCTTCGACCTCATCCATATTATTTGAATTGGCACAGAGTTAATAAGTTCAAAGACTAGAACCCCTCCTGACATCTCCCGTCAGCATCTCCTCTGCCTCCCCTTCACATTTCACCAGACTCCGGCCATATATCTGCCATGTCAAATTCACCCAAGAATCCATCCGGCTTTGAAGAGTCGCCGCAAGCTGCATTTGAGGGCGCGCCTTATGATGGATCGCTTACTGATTGGGTGCGCGAGCTGGAGCAGCAGGCGGCGAAGGAAAGCCGCAAGGCGGATACCCGCGAAATACGTTCCAAGGCCGGCACGCACCGCGTGACTGTGGAGCGTAAGGCGCAGGCGGAAATTCCGGTTGATCCCAATGATGCGATCCGTGCCGAGAACATCAAAAAGGCCACAACGGGCCGCAAAGACAATCTGGATAAACGCACCTCGCGCGGCACATCCATCGGCGCGTCGTCTGATCCGAAAACCCGCGCCGCCGCAGGGTTGAACCCCGTTTCCGGTCTCGAAATTTCGCTCGAAGAAGCTGAGATGATGTCACCGAATGGCGTCACTGCGACAGTCGAAGCGCTGTCCGCGCTGATCGAATCCGGCAATCCGCTGTTCAAAAATGGCAAGATGTGGGAGCCTCACCGCCCTGTCCGTCCGGAGAAATCCGAAGGCGGGTTGGCGTTTGAAATGGTGACGGATTTCACCCCCTCAGGCGACCAACCAACCGCAATCAAAGACTTGGTTGAAGGCATCCAAAACGAGGACCGGATGCAAGTTCTGCTCGGCGTCACTGGCTCCGGCAAGACATTCACCGCCGCCCGCGTCATCCAAGAAACCCAGCGCCCTGCGCTCATTCTCGCGCCGAATAAGACGCTGGCCGCCCAGCTCTACGGTGAGATGAAAAGCTTCTTCCCCAACAATGCGGTAGAATATTTCGTCTCTTATTACGATTACTACCAGCCCGAAGCCTATGTCGCCCGCACCGATACGTTCATCGAAAAAGAGTCGTCCATCAACGAGCAAATCGACCGGATGCGCCACTCCGCCACCCGCTCGCTGTTGGAGCGTGACGATGTGATTATCGTCGCCTCGGTCTCGTGCATTTACGGTATCGGCTCGGTGGAAACTTACACCGCCATGACCTTCCAAATGAAAATTGGCGAGCGGCTGGACCAGCGCGCCTTGCTGGCGGATTTGGTCGCGCAGCAATATAAACGCCGCGATATGGATTTTGTGCGCGGCTCGTTTCGCGTGCGCGGCGACACCATCGAAATCTTCCCCGCCCATTTGGAAGACCGTGCTTGGCGCATCTCCCTGTTCGGCGATGAGATTGAGACCATCACCGAGTTTGATCCGCTTTCAGGCAAGAAAACGGATGACCTCAAGTCAGTCAAAATCTACGCCAATTCGCATTATGTCACCCCGCGCCCCACGCTCCAGCAAGCGGTGAAAAGCATCCAGCATGAGCTGCAACAGCGCTTGGCCGAGCTCACCAAAGCCGGACGCCTGCTCGAAGCGCAGCGTCTGGAGCAGCGCTGCACGTTTGACATCGAAATGCTCGAAGCCACAGGTTCTTGCGCCGGTATCGAAAACTATTCGCGCTATCTCACAGGCCGCCAGCCGGGCGAGCCGCCGCCGACATTGTTCGAATATATTCCCGATAACGCACTGGTTTTCATCGACGAAAGCCACGTCACCATTCCGCAAATCGGCGCCATGTATCGCGGTGACTTTAAGCGCAAGGCCACGCTCGCGGAGTATGGTTTCCGTCTGCCGTCTTGCATGGATAACCGTCCGCTGCGCTTTGAGGAATGGGACGCGATGCGGCCTTTGACGGTCGCGGTTTCCGCCACGCCCGCCAAGTGGGAAATGGAACAGGCAGGCGGCGTGTTCGCCGAGCAGGTAATCCGCCCGACTGGCCTCATCGATCCGCCGGTGGAAGTGCGCCCCGCCAAGACGCAGGTCGATGATGTGCTGGATGAAATCCGCCAGACCACCGCCAAGGGCTACCGCACGCTGGTCACGGTTTTGACCAAGCGGATGGCCGAAGATCTCACCGAATATCTGCACGAGCAAAGCGTGCGCGTGCGCTATATGCACGCCGATATTGATACGCTGGAGCGCATCGAAATCCTGCGCGATTTGCGCCTCGGCGCGTTTGACGTGCTGGTCGGCATCAACCTTTTGCGCGAAGGGCTGGACATTCCGGAATGCGCACTGGTCGCCATTTTGGATGCCGACAAAGAAGGCTTCCTGCGCTCCGAAACCTCGCTGGTGCAAACCATTGGCCGCGCCGCGCGTAACGTGGACGGCAAGGTCGTGCTCTACGCAGATAATATCACCGGCTCTATGGAACGCGCCATGGCCGAAACCACGCGCCGCCGCGATAAGCAGCGCGCCTACAATCTTGAGCATGGCATCACGCCGGAGAGCATCAAGAAAAACATCGGCGATATTTTGAGCTCAGTTTACGAGCGCGATCATGTCCGCGCCGATATCACTGGCTTCGGCGGCGACCAGGGCGCGATGATGGGCAATAATCTGGCCGCCCATATTGCCGCCATGGAAAAGCAAATGCGCGAGGCGGCAACCGATCTCGACTTCGAAACAGCCGCCAGATTGCGCGACGAAATCAAACGCCTGCGCGAAATGGAACTGGCCATCGCCGACGACCCGCTCGCCCGCGAAATCGAAGGCAGCACGCCCTCAAGAGGCCGCACTCCGGCGGAACAAGGCGGCGGCCTGTTCAAGAAAAACAGCTTGGACGAAATGACGGTTGGAAGAACCGAAGTGCCCCTTGGCGGGCCCGCGCCGAAACGTCCGACCGGAGATTTGGAGCCGCGCCGAGGCAAGGTTGGCGCGGGGTCATATGAAGATGCTTCGGACTTAAAGCGGCAGAAGCGCCGACCGGGGAAAACGGGACGGCCGGGACGGTGAGTTCTACTAACATTTCCGTAATGGCGGGCCAAAGCCAGATGTTAAATTGGATGCCGTAGTGCACCGATAATGAACATGTTGGAACTCTCAAAACCTGGCTCAGCCATCCTTGGCCCCTTTGAATTAACTCAATATTTCAATGGGCATGATAAAACTCCTTGAAGTCCTACTTGCACTATGCGAAAAATCAACCAGAGGTGCAAAATGGCAAAAACTAGAATATTTGTTAGCTCCACTTATTACGATTTAAAACATATTCGAGCTTCATTAGATGTTTTTATTGACTCACTGGGATTTGAGGCGATTCTTTCTGAAAAGGGTGACATTGCTTATTCACCGGACATTCCATTGGATGAATCTTGTTATCGCGAAGTAGGTTCGGCTGACATACTAGTGTTAATTATTGGTGGCCGATATGGATCTGCTTCTAGTGATAATACTATGGACATTGTCGGTTTTTACTCTAAATATGATAGTATTACAAAAAAAGAAGTCGAAGAGGCAATTCGACGGGGTATTCCATTGTATATATTAATTGATAGTGCAGTATATGCAGAATTTCAAACATTTAAGAAGAATAGAACTAATGTAGGGGTGGAATATGCGCACGTTGATTCAGTGAATATATTTGAATTAATTGATGATATTCTTAGCAAACCAAAAAATAATCCTATAAAAACATTCGAGAGATTTTCTGAAATTGAGCGTTGGCTCAAGGAACAGTGGTCGGGTTTATTTAAGGATCTACTGCAAAAAAGATCTGACAATAGTGAACTTTCAGATCTGGGTGCGCAAGTAAGCGATCTAAAGAATTTAAACAACACGTTTAAGTCTTACCTAGAGTCGATTATTCGAAAAATTGATCCCGATACCTCTAGTGAAATTATTTCAAAAGAATCGGACCGATTTGAAAATGAACAGAGAAATAGAGAGTTTCGTGAAAGTGGTTTTGTTAAATATTTGACGACGTTTTATGAATTAAAAATTGAAGACATTAGAAATATTTTCAATAACTCTCCAA
>JAYTVD010000032.1:0-8234 GCA_043744175.1 Phyllobacteriaceae bacterium
TGCCTCCCTAAGTCTGGCACAATGGTTCTTGCTGATTTATCAACCAGTGCAATCAGCTTAATCACAAAGTTCGGCAACTGCTTGGTCGGCACTTTCTTCGTATCTGCCGCGTTCAGCTTCGCCTTGATCGCCCGCGTCATATCCACAAACCACGCGCTTTCGCTAACCCCCACATAGCGCCCTCCAGAGGGCTCCTGGGTTTCCAGCGCTAGCCGGTGCATCTTTCCGATATCGCGGACATCCACACACGGGAACGACAGTGCCGGACAACCCGGATATTTGCCCTTCATGAACATCTGGATGACGGAAGCCGACGCGCCGTAATCGCTGTCCAACAACGGCCCCAGCACAAAGCCGGGATTGACCGACGCATAGTGAATATCAGCCTTGGACGAGATTACATAATCCCGCGCGGCCCGCTCGGCCAGCGTTTTGGACTTTTGATAGGCGCTCACCTCCGGCCCGTCCAGAACCGTCCAGTCATCTTCCGTATAGGGCTTAGTGCGCGCGCCATGCCCGGCCATAATCGCAGCAATCGAAGAGGTCTGCACAAAGCGCTTTGCCCCCGCAGCGATCGCCGCCTTGAGTACGCGCATCGTGCCATCCACCGCAGGGCGGATTAGCACATTTTCATCCTTCGGTTCCCCAATGATAAATGGCGAGGCCACATGCAGCACACCGTAAACGCCGCGAACCGCGTCGTCCCAGCCAGCATCCGCCAGCAAATCGGCAGCCACAAATTCCAGCTTTGAAACATCGCAATGTTTGGCCAGCGTCGCCCGCACTTTGTCAGCCTTGGACAAGTCCCGCACCGTGCCGCGCAAGCGATATCCCGCCCGCAACATTTCCACCGCACAATGCTTGGCGATGAACCCAGAGATTCCGGTAATCAAAATGAGCTTGTCAGACATTAGTGACTCTCCATATCATTCTCGTGCGGTTTCCGGACGGTTTCCGTACCATCTGTGTGCGCGCGGCGTATCAACTTCGGGCGTCGCTCGAACGGTGATGATGGTCGCATCACAGGCTGATATCTACACCTGAATAGATAACAAATGAGATAGTGATTATTCCAATTTAGACAAGCACGCAGGGCGACATAAGCGATGAGCGAAACTTCAAGCGACAACTCCAGCCCTGCCCGCTCCCGCGCCGGTGGCCGCCAAGGCAAGCGCGAAAGCCGCGCTGGCGCGTTCGAACAACCACCGTTTCGCCAGCTAAAACGCCCGTTTGAGCCTGTAAAATACGTCTCCGACGACCAATTGGAATCCATCCACCTCGAATCCCTTCGCGTGATGAAGGAAATCGGCCTCGATGTGCTGCATGATGAGGCCCGCGCCATTATGAAAAAAGCGGGCGCGGATGTGCGCCCCGGCTCTGAGCGCGTGCGCTTTGATTCAGATTTCGTATTGGAAACAATAGCTTCCGCCCCTAGCGAGTTCACGCTGCACGCCAGAAACCCCGCCCATAACGTGCGTTTCGGTGGCAATAACATCATCTTCTCACAAATGGGCTCCGCCCCCAATGTTTCCTGCATGGATAAGGGCCGTCGCGGTGGTAACCGCGAAGATTTCCAAAACCTCATCAAGCTGGCGCAGGTTCATAACATCATCAATACCACGGGCGGATACCCCGTTGAGCCGATTGATGTGCATCCCTCCATCCGCCATCTGGAATGCATCCGCGATCTCGCAACATTGACTGATAAAGCATTCCACGTTTATTCGCTCGGTGCGCAGCGCAACACCGATGGCATTGAAATCGCTAGACTTGCCCGCGGTATCAGCGAGGAAGAACTGCTCGACCAGCCGTCAATCTACTCCATCATTAACACCAATTCTCCACTGAAATTGGACGTGCCTATGATGGAAGGCATCATCCAAATGTCCTCGCGCGGGCAGATCATTATCGTCACCCCCTTCACGCTTTCCGGCGCGATGGCCCCTGTCACCGTGGCAGGCGCACTGGTGCAGCAAAACGCCGAAGCGCTGGCCGGAATTGCGTTTACTCAAATGGTCCGCAAGGGCGCGCCAGTCGGCTATGGCGGCTTCACATCCAACGTCGATATGAAGTCCGGCGCGCCCGCATTTGGCACACCGGAATACATGAAAGCCCAGCATGTCGGCGGCCAACTCGCCCGCCGCTACGGCATCCCCTACCGCACATCAAACGTCTGCGCCGCCAACACCATGGATGCACAAGCAGCCTATGAAAGCGTGTTCTCGCTGTGGGGCGCAGTCAACGGCGGCGGCAATTTCCTTCTCCATGGCGCAGGCTGGATGGAGGGCGGATTGTCTTGTTCTTACGAAAAAACCATCCTCGATATTGACCTGTTGCAGATGGTCGCCGAGTTCCTCACCCCGCTCGATTTGTCAAAAGAAGCACTTGGATTTGATGCCATCAATGATGTTGGCCCCGGCGGCCATTTCTTCGGCACACCGCATACACAGTCCCGCTTTAAGAACGCATTTTACGCACCCATTTTGTCGGACTGGCGCAACTATGAAACATGGCAAGAGGCCGGCTCACCTACTGCTTACGAAAAGGCAAACCGCGTCTGGAAAGAGCGTCTCAATGCTTGGGAAAAGCCATACATGGACCCAGCCGCCGAAGAAGCCGTCAATGAATTTGTCAACCGCCGCATCGCCGAAGGCGGCGTAAAGACTGACTTCTAATCTACTTGAATCAATTTCAAAACCTACGGACCTAACCTCATGAAATCTCATACAAAAGTAGTCGTAATCGGTGGCGGTGTTGTTGGTTGCTCGGTGCTGTTCCACTTGGCCAAAGCCGGCTGGACAGACGTGATGTTGATTGAGCGCTCCGAGCTCACCTCCGGCTCGTCATGGCACGCGGCGGGTGGGTTTCATACGCTAAACGGCGATCCGAACGTTGCAAAATTGCAGGCCTACACCGTCCAGCTTTACCGCGAAATTGAAGAGCTTTCGGGCCAGAAAATCGGTCTCCATCTCACCGGCGGCGTCATGCTGGCGGACACAAAGGAGCGCATGGATTTCTTGCGACTTGCCCACGCCAAGGGCCGCTACCTCGGCATGGATACCGAGCTCATCACGCCCTCAGAAGCCAAAGCCATGTTCCCCCTGCTCGATGAAAAGCACTTCGTCGGCGCGATGTGGGATCCGGTGGAAGGCCACCTTGATCCCTCCGGAACCACCCACGCCTATGCCAAAGCCGCGCAGAAACTCGGCGCGGAAATCGTGCTGCGCAACCGCGTTATGGACCTCACGCAAGAGCCGGATGGCACGTGGAATGTCGTCACCGAGCAAGGCACGGTAAAGTGCGAGCACGTCGTCAATTGCGGCGGTCTTTGGGCGCGTGAAGTGGGCCGCATGGTCGGCCTCGAGCTGCCGCTGCTGGCCATGGAGCACATGTATTTGCTCACCGAAGATATCCCCGAAGTGATGGAATATAACCAGTCCACGGGCAAGGAACTCATCGGCGTCATCGACTTCAAAGGCGAGATTTACACCCGCCAAGAACGCAACGGCATCCTGCTCGGAACCTACGAAAAAGCCTGCAAGCCATGGTCAGAAAAAGAGACGCCATGGTCATTCGGCCACGAGCTTTTAGCGCCGGATTTGGACCGTATTGCACCATCCCTTGAAGTCGGCTTCCGCCATTTCCCGGCGCTGGAAAAGGTCGGCATCAAGCAGGTCATCAACGGCCCCTTCACCTTCGCGCCCGATGGCAACCCGCTGGTCGGCCCTGTGCAAGGCCTTACGAATTTCTGGTGCGCTTGCGCCGTTATGGCGGGCTTCAGCCAAGGTGGCGGCGTGGGTCTCGCGCTTTCCAACTGGATGGTCCACGGCGATCCCGGCGCGGATATTTGGGGCATGGATGTCGCGCGTTATGGCGAGTGGGCAACGCTGCGCTACACCAATGCCAAAGTGCGCGAAAACTACTCGCGCCGCTTCTCCATCCGCTATCCGAACGAAGAATTGCCAGATGCCCGCCCGCAGCAAACCACGCCGCTCTACGACGTAATGGTGCGTGATAACAACGCCGTCATGGGCGATAGTTGGGGCCTCGAAACGCCGCTTTGGTTTGCGCCAAGGGGCACGGAAGCTAAGGACATCGTCTCCTTCCACCGCTCCAATGATTTTGGGCCGATTGGCGAGGAAGTGCGCCAGACGCGTAACAGCGTCGGCGTCACCGAGACTTCAAACTTCGCCAAATATGAAGTGACGGGCGACGGCTGCGAAGCCTTCCTCAACCACCTCATGACCAACACCATGCCAAAGACCGGCCGCATCGTGCTCACCCCGATGCTCAATGAAAACGGCAAGATCATCGGTGACTTCACCATCGCCAAGCTGGCTGAGTCCAAGTTCATGATTTGGGGCTCCATCGCTGCGCAGAAATACCATATGCGCTGGTTTGAAAAGCACCTGCCGAAAGATGGCTCGGTCAATATCCGCCGCTTCGGCATCAATCTGGTTGGCCTCTCTATTGTTGGCCCGAACAGTCGTAAGGTCTTGCAAAAGCTCACAGATTCCAACTGCGCTAACGAAGCGTTCAAGTTCATGGATATCCGCCAGATAGACGTCAACGGCGCGCCCGCCATCGTCAACCGCCTCACTTATGCAGGTGATCTTGGCTATGAGTTGTGGATGGAACCCGCCTATCAGCGCAAGATTTATGAAGGCATCAAGGCCGCTGGCGAGGAATTCGGCATCGTTGATTTCGGCATGCGCGCGCTTCTGTCGATGCGTCTTGAAAAGAATTTCCCGACATGGTTCCGCGAATTGCGCCCGATATACAACATCTTCGAAGGCGGTATGGAACGCTGGATGAAGCTATCGAAAAACGACTTCATTGGCCGCGCTGCTGCTGCCAAGCAACTCGAAGAAGGCGGCGGAAAACTGCGCCGCGTGTCCTTCGTGGTCGATGCGCTGGATGCAGACGTGATGGGCGACGAACCAATCTGGGCCAAAACCTCAACTGATTACGGCACCGTCGATAAGCCCCACGGCTACGGCGCCCCGCGCTTTGATAGCACCGGAAAATCCACCCCGCGCAGCTCCGACACGGGCATCGAGCGAGACGGCTGGCGCGTCATCGGCTGGGTAACCTCCGGCGGCTACGGCCACTTTGTCGAGAAATCGATGGCCCAAGGCTATGTGCCAAAGGAACTGGCGCTGGATGAGAGTGAAGGCCTGTTCGAGATCGAGATACTAGGCGTAAGACGCCCGGCGCGCATCAATGTCGAGCCACTGTTTGACCCGACGGGCGCGAAGATGCGGGGTTAGCACCCTGCGTTTACGCTGCACACCGTTAGTCGTTGCCACCCCCTTCATACTCCGCTAACATTCACGTTGGGCGCGGGGGAAAACATGAAACATTCAGCATTATTGGCAGCGGTAACTTTGTCATTGGCGGCCTCCACCATGAGCGCGAGCGCGCAAGAGGGATGGAGCGGATTTTACGTTGGCTTGGAAACAGGCATTGCCCGCAACATTGTTAAAGTATCGGACCCAATTTCCGGCATATTCGACGAGACAAACGGCAGCACGGGTGTAGTGGCTGGCGCTTTCGCTGGTTACGACCAGCAGATTGGTGATTTCGTCATCGGCGGCGTGGCGGATATAGATTATGTCGGCACGCACGACATTGTGTTTCAGGGCAAGGCGAACACTAACTACGACATGAATTGGGTTGCCTCAGCCAGAGTTCGCGCTGGCTTTGCACCCAATAGTAAGGTCCTGTTATATGGCACAGGCGGCGTGGCTTTTGCCGGTGTGAGCGGCAATTTGGGCAGCTTCATTGGGCCAAATCCCATAAAATCCACCGAAACAGGCTATGTTCTTGGACTAGGCGCCGAATATCGCTTCCAAGACAATTGGTCCGTTAAGGGCGAATATTTGCACTATGATTTTGGCAAAATCGAAACAGCGGGCTCAAGCGCCAACTTCAGACCGCGCTTGGATGCGTTCAAAATCGGGCTGGCATACCGCTTCTAGCGACTAGCTATTTCTTATCCCAAATCCGGTATTCATCTTTCGTCATGCCAAATACATGCTGGTCGAGCCGTGCGCCCGTCTGGCTATCCGCACGGTGTGATTTCAAAATGCCTTCCAAACGGAACCCAAGCCACTCGCAATATTGAACCACAGCGGCGTTGCGCGACAGCGGCTCTATGGACACTTTTTCCACGCCACGCTTTTCGAACATGTGGCGCAGTAAAAGTCGAACAGCTACATAACTCGCCTCACCAATACGGTGCGCCTTGCTGCCAATCAAAATATGAAAACTGCCAATCTTATGGCGCGGTTCAATATCGAACATCACCATGCCAATTGGTCTGCTATCGACTACCGTGCGGATGAAGACCAAATTCTTGCGGACATTATCAAAGCCAGAAATATAGCCGCGCAGCTGTTCGATGGACATCACTTGCCCCGTGCCATTCAAACCGGAAATAACAACCGGATCAGACATCCACGCCGCAATGTCTGTAGTAGCATCCGCCGTCACGGCCGTCCGCAGTCCGTACTTGCCATTGCTCACATCGACAAGAACGGGCTTTGCCACTTGTGGCGCGGGCATAATCGACGGTCCGGATTTTTGCGGCAATTTGGGCATGAGCGACTCTGTAAGGGATAGCAAAAACTGCCCAAGTCTTGGCACGTATTTCAGGCGCTGCGAAGTCCCGTCATCACAAACGGCAGACCCAGCCGCCTCGTTGTCCAGCCCACCACGTCCAACTCCCGCGCGGCGGGCTCATGCTGCTTTGCCAGCGCCCAGCTCCTGCAATCAATCGCCGCAACATCTGCTTCACCTCTGGCCACCATGCGAAGCGAATAGCGGTGGCCACCGGAAACGATACGCTCGGCAAATATATCCAGCCCCGCGCCTTGGCGCTCCAAATCGCGCTTGAGAGCGAGGTAGCCGGACATTGAGTTTTCGTCATTGTAGGCAAGGCGAAGGCCTGCATAACTGCCAGAGGCGGGCGTCTCGCCCCGCCGCATCACAATCGCGCTTGAATAAAACGCCCCCTCGCCGCCTTCAACGCCGGTATAATCTTCCTGCCCCACCACGCGCACATGCGCGGCCAAGCCAGCTTCCATCGGCCCCCAGCAGGTCTGCGCCAGCAACAAATTGGGGTGACGCCACAATGTCGCTAAATCAAACTCGTTCGGCGGCAAATGTGCCCCCGGCATATCGCCATTGCGCCGCGTAAGATACTCGGGCGCGGCGATGCCCCTTGCCCGCACTGCATCACGAATTTCAGCCCACAGCGCATCAACTTCACTGCGCACTTCCGGCCAATCATACATCGGCAGCGCGGCGATATAGGGCTCCTGCGGCAGCGGCCCGCTGGCAACTGTCTCCACCAGCCGCGCAATATCAATCACGATTTATCCCGCTCCCGCCGCAGGGTGCAATGCACCACCGGCTCCTTGGGCACGAACAAATAGCGCCGCACCAGCGCAAAATAATTGGGAAACACATAGCCCTTGTTCATCGCAATCCATTCAGCTCTGCGCGCTTTGAACAGCGCTGGCAAATCATACCACGCCGCCGTTGGATGCTTATGATGCACCAAATGCAGATTATTATTCAAAAAGAAAAATGACAGCGGCGAGCGCTCCACAATGATCGTGCGCCCCTCCGGCGTCTCGTGCCATTGGTGCTCAGCATAAGTGCGAATAGCGATGATGGATTGGCCCGCCCACGCTGGAACCAGCACATAAAGCCAGACCGGAATATGGAAATAATGCATGGCAATAAACAGCACAATCGCAACGCCCAGCAAATGCCGCACCCATGCGTCCAGCACCGCGCGGTCGCCCGCCGCAATCAGTTTTGCGTCCGAAACCACCAAGCCAATCGTGCCCAAAAGCGGGTTTAGCACCATGCGCCCCGCCAGCGTGTTGTTCACGCGCAGCACAAATCGCAGCCAGCGCGGCGTCTTTTCATGCTGCCAAAAGGCACGGTAATAGCTCTCCGGATCATCAAACGGATCGGTCAGCCGCTCATCGGCATGATGCTTCATATGCAGCGTTTTGAACCGCCGATAGGGCCACACGAGGCCAAGCGGCAAAAACACCAGCGCTTCGTTCAGCCAGCCTTTGCGCGTCGGGTGGCCGTGCAGGCACTCATGCACCAGCGATGAATGCAGCGCCACGCAATGGGTTATGATGAAAAGCGCGATGTAAAGATGATCCATCGAAAGCCAAATGCCAGCCGCCAGCCACGCGCCGTAGCACCCG
>JAYTVD010000033.1:0-8214 GCA_043744175.1 Phyllobacteriaceae bacterium
GCAATTTCCTGCATGCGTGCATTGCCCTGATCGGCGGCGAGCACCGAACGTGTGGTCCATACTGCGTATAGAACAGAGAGCAGGCCGCAAAGAATGACAAACAATAGACTTGGTGCCATGACCTTGAATTCCTCACTTTTGCCCGAAAATCCCCTCCCCGGGCGGTTTCACTGCGTGCGATTCGCAGGCTTCCCCACGCATCGTCAACGATGCGTCGTGTATGCTCAAATGCGGCAAAAAGGTCAAGGCGACGCCCGGATTTCGACACAATCTCGATCCGATGTACCCATCGCGACAAGTTACTTAGCTGCGGATGCCGCATAAGATGCAGAAAACCTGTTTAACAAGTGCTGCGTGGTATCCGCTTCGCTGCGCAGCCATCCGATGAATTTTTGGATTTGGGGACGATTCACAGAATCCGCTCTCGTTCTTAGTCGGTATGGATGTGGCGCAATAAGATGCTCGGAACCGGGAAA
Source organism: Phyllobacteriaceae bacterium (assembly GCA_043744175.1). Classification (GTDB taxonomy): domain Bacteria; phylum Pseudomonadota; class Alphaproteobacteria; order Rhizobiales; family Rhizobiaceae; genus JANMEX01. Next base: position 477 of record JAYTVD010000033.1, read on the forward strand.
CGGCAGTTTGATCGCGCCCGTCTCAATTTCCGACAAAAGCAAAGACAGGCCGCAAACTAAAAATCCTACGTTTTGCCGCACGGCTTCTAATGCCAGTCCCGCGTTTGCATAGCGCACTCCCCTGTCTGGTCCCCTTTTACGGTGGCCATAGCTCTCAAACCACTCAACCCATCCTGGAGTTTCTCCACCGTTTTGCTGTGATTTCATATGTAGCAGGGGCATACCTTCCATTTGCTGATCGGGATCGCCGATGGCGATGCGGCGCAAATTATCAGGTCCGGTAACAGGCGCTATGATGTCTCTATACAATGGCACTCCCGGTTCACTGTCGTAAACGATACGCAGATCGGGCGTGCCAATGCGTAAAGGCGCATCACCTGCCCCATTTACACAAAACCTTATATTCGGATGTTCGCTGCAAAATCGCACTAAGCGGGGCGCAAGCCAAAGCTCGGCCCAATCTATATCCGCAACGATGTGAATTTCACCAATTCGTTGAAAATCGAGCGTTTCTGTTACGCGCCGTAGAGCATCAAAACTCTGCCGCAAATCTGACAGCGCCGGTTGCAGTGCTGGTGTCGGTGTCAGTCCTCGGCGACCGCGCAACAAAAGGTCGGTTCCCAAATAATCCTCAAGCGCCCGAATGCGTTGCCCGACTGCTGCGGGTGTGATGCCCAAGCGGTCAGCCGCAGCTTTCAGCGAGCCTTCGCGGACAGCCATCTCTAGCGCTTGCAAAGACTTTAGATGCGAAGTCCCTGACATTGGCAAAAATTACCTTCATCGCACTATACATCAAGCATCGTTGCTAAAGGTAATCTTTATGTCAATAAAGATATTTGAATTATGATTTCTTCAATACAGAGCGCAAAATGTCCCTGCTAATCCAGTTGTAACCACAACACAAAGGAGCCAACGACATGAAACGCTATCTTATTGAACGTGAAATTCCCGGTATTGGCGATTTTTCTGTAACAGAGCTATGTGGCGCGGCACGGGCGTCAAACCAAGCGCTGGCCAGCATTGGGCCTTCTATCCAATGGCAGCATTCATATGTTGCCGACGACAAGACATTTTGTGTCTATCTTGCGGATGGCGAGGAACAGATAAAGCAACATGCGGCGCTGAGTGGAATTCCCTTTACCCGCATTACAGAGGTTGCCCAAATCATTGACCCGCTGACCGCCAATAACTAACTGACTTAATCCAAGTGGCCATGACTAAACTTCGACTGTGGCCTTTGGGCATTCGCAGCCAGAGAGACTTTACAAACATATCATGATCCCTTCGCTTGCCACCGTAGCGATGAGCGCAAGGGATCAGATCATCATCTCACAAGGTTGCAAGTTCTCGTTTTGTAAAAACCAGCCAAATCAAAGCCGATAGACATAATATTGTCACTGGAAAAATCATCAAATTCACTGTGTTCCAGCCCCACACATAAAGAATTTTACCGGAAAACAGCGACGACAGAGCGACGGTCGAAAACAGCACGAAATCGTGGAAGCCTTGCACTGTGCCTTTTTCTTCCGGCTTGTAGCAGTCTGTTACCATTGACGTTGCGCCGATGAAGCCAAAATTCCAGCCGAGGCCGAGCAGAATGAGCGACGTCCAGAATTGCCATAGGTGAATGCCTGATAGCGCAACAACGGCACATAGCATCAATATCACCAAGCCAGTGGCAACAATGGTGTCCTTGCCGAAACGCGCTATTAGCTTACCCGTGAAAAAACTCGGACCGAACATCGCCAGCACGTGCCACTGAATACCAAGCGTCGCTTCATTTGCCGTGAACCCGCACCCGACCATTGCGAGCGGTGCGCCGGTCATGACAAAGCTCATCAGCGAGTAGGAGCCGACCGAACAAATCAAAGCGACAATGAAGCGGCGCTGTTTGATAATTTCCATCAATGGGCGGCCGGTGCCGAGTGCCGCAGCATCGCTGATTTGTGTTTTGGTTTGCGGTGTGACGCGCAGAAAATTCAGGATCGCAAACCCGGCCAAACCAAACACAATGATTGCGGCATAAGCACCTGCGAACTGGACCGGCAAAAACATATCGCGTGTTAGAATGACTGCCTGCGGCCCGAGCACAGCGGAAACAATGCCGCCGCCCAACACCCAAGAAATGGCCTGTGCCTTAAAAATCGCGGGTGCATTATCTGCAGCGGCGAAGCGGAACTGCTGCGTGAACGCGCCGCCTAAGCCCATTAGTGCCAACGCCAAAATGAACATCACGAATGAATATTGAAACAGCGCCAGCGCCGCACACGCGCCGCCGAGCGTTGAAATCAACGAGCCAACCATGAAACCGTGCTTTTGGCCAAGTGTCTTAATTGCCCACGCCGCAGGCAATGCACCAAGCGCGACGCCCACATTGAAACCTGTAACCGGCGCTGTAGCCAGCGACTTATCAGGACCGAGCAAATAGAGACCGGCCAGAGCGCCCATGGAAATTGCGATGGGTGCAACTGAACCTAAAATCGCCTGACTGGCTGCAAAGACGAGGGTTTGGCGTTTCGTTGCAGCAAGATCAAGCATGGTCATTTCAAATTACTTCCGGTTCTTCTTGGCTATGCGATCCAGAACAGCATTGACCAGTTTTGGCTCTTCGCCTTCGAAAAATGCTTTCGCAATATCGACATATTCATTCACCGCGACCGCAACCGGCACGTCTTTGCGGGACGTCACTTCGAACGTCCCTGCCCGAAGTATCGCCCGCAGCGTTGCATCTAGGCGGTCAAGCGGCCAATCATCGGTGAGCGAGGCATGGATAATGGGGTCGAGCGTTTTTTGATTATCGACAACTCCAGATACAATCGCACGAAACCACTGCGCATCAGCTTCCAGATATTGGTTGCCATCAACCTCTTGGCCCAGACGGTACGTCTCATATTCATGGACGACATCCAGGATGCCAACGCCGACAACGTCCATTTGATAGAGCGCTTGGACTGCCGCGAGGCGTGCCGCACCACGCTTATTTGCAGGGCGGACGCCATCGACAATATTTTCAGAACCGGTCAAATCAGGCTCCGAAATGCTGTTTGAGTTCTACCATTTTCAAAGCGGCCTTGGCTGCAAAGCCGCCCTTATCGAGCTCCGATTTCTTCACACGGGCCCAAGCCTGCGCATCGGTATCAACCGTCATAATGCCGTTGCCGATTGCAGCGGCAGCTTCTGTCGAGAGGTTCATCAGGGCGCGGGCTGATTCATTTGCAACGATATCGAAATGGTATGTCTCGCCACGAATGATGACGCCGAGCGCCACGTAACCATCAAAATGCGTGCCGCCTTCGTCCTCGCCAATCATGGCAAATGTGATAGCCGCTGGAATTTCCAATGCGCCCATCACAGTCACGACTTCATAAGTCGCCTTTGCAGCGTCCAGCGCCGCCTTCGCGCCTTCAAGCAATGCATCCGCCATATCATCGTAGAACCGTGCCTCAACGATCAAAATGTGAGGGGCATTCTTGGTTTTCTTATTCATAAAAAACTCCTGCTTGGCCCGGGAGGACGGCGCAAGCGAATTGACTAAATTTCAGGTTGGCAGGGATTAGTCTTCTTTGGCCGCTTCCGCAAGCCGTGCTGCGTATCGCGCCATCGTATCAACCTCGAAATTGAGGAAATCGCCCACTTTTCGTGCGCCCCACGTAGTGACTTCGAGCGTGTGGCGTATAATGAGCACATCGAACTCGTGATGATTTACAGCATTCACTGTGAGCGATGTACCATCGAGCGCCACCGAACCTTTCGGCGCTACAAACTTGGAAAGTGCCTCTGGCGCACGCATGGTGAAGCGCCGGGCATCGCCCTCGTCGTTGATGGCGATGATCTCCACCATGCCATCGACATGGCCGGAAACTATGTGTCCACCAAGTTCATCGCCGATTTTCAAAGCACGTTCGAGATTGATTTTAGTGCCTTGGCCCCAGCCGGAAATCGTGGTGAGCCGCAATGCCTCTTCCCACGCTTCCACCTCAAACCAGCGAGCGTTGGAGTCTTGGTCTGGTAGCGCAACAACCGTCAAACAAGGACCGGAACAGGCGATAGACGCACCAATGGCGATGGTTTTTGGGTCATAATTGGTCGAAATGCGCAGCTTTACTCCCTCTGGGAGCGGCGTAATTGCCTCGACCGTGCCGATGTCTGTGACGATGCCGGTGAACATTACTCAAACCCTCTTATAGTCGCGGCGAATATCCGGCCCTAAAACCTCTTCGCTTATCAATCTAAATCCATCCGGGATATGGGCCAGGTTAACAGGAGAGGCAATGCCATTTGGTCCGACAATGCGTTCACTGGTAAACAGCACAATCCGGTCCACCAGACTTTCATCCAGGAAATTTTGCGCCACGCGAGCGCCGCCTTCGACCATCACACTACCGATGCCCTCCGCGCCAAGATCGTCCAATAGTTCGGGCAAGGCGACCTTGCCGCAATGGTCTTCAGTGGACAGAATGCGGCAGCCAAGGTCTGTAATTGCTTTGCGTTTGGCAGGATTGGCATCACCAAGTGCGGCGACCCACACGGGTATTTGCCGCGCCGTTTGCGCTAATTTTGACTGTTGCGAAATAGATAATTTGCCATCAAGGACAATACGAACAGGCGAACGCCGTTCCAAGCCATTGAGCCGACAGGATAATTCCGGATCATCGGCAAGTGCCGTACCTGCGCCTATCAAAATAGCATCGCTTTGCGCCCGCATAATGTGCACCATGTCACGGGCAACTTTACCGGTGATGGCCACCTGCCCTTCACCCGATTTTCCTATCATACCATCGGCAGAAATCGCTAATTTTAGAGTCACTTCCGGTCGTTTTTTTAAAGATCGAGTCAAGTATCCGGACAGTCCCTCATAAGCCAAATCAGCCAGCACATCTTCGACCAATTCAATGCCCGCATCGCGCAATATCTTGGCACCTTTGCCTGAAACGCGCGGGTCAGGGTCGCTGGCGGCTATAACGACGCGGGTTATTCCCGCAGTGACCAGTGCTTCGGCGCATGGCGGTGTACGGCCATGGTGGGCGCAGGGTTCGAGCGTGACATAGGCAGTTGAGTCACGCGCCGCCTGCCCTGCCTCAGCGATGGCTTGCGTTTCGGCGTGTGGTCGCCCGCCAACGGCAGTGATGCCGCGCCCGATGATGACGCCGTCTTTTACCAGCAGCGTCCCAACTGACGGGTTGGTTCCTGTCAGGCCAAGATTCGCACGCGCATGGCGAATGCAGGCGGCGATGTAGCGTTGGTCGATTGCTCTTTGAGCATTCATTTTTCAAGCGACCCAATCCGGTCTTCTTCTTCCAACTCGCTGATCAGCTTGTGAAATTCCTTCGGATCAGCGAAATCGCGATAGACCGAGGCATAGCGCACGAAGGCGACATGATCGATGCCCTTGAGGGCTTCCATCACCATTGTGCCGATATAATCTGTTGTGATTTCGCTCTCGCCGCTGCTTTCGAGGCGGCGCACAATGCCGGAGACGGCGCGTTCAATACGGTCGTCTTCCACAGGGCGTTTTCGAAGCGCGATATCAAACGAGCGATGCAGCTTTTCGCGGTCAAACGGCACTTTGCGGCCGGTTTTCTTTTGCACCAACAATTCACGTAATTGAACACGCTCGAATGTGGTGAAGCGACCGCCGCAATCTGGGCAGATGCGGCGGCGGCGGATGGCTGTTGTATCTTCGGCGGGACGCGAGTCCTTCACTTGGGTGTCAACAGACTGGCAATAAGGACAACGCATAGCTTCTCCCGGAATCGTTCGGGTCGATGTTAGCCTAAGTGCGGGTAAATCGGAAAGCGATCCGTGAGTGCCATCACTTTTTCTTTGACGCGGGCCTCAACAGCGGCATTGCCTTCTGGTGAGTTGGCAACTTTCAAGCCATCCAGCACTTCGGTAATGAGGTTGGCAATGGTCACGAACTCTTCCTTGCCGAAACCGCGCGTGGTGCCGACCGGCGTGCCAAGGCGAATGCCGGAGGTAATGGTTGGCTTTTCCGGGTCGTTTGGAACGCCGTTTTTATTGCATGTAATGAACGCGCGGCCCATGGCGGCTTCGGAATCTTTGCCGTTCAAATTCTTCGGGCGCAGGTCGACCAGCATCAAATGCGTGTCAGTGCCACCGGAAACAATGGCGAAGCCATTGGCGACCAGCGTTGACGCGAGCACTGTGGCGTTTTCCTTCACGGCGCGGATGTAGGTTTTGTATTCATCCGTAAGCGCCTCGCCGAATGCGACTGCTTTTGCAGCGATGACGTGCATCAACGGTCCGCCTTGCAGACCGGGGAACACCGCGGAATTGATCTTCTTGGCAATTGCCTCATCGTTGGTCAGCACCAAACCTCCGCGCGGACCGCGCAAGGTTTTATGCGTAGTGGATGTTGCCACATGGGCATGGGGGAACGGCGATGGATGCTCGCCTGCGGCCACGAGACCGGCGAAATGCGCCATATCCACCCACAAATAAGCACCAACCTTGTCGGCAATGGCGCGCATACGGGCGAAATCAATCACGCGGGAATAGGCGGAACCGCCTGCAATGAGGATGACCGGCTTGTGTTCAACTGCCAGCGCTTCGACTTGGTCGTAGTCGATGTAGCCAGTGGCAAGGTCGAGGCCATATTGAATGGCGTTGAACCATTTGCCGGAAAGGTTTGGCTTCGCGCCATGCGTCAAGTGACCGCCAGCGTCAAGGCTCATACCCAAAATTGTGTCACCGGGTTTGGCAAGCGCCAAGAATACGGCTTGGTTCGCCTGACTGCCGGAATTTGGCTGGACGTTGGCATATGTGCAGCCGAACAGTTTTGTCACCCGCTCAATGGCTAAATCTTCGGCAATATCCACAAAATGGCAACCGCCGTAATAGCGACGACCGGAATAGCCTTCGGCATATTTGTTGGTCATAATCGAGCCCTGCGCTTCCAAAACCGCGCGTGAGACGATGTTTTCTGAAGCAATCAACTCAATTTCGTGACGTTGACGACCGAGCTCCTTGCGGATGGAGCTGAACAACTCCGGATCGCTTTCTTCCAAAGGTTTGTTGAAAAATGATGACATTGAATGAGACATTTACGAGGCCTTTCAAAGGTAGCGTTGAGCTTTCGTCGCGCCCTTACCATAGGTCGTTTGGCAAATGAAAGCTGCGAAACGGCGCAGTTAGCACCAAAAACGAAAACGCCGCAGATACATTAAGTTCCTGCGGCGTTTTGTGATAGATTTTGAGGGTTAGAGCGCTTGGCCAACACCAGAGTTGATAGCCAACTCCTGCGCCCCATCCTTCTTGTAAATATCGTCACGGAAATGGACGACATCTTCGGCAGTTGACCATGCCGTGATGTAGGTGAAATGCACATTCACTTTTGAACCAAGCGGCACTTCGAGATTTTGACCAGTGGCAATCTGCGCTTCGATTTCTGCGCGGCCCCAGCCCGGCGTGTCTTTCAAAATCCAGACACCAAGATCACGGACGTTTTGCACGCGCACACAGCCCGATGATTCGAAGCGCTGAATTTTATTGAACAGGCCCTGCTTTGGCGTGTCGTGCATATAGGTATCGAATTTATTCGGATAATTTATCTTCATTGACGCCATTGCGCTGTGCGGACCGGGGTCTTGGCGCAGGCGGTAACTCGCCGCTTCGTTTGAATTCCAGTCCACACTTACCGGATCAATTTCAGAACCATCCGGACGCAAAATGTGGATTGCGTTATCCGCGAGATAATTCGAGTCTTTTTGCATCAAGG
>JAYTVD010000034.1:0-2496 GCA_043744175.1 Phyllobacteriaceae bacterium
GAAACGAACAACCCCGGTCCACGAATGTCGCCAATCAGCTTGCGGCGCTCCGCCATTTCGACCAATCGCTGCGTGGCAAAATCACCGAGATTGCGGGCATTTTCACATAAATTATCCGAAATTATCGCATCAACGGTAGCCACCGCAGCGGCCATCGCAACAGGGAACTGCCCGAATGTCAGCGCATCTTCGCCCGTGTCAAAGCCGGTTAACTTGTCGCTGGCAAATATTCCCGCCAGCGGAAAGCCGCCGCCCACGCCTTTGCCAAACGTCATAATATCCGGCAACACGCCATAATAGTCCGCGGCAAACATTGCGCCGGTGCGGCCAAAACAGCTTTGAATTTCATCCCAAATGAGCAGAATGCCGTGGCGATCGCAAATTTCACGCACGCCCACATGCCACGCCTTTGGCAGCATAATGTGCCCGCCATTGCCTTGTATCGGCTCCATCATGATGGCCGCAACAGGCCCGTCCACGCCCCTTTGAATGGTCTCTTCCAAAAGTAAAAGGCACAGCTTCGTCTCGGTCTCAATATCCATGCCAAGGCGCGGACGGTAAGGATCAGGATGCGGCACGCGGTGGAAGCAGTGCGGCGATATCGCGTAAAACGGATTGTTCGGATGCGGCCAGCTTGCCGCCATAGTGGTCACAGAGCGGCCATGATAGGCGTCTTGAAGCACAATCAATTTCTGTGCGCCCGGCTTGTTCTTGAACGCCAGTTTGATCGCCATTTCGACAGCCAGACTGCCATGCAGACAATAGCCGATACGGTTCAAATCGCCCGGCGTCAGCTCGCGCAATTTGGCGGTGAGTTCCAGCAAAGCAACGGTGTTAAAATTCGGCCGTGCATGGGTAATCTCGCGCAGCTGCGCAATGGCTGCGTCAACCACGCGAGGGTCATTCGCACCAAGGCTGTTCGACCAGGCTTGCGATGTGAAATCAAGATATTCCTTGCCGGTGTCATCCCATACCCGCGAGCCCAAGGCGCGCACCAGCGTGATCTTGGCATCATTGCCCTCGGGCTTGTCGTGGATCAGTGATTTTTTTCCCGTATCGATGCGGGTTGCGTCTATGGTTTTTAATGCGCTGGAGATGTTCATTTGTCCTACCCTACAATTGAGTTGGCTCATTATTCACGGACCTTACGTAAAGAGAACGACAAAGAATGGATGAATTGATTGGTATTGCTTATCAATCAGAGCACCCGAGTTGGCATTGACTCGCAGTTTTCGCTCGCTAGTATTCATTCATGTCGCTTATGAATATCCAGCTTCGGCATGTCCGGTCGTTCCTTGCGGTGGCTTCTGAAAAGAGCTTTGCGCGAGCGGCCACACGTCTGTCTGTGTCCCAGCCTGCGCTGTCTCAGACCATCCTGCAATTGGAACAAACGCTCGGTTTTGAGCTGTTTGAACGCACCACCCGCAGCGTTGAGCTGACAAAGCAAGGCGAAACCTTGCAGGAGAAAGCACTCAAGCTTAACCGCGCGGTGGATAGTTTCTATAGTGATATCAGAGAGTTGCAGCTATCAATCACCAACAAAATCCGGCTTGGCTATCTGATCGGAACCGCCGTGGACCTGATGCCGGACATCACGCGTGAGTTCGAGCGCCGCAAGCCCAATGCCTCCATCGAATTGATCGAGTTTGATTTTAACGATCCGGATGCAGGTCTTACCACCAACCAAGTGGATTGCAGCATCATTCGCCCGCCGGTCCATTGTCAGGATGTCGAGATCATAGAGCTGGCGCGTGAGCGCTGCGTTGTGTGCCTTCCAATAGGCCATCGTCTCGCAACACAAGACACCGTGCGCGTGGAACAAATCTTAGATGAGCCATTTATCGCCGCCCCGGGTGCAGGCGTCTGGCGGGACTATTGGCTGGCAGGCGATTACCGCAATGGCAATCCGCCCAACGTCGTCTATGAGGCCGCCACCGTTGACGGCGAGCTACAAGCCGTCGCCAACCGCCGCGGCATCAGCATCACCGCAGAAAGCACAGCCAAATATTACGCCCGCCCCGGCGTCATTTTCCGCCCGATTGAAAACATGGCCGACTGCGTCATCGCCATTGGATTTCGCGACAGCAAAAACCCGCTTGTAAAAGAGATGGTCTCAATCGCCAAAGAAGTCGCCGAGCGCCATTTGGGAAGGTGACATTGTAGCAATCGATGGTGGATTTTGTGCGTAATCTTGCACGCGCCTTTATAGCCGCACCCCCAGCCTCGCCAAATCCTTGGCTAACCCTTTCACCCCCGTGAACAAAACCGCCTGCCAGCCAAAATCCTGCGCGGCTTTCACATTGTAAGCGTTGTCGTCAATAAACAGCGTCGCGCTGGGCTCAAGCCCAAACGTCTGCGTATGCAGGCGGTAAATCGCCGCGTCCGGCTTGATAAGCCGGACCAGTCCCGAAACCGTAACCCCGCGCGGCTCTTTCAAAAATGGATACATCTCGCTCGCCTGCACAAATGTATCGGCGGCGAAGTTGGTTAGCATGG
>JAYTVD010000035.1:0-31586 GCA_043744175.1 Phyllobacteriaceae bacterium
TTGAAAGAAATAACGCATCACCAGCACGAGTTTGCCATCCTAATAGTGCGCTTTGATATACGCTCCTTTTTTCATTGAGCACTTGGCGGAATTTTTGGACTTCCAAGTCTTTTGAAAACTGCCCGTTGATGAAGGAATATGCCAGTGCGCCCAAAATGGCCCAGAAAAAGAATGCCGCTGGAAACAAAACCGTTCCAAATGCAAAAGCCGCAATTCCACAAGACAACGAAATTAGCCCCGCTGATTTAGATGGTGGGCCAATTGCCGCCGCAGAACTTGTTGGGTGGCGTGGAAAAACTACATTTATCGTTGGAGCAGCCCCTAGTTCGGTCAATCTAGATATTTCCGCCAAAATAGCAGATGGATCGAAAACTGTCCTTGTCTGGCCATTTAGAGCATACGCATATGGAAAAAGTGGATTTGCTCCTAGGGATTCCATTTTGCACCACGGACAAGATGAACTGTGTTTGGAAAAATAATGTGTCTCATCCGCCGAACATCGCGTGGCGCTAACCTCTAGCCGGTGCAATGCTTCGGCCCATTGGATAGCGGTCGGTCTGCCATTAGTTATAGATTGAAGCGAGAAAGACTTTTCAAATAGGTCTGCAACTTCCTGACCTACCATTGATAAAGGTGGTGTGCCCGGCGGCGGTTCCATACGTTGCGCCAAGTGGTATTTACCATAAGGAAATCGGCTCTCCTTGATGGCCCGTGCAATCTGCATTTCACCTGCGTCCAGAAATTTTCCAGCAAATGGATGGCGACCCATAAACAGTAGGTGAAATACTACTACGGCCAAACCAAAGTTATCGAAGTTTGGTGTACGAATAGCTCCGCGAAAAGGCCCCCCTTGCAGCTCCGGCGGTGTAAAGGCCTCGACGCCATAGTCACATAAAAAAATTTTTGTTCCCAGATTAACCTGAAAACTATCACAGTCTATAAGTCTTACCGTGGCATCGTTTGCAACCATTATCGACCCGTGATTGACGTCACCAATGACACAGTTAGCTCCATGCACGACAGCAAACGCTTTCGCTGTATTAGTTGCGGCTCTCACCAAAAATCGCCAATCAGCCTTAGGGAAGTCCTGAATACGATTTTTGGGCCCGTACACATGGTGGATATTTTTACGCCCATCAAATCGAGGCATCAACAATCCGACGGGTACCATTCCTGACTTGGTAAACAGCATTTCGGTAGGCCAGCCCATCAAACTCAATAGTCTCTCTTCCTTCATTGAGACCATGGCTTTTATCTTTTCGGCCCGCTCGGCAGTCATTGGATTTAAATAAATCTTAGCTGCTAAGTCTGAATTAGATACCACCTCATAGACTGCTCCTTCGCCGCCTTTGCCAAGCGATCTCCCCAGTAAGATTTTTGATCCTGTGCTGTTGACTAGATCAGATATTGACATTTTTCTGACGTCTTATGCTTTTGCGACTGGCCAAAAAGAGTGACTTATCGTCGTCAGTTTTTCGATTTATCATATCAGATCCAAGATAATTTTTTAGATATGACGACAGTTGGACGTTTAGCCCTACGATTGGAGAAGTTCGCACTGGCTTTATCATTTGGCTAAAGAATTGCTCGTTCACAGTTTTAGTTTCGTAATGCACCACCAATCTTTCAATACCATCTGAAAAGATTGCGAATTCATCAATTTGTCGTGGTGCAAGGTCATACAGAAGATTTGCCTCAACATTTTTGGACAGTATGAAATTTGTTTGGTTTGCATATTCCCCGTGCTGCGGCCAAAATACCCAATTCCAACCGTCATCATCCCCATGACTTACGACTATCGCACCATCGCCAATTTGGGCGAAAACAGCATTACGCGGCCCGATAATTGCCCCTAGAAAGGTGCAGGCGTATTCTTTGAATGGGTTTCCATCTTCTTCCGCTCTATGCACAATTCGGCTAGCGGTTTTGTTGATCCAACTTAAAACTAAAGATTTATCGACGTCTTCTAATCTGCCGCCATGGGTGAAGTGCAGCTCGACAAACTCAACAAAGGTCGTTGCCGCTAACCAAGAGCCAACATCGGAATGGGCAGCGCTGCCCGCACCGTCACAAACTACAGCGATAATAAACTCACCTTGGCTAGTTTTTACAACCTTGTAGCTTATGTAGTCTTGGCAAGGTTTGCCCGTCCCGATGTGTGATGTACCTATTTCACTAGCCGAAACCAATCTCCAAGCACGGCGTGCCATTTTCAGACTTCGGCCCAGCCAGTTGGAGGCGCAAGTAAGACAGTTGTGCCTACTTGAGACGAAGAGACTGATGACAGCGAACTAGACAGCCATGCAAAGAGTTCTCTAAACTTCAGGCCAGAAAGTTTTACGGGTGGACGATGACATATCTTCGATAGGACGTCCATATTGGCGCCATCTACTCCTACACCAAAAAAGGAAAAGCCCTTACTTTCCTCACCGAGCCGAACAGCATTTGCAGCGGCCTCCCATCTGTCAGTCGGTCCGCCATCAGTTATTAAAAATACCCATGGCCGAAAAATATCTATTCCGTTTGCACGATATTGGTCTTTTCGACCACGAAGCATATCCAAACCATGAACTATCGCGGCGCCCATCGGTGTGTCGCCAGAAGCTTTCAAATGTGGCGGCTGCCAACTATCAACGGATTGAAATTCTGATTCGACAGCGACTGGACCAAAGGAAACAACAGCAACTTCGACCCGCTTGGCTGCCAACGAATCTTGGCACAATTCTTCCTTAAATGCCCGAAGCCCCTCATTTAATTGAGATATAGGGTCTCCACCCATCGAACCCGAAGTATCGAGCAACAACAAACATGCACACCTTGGCTCTGGATTGTCCGTAAATTCTGAGAAAATAAACGGCGATTGATCAAGTCCACTCATATGGCATTCCATCCCTGTTAGCGATATTTAAGCTTACTACTTAGGCGTGTAATATTGACCAAATCAAGTGATCACAAGACTGTGGTGGCCTCGGCTGACGAATTGGCTCAAGTTAATTTTTTAGGTAGTTCCCCTCACTCCGGCACCACCCGCACCGCGCCCTTGGCCGCTGATGTCGCCATCATGGCGTATGCCCGTAGCGCTGGTGTTACTTTGCGCTTGCGGGTTTCGACTGGGGTCCATGCTGCCTTGCCACGGGCTTCTTGGGCGGCGCGGCGGGTGGCTAGGACTTCTTCGGATACCGCCAAGTGAATGGTGCGGTTCGGGATGTCGATTTCTATGCGGTCGCCCTCTTCGACGAGGCCTATCAGGCCGCCTTCTTCGGCTTCCGGTGATACGTGGCCAATCGAAAGACCGGATGTGCCGCCCGAGAAGCGGCCGTCGGTTAGCAGCGCGCAGACTTTGCCGAGGCCCTTGGATTTGAGGTAGCTGGTCGGATACAGCATTTCCTGCATACCCGGGCCGCCGCGCGGGCCTTCGTAGCGGATAACGAGCACATCGCCCGCTTTGATTTCGTTCGAGAGAATAGCCTTGACGGATGCGTCCTGGCTTTCAAACACACGGGCGGGACCACTGAATTTCAGGATGCTTTCGTCCACGCCGGCGGTTTTCACAATGCAGCCTTCCAGCGCGATGTTGCCGCTCAAAACTGCCAAGCCCCCATCTTTGGAGAAGGGCGTTTTGGCAGAACGGATAACGCCCTTTTCGCGGTCTGTGTCGAGGCTTTCCCAACGGCGGGATTGCGAGAATGCGGTCTGTGTCGGCACGCCGCCGGGAGCCGCGCTGAAGAATTTGAGCACTTCAGGATCAGTCGAGCGGGTAATGTCCCAATGCTCAATCGCCTCGCCCAGCGTGCGCGAATGCACTGTCGGCAGATCGCGGTTAATGAGGCCGGCATTGTCTAGTTCAGCTAATATCGACATGATGCCGCCCGCGCGGTGCACATCTTCCATATGCACATCGGATTTCGCTGGCGCGACTTTGGACAGCACCGGCACCTTGCGCGACAGGCGGTCGATATCAGCCATTGTGAAATCAATTTCGCCCTCATGCGCAGCGGCTAAAATGTGCAGCACGGTGTTGGTGGAACCGCCCATGGCAATATCCAGCGCCATGGCGTTTTCAAACGCGCCCTTGGAGGCAATGGCGCGCGGCAACAGGTTCATGTCATCGCCCTCATAGTGGCGCTTGGTGATATCCACGATGCGGCGGCCGGCTTCAAGGAACAGGCGCTCACGGTCTGAGTGGGTGGCCAAAGTCGAGCCATTGCCCGGCAGCGAGAGGCCCAGCGCCTCTGTCAAACAGTTCATGGAATTGGCCGTGAACATGCCGGAGCAGGAGCCGCATGTTGGACAGGCGGAGCGCTCGATGGTCGCCACTTCCTCGTCGGAATATTTATCATCGGCTGCCGCCACCATGGCATCCACCAAATCCAGCGCCACTTCCTTGCCTGATGGCGCGATATATTTGCCAGCTTCCATCGGCCCGCCAGAAACGAAAATAGTCGGGATGTTAAGGCGCAGCGAGGCCATCAACATGCCGGGCGTGATTTTATCGCAGTTGGAAATGCAGACCATAGCATCGGCACAATGGGCGTTGACCATATATTCGACGGAGTCAGCAATGAGCTCGCGCGAGGGCAGGGAGTAGAGCATCCCGTCATGGCCCATGGCGATACCGTCATCGACAGCGATGGTGTTGAACTCTTTGGCAACGCCGCCGGCCTTTTCAATCTCGCGGGCCACCAGTTGGCCCAAATCTTTCAAATGCACATGGCCCGGCACAAACTGCGTGAAGGAATTGACAACCGCGATAATCGGCTTACCAAAATCGCCATCCTTCATGCCGGTGGCGCGCCACAGGCCGCGTGCGCCTGCCATATTGCGGCCATGGGTGGTGGTGCGTGAACGATAAACGGGCATCTGTCTATTCCTCGGAATGGGTTTCGGCAATGAGTTCGGATTTGGCCGAAAATATCTCTCACTTGCAGATAGCCGCACAAGGGGATGGATTCAAGCGTTTGCGGTGGACTTTATGGTGGCAAAATTAATCGTGACCCGAAGACCGGGATGATTGTCGTCCAATGTCAGCGTTGCGCTGTGCAAATCGGCAATGGCTTTGACAAGGCTTAACCCCAGCCCCGAGCCCGGTGTCGTGCGGCTTTGCTCCAGACGGTAGA
Organism: Phyllobacteriaceae bacterium; assembly: GCA_043744175.1. Lineage (GTDB taxonomy): Bacteria > Pseudomonadota > Alphaproteobacteria > Rhizobiales > Rhizobiaceae > JANMEX01. The sequence continues at coordinate 5,118 of JAYTVD010000035.1, forward strand.
GTCGGCGCAGCACGTTTTCGCGTTCGGTTTGGGGAATGCCGGGACCATTATCGGCAATAGTCAGACGGGTATTTTTGCCGCTCGTATCGATCGAAACGGAGATTACCGCGCCCTTTTGACAGTGGCGTATGCAGTTTTCAACAAGGTTTGCGGTCATCTGCGTTATGAGATCACAATCGCCCAAGATTGGCGCAACAATCGCTTGCGGCGTAAAGCTCAGGGTCATGCCTGCGTCTTGCGCGACGTCCGAGTAAACTTCCGTCACATCGCTCAAAATCTCGTTAAGATCGACTGCGGCGAAGCGTGCTTTGCGTGCACCGGACTCGATTTGCGCGATGCGCAAAAGCGCTGCAAATGTATCGTTAATGCCATCAGCCTCTTTGAGCGAAGCATTCAATTCTTTGGTAACAGCCTTACCCTTTGCCTGTTTTTCACGGGCGGTTTCAAGGTTGATTTTGAGCCGGTTAAGCGGCGATTTTAGTTCATGAGCAATGTCATTGCTCACTTGGCGCATGCCTTCCACAAGATGAGATAGTCGCTCCAACGCGCCATTGATATCACCGGCCAAAATATCCAAATCATCACCCTTGCCGACCAAAGGAATGCGGGCTGAAAGGTCGCCTTGGCCGATAAGATTGATCGAGCCGCGCACCGCCTCCAACCTCTTGCGTGCCCGCGAGGCAATGAGCGCCGCACCAATAATGGCAAGGCATAATGAAATCAGCGACGCCCAGCCAAAACTCGCCACCGCGATTTCCTCGAGCGCTGTAGTGTCCTCATTGTTGATGCCGAGCACCAAGCGATAGCCGGAAAAACTGCCCTCATAAAGCCGGAAGGTGAGATCGCCTTCCAAGCCAAATTGCGAGCCATCAGCGCTTGACCAGCCGGGATGCGGCTTGATTGGCGCCACATTGCCAGCCAAGACAGTGCCGTCCGGCGCGGCGAGGAAGTAGATGTTTTCACCATCGCCTGTGGCATTGATTTGCAACTTAATATTGTTGGTCAGGTCTTGGATGCCGTCGGTTTGAAAAGACGCGGCATAAACGTCGAAATTCTCTTTCATAATGCGGTCGTCGCGCAGCGAGATTTCCGATTTCAAATTCTGATAGGCCGCACCGCCGGAAACTAAAAACGCGACGATAAACAGCGATGCGAACAGGCCTGCCAGCCGCAGCGGCGTGCTGCGCCAGACGTTAGCGCGGTGCATGGACGCTATATCCGGTGTTGCGCAATGTATGGAGTAGCGGCGTATCGAACGGCTTGTCAATCTTGGCGCGCAGCCGCGAAATATGTGTCTCCACAACGCTGGTTTTCGGGTCAAAATGGAAGTTCCACACCCGCTCCAGCAGCATGGTGCGGGTGAGGATTCGGCCTTCGTTGCGCATAAGAATTTCTAAGAGCGCAAATTCCTTAGCCTGCAAATCCAGCACCTGTCCGGCGCGACGCACCACGCGGCGAATAAGGTCCATCTCCATGTCAGCGACGCGCAAAACCGTCACTTCAGTTTGGGTAGGCGGGCGGCGTGTCAGCGCATTGGCCCGCGCCATCAGTTCAGAAAAGGCGAACGGCTTCACGAGATAATCATCCGCACCCGCCTCCAATCCCTCAACACGGTCATCAACACCGCCTATCGAAGTGAGGAATATCGCCGGTGTTTTATTGCCTGCCGCCCGCACCGCTTTGATAAGTGACAGGCCATCCAGCACCGGCAACATGCGGTCGATAATCAAAACATCATAGGCCTCGCGCGTGGCCTGAAACAACCCGTCATCGCCGCGATCCACATGGTCGCACACATGCCCCGCCTCAGTGAGGCCGCGCGTGATGAACTCCGCAGTTTGTTTGTCATCTTCAATGAGGAGGATTTTCATGGGGCAATCTTATCAAGGGGAGGCATTTATAAGTATAGTGGGAAATTTAGAAATGAATAGCGGACCGGTTTAACCCGGTCCGCCGCCTGCCAAACTTGCCCCACAGCCCAATGCGGCAGGCTTTCTGTCATCTGACGGATATCAACTAACCTGCACCGCCTCATCGCCATCATGGGTAAATGTCATATAGACCACCGCCAGCGCAATGGCACCGAGGAACAGGAAGCTGGTGACAACTGTGCCGAAGCCAAGCCCGCCATATTCTACCGGCTGCGACAGCAAATCACCGAATGAAGCGCCCATGGGACGCGTAAAAATATACGCCAGCCAGAAGCACAGGATGGCGTTGAATTTCAGCCCATAATAGCCAAACGCAATCGCCGCGATGATGGCGATGAATACGATGCCCGTCGCCAAATAGCCCAGACCCATGCGCTCGGCGATCAAATCACCCGCGGCAGTTCCGAGCGCAAAGGTGAAAAGGATCGCCAGCCAATAAAACGCCTCGCGGCGGAAATTATAAATGGAGTGAATAGAAAGCGTTTTCTCGAACGCATACCAAATGGCAAATGTGACGCCCAGTGCGACCGCGAACCACGCCGTTGTCGTGGGTAAAGTGATGCCGAAATTATCAACGAGATTGTCTGTGACCAAAGTGCCGACCACGCTAATGAGAACCACGGCAGTCCAATAAACCATCGGTACATATTTGCGTTGATAAAACTGCGCGACGAGAGCCATGACCAAGAAGGCTGATAAAAACAGCGACGTGTTCGTGAGGCCCCAGCCCCAATTAATATTCATGAAATCGGCAAAGGTCTCGCCAACGGTTACCGCAAGAACTTTGATGAGCCAGAAATCTACCGTGACTTTTGGCACGCGGTTGAAGCTGGTGTTTGGTGTGACATTCTTTTGAATAATTGACATGGCAGGAACCCCTATCAGAGTGAGAAGGCCCCGTTCTGACGTCCATCAAAACGGGACTGAATTTCTTACTTGCCCATCAACTTCATGGCTTCGCCAAACAGCTTGTCAGCATTGGCATCATCATCGGCCTTGCAGCGGTCCATGCCCTTTTGCTGCAAGTCGGCGACCTTGGCCTTATCGGCATCGCTCAATTTTGTTGCGGCAGCGAGCGTGGTTTGCACTGTTTTGAGCATGTCTTCGCAAGGCACGACGTCGGCAGCGAAAGCTGGCGCGAAGGAGGCGGTCATACCCGCAAGAAATACGGAAGCGAGGAGAAGGTTTTTCATGATGTAAATCCTGTTGTTGCGATTGGATCGCTATGTGATGTGCGGAAGTTTGGTGGCCCAAGTTAGTAGTCGAGGCCGACTACGCAGCACTGTGACCTAGCGCCCTAGCTCGTCATAGACTTGGCGCGGAATATACAAATTTGTAAGAAAGGCGCATCATCTCCGTACGGCCCGCGTACGCATCTCGGGCGTTCGGCGGGCGCTTACCGTTTATGACTTTTCGGCCTTGCGCCACTCCAATTGCTTATAATCAAACGTATTTTCAATCGTCGGCTTGACCACTTTGAAATAGGGCGACAGGTCAAAATCACGCGGGGCGTAAAGCGAGTGGTGGCGAATTGCCAGAATTTCACGCCGCGCAAAGTCTGATTTCACTGATGTTTGGCCGGGAATTGGTGTCATTTCGGGCAGAATCGGGTAGGATATCTGCTCAAAGGCTTCCGCAATCAATGTGGAGCAAATCGCCCGCGTCGGCTCGCCGGAACCCAGCGCAATCATGCGCCTGCGCCACCTTACCGGCACTGGTGGATTGGGCAGAAAATAGCGCAACATATCGAAGATGTTTTTGGTATCATACCGTGTACCCAGGCGCGAAATCATGAATTTAATCAATGTCTTACGGTCTTCATATGTGAGGTTTACAGGCCTGCAAATGCGGGTGTTGTAGGTCTTATATTTCTCCAAGGGAGCGGCAATACAGCCATCGCCCAGTACCACTTCAATCAGTTGCGGACGCGGGCTGCCATCGGAACTTTCCGGCAGCGCATCGCCGACAAACATCGCGGCATGGCTCCACGTGGATTGCGTTAAGTATTTGATTGCATTGGATATATGCTGATTTCCTTCAACCAACAAAATGTCACCCGGCTCCAAAACACGGTGCAAAGTGCTGGGGTCCGATGGCGTAAAAGGCTTATAGCCGGATGATTCATCCGTCAGCCGCCGCGCTAAATAAGCACCCATACGATCGAGAAATGTCTCACCAACGTCCACTTTACTGTCCTCCGACACCTTCACTATCAGCGGGTGCAACAGGAAATGAAAGGGGCGGCACTTACATTTCCTATCAATTGCCTATCATTTGTACGTTAGCTGAATGTGTTTGACCAATATCAAGGTTTCGATCACACTGGCTGATAAGGTGAAGCGGTGTGTAATAATTTCCTTTACTTTTAAGGACTTACACCATGAGTTTTGTCTGTAGCCTGCCACTGATCGCCAACCTCTTTACCTCATGTGCTCCGGTTCCGCCGCTGGCCGTCGGCTATGTTGAGGGTGAGCATGTGCTGTTGGCGCCTGTTGATATCGCGGCGGTAAAATCGCTCGCGGTCAAGCGTGGCGACAAGGCCGGGTCTGGCGACATTTTGGCTGTGCTGGAGGATAGCGACGCGCGCAATTCGGTCGCCGAGGCTGAAGCGGCCCTCAGCCAAGCGCAAGATCAACTTGCCAATTTGAAAGAGGGCAAAAGGCCGGAAGAAATCGGCGTTCTGCAGGCAGCACTCAATTCCGCCCTTGCCGAAACCAGCGAAAATGAACGTGTGGCCTTGCGGTTGGCGGGTCTTGCCAAGCATGGGGTGTCAAGCCAAGCCGATGTTGATCAAGCCAATACGCGGCTTGACCTTTCACAGGCCAAGGTGGCGCAGGCGCAGGCTAATTTGGCGGTTGCCAAGCTTCCGGCGCGGGAAAATGAAATTCGTGCTGCCGAGCAGCAGGTGTTGCGCGCCAGTGCATCGCGTGCCCAAGCGACATGGCGACTATCAAAAAGAGTTATCGCTGCACCCGCAAACGGCGAAATTAGCGATATTATCCGCAATCCCGGCGATACAGCCGGACCTTCTGCACCAGTATTAGCGTTTTTGCCGGATGGGGCGGTGAAGTTGAAACTGTATTTTCCAGAAAAATATCGCGCTGCTTTGAAGCCCGGTATCAGTTTGAATATTCATTGCGACGGGTGCCCCGAGGGCTTGCAGGCCAGTGTCAGTTACGTATCGCCGGATCCAGAATTCACGCCGCCGGTTATTTACTCGCTCGAAAACCGGCAGAAATTGGTCTATCTCGTCGAGGCGCATGAGACGGGAACAGCCCAGTTATTGAGACCCGGTCAGATAGTCGATGCCAGCATTAGCGACCAAGATAAATGAATGCGATTGACGTTCATGGGCTGGTGAAAAGCTACGACGGGCGGCGCGTGGTTGACGATGTTTCCATGAGCGTGGCCACCGGCGAAATCACTGGGTTCCTCGGTCCCAACGGTTCGGGAAAGACGACCACCATTCGCATCATGTGCGGTTTGTTGAAACCAGACTCAGGCAGCGGCACTGTGCTGGGCTATGATCTTCTCAGAGACCAACTGAAGATAAAGCGTGAAGTCGGCTATATGACGCAGAAATTCTCGTTTTATACCGACTTGTCGATTGAAGAAAATCTGATGTTCGTGGCGCGGCTTTATGAATTGTCGCCGCCGCAAGACTATGTTGCGGTGACACTGGAGCGGCTTGGCCTCACCTCGCGGGCTAAACAATTGGCGGGTAGTCTTTCCGGCGGCTGGAAGCAAAGATTGGCGCTGGCGGCATCTATCATGCACAAGCCAAAACTACTCTTGCTTGATGAACCCACAGCAGGTGTGGACCCCAAGGCGCGGCGCGAATTTTGGGATGAAATTCATCGGCTGGCAGCCGAGGGGCTGACGGTGCTGGTTTCTACCCATTATATGGATGAAGCCGAGCGCTGCCACCGTATCCACTATATTTCTTATGGCAAACTCATTGCATCGGGCACGGTGCCTGAGGTTGTGGTGGCGGCCAAGCTGACGACTTTTTATGTCGTTGGCGACGGGCTGATTGCGCTCGCCCGAGCACTCCAATCCATGCCGGGTGTTGAGCAGGTCGCACCGTTCGGTAACACGCTGCATGCGGTGGGGCGCAATGCGGCAGCATTGGAGGAAAGCGTAAAAACAGTAACTAAGGGAAAAGGCCTATCGGTCACCAAAGGCGAGACGAGCCTTGAAGATGTGTTCATTCAATTGATGGGCCGTTCGCAGGATAATATGCAATGAACAATATACTTTCGCTCCGCCGTCTATGGGCCATGCTGGTGAAGGAATTCATCCAGATGCGGCGCGACAGAGTCACATTTGCCATGATGCTGGGCGTGCCGCTGTTGCAGCTCGTTTTGTTTGGCTTTGCTATTAACAATGACCCAAAGGGGTTGCCGTCCGCGCTGGTGGCGACCAGTGAGGACCGTTTCACACGGGCCATTGTCGTTGCATTGGAAGAGACAGGCTATTACCGCTTTGACCATATTACCGATAGCGCCGGTGAGGCCGAAGCGCTGATGGCCAATGGCACGGTGGCCTTTGTTGTTACCATTCCGTCTGATTTTTCACGGCATATTTTACGCAATGACCACCCGCAAATCTTGATTGAGGCCGATGCGACTGACCCGTCCGTGGCGTCCGGTGCCATTTCAACACTGGGCACCGTTGCCGCGTCAGCGTTGAAGCGCGAGCGGGGCGGCGATTACCAATCGCCGGAGGCGGTTGGATCTGCGCTCGATATGGTGGTGCACCGGCGTTATAATCCGGAAGGGATATCGCAATATAACATCGTGCCGGGGCTGCTGGGCGTTATCCTGCAAATGACCATGGTGATGATGACGGGCATGGCATTAACCCGCGAAACAGAACGCGGCACGATGGAAAACTTGCTGGCCATGCCGATTAGCCCGCTGGAGATTATGCTCGGCAAAGTGCTGCCTTATCTTGGTGTGGGTGCTGTGCAGGTGGTGGTGGTTCTGGCGGCGGCCAAGCTGTTGTTTCATGTGCCGTTTGCCGGATCGCTCGTCTTACTGCTCAGCGTCATCATCTTGTTTGTGCTGGCGCTGGTTCTACTTGGCTATACGATTTCGACTATGGCGGAAACGCAGATGCAGGCGATGCAACTGACATTCTTTTTCTTTTTGCCCAGCCTCATGCTGTCCGGCTTCATGTTTCCGTTTCGCGGCATGCCCTATTGGGCGCAAGTGATTGGCGAGTGTTTTCCTCTTACGCATTTCTTGCGCATCATTCGCGCCGTTATGCTTAAAGGCGCGGAGTGGCCGGCCATAGCGCAAGAAACCAGCATATTGCTGGTGTTTGTGTTGCTCTATGGCGGGTTTGCACTGTTGCGGTTCAAGAGGACGCTAGACTAGCGACATGACAACTGGTCGCATTCATTGGCGTTGACCAACGATGCCGGGGTCACTAGATTAGAATTATTCTAAAAAGGAACTCATGATGCTCAACCGCTTTTTCTCTGCCAGCAAACGCTCGTTCGATAGCCTATCCGAGCAAGAGGTTTTGGCGCTCGCGATTTCTTCGGAGGAAGATGATGCACGCATTTATCTGGCCTATGCCGATGGCTTGCGCCAAGACTATCCGCAATCGGCAAAAGTCTTTGAAGAGATGGCGGAAGAAGAGCATGACCATCGCAACCGTTTGATTGCGTTGCACAAAAAGCGCTTTGGCGACACCATACCACTCATCCGCCGTGACCATGTGCGTGGTTATTTTGAGCGCAAGCCGGATTGGCTGGTGCGCCCACTTGGATTGGAGACCGTGCGTGATGCGGCTGAACAGATGGAGCGCCAAGCACAGCGCTTCTATATCGAGGCGGCACAAAACACGAGCGATGCCGATACGCGCAAACTTTTGGGTGATTTGGCAATTGCCGAGCAAAACCATGTGTCGCTGGCCAAGCGGCTTGGCCTGAAACATGTGACGGACGATGTGAAAGCTGACGAGGGCGCAACCGAGCGCCGCCAGTTTATACTCACCTATGTGCAGCCCGGCTTGGCAGGATTGATGGATGGATCTGTCTCGACGCTCGCGCCAATATTTGCGACAGCCTTTGCCACACAAAATACGTGGACGACGTTTTTAGTAGGTCTGTCGGCATCCATGGGCGCTGGTATTTCCATGGGGTTTACGGAAGCGGCGCATGATGACGGCAAGATTTCCGGCCGTGGCTCGCCGCTAAAACGCGGCTTGGCATGCGGTATCATGACGGCGATTGGCGGGCTTGGTCATGCCTTGCCCTATCTTATTCCCAGTTTCTGGACCGCAACGGGCATTGCCGCTGTGATTGTGGTGCTGGAGCTTTTCGCCATCACATGGATTCAGCATCGCTTTATGGAAACGCCGTGGATGCGGGCTGCGCTTCAAATCTTGCTCGGTGGCGCATTGGTATTTGCCACGGGAGTGCTCATCGGTAGTGCTTAATTCGACAAAGAACAGGCGGGAAATTTCCCGCCTTTTGAAGTTGTTGCGTAAGATTTTGACTAAACGTCCAGTCCATCAAAAAGCGCGGTGGACAAATAACGCTCGGCAAATGATGCCAGAATAATCACGATGTTTTTGCCCTTGTTTTCAGGGCGTCTGCCAAGCGCAACAGCCGCCGCAAGCGCAGCACCGGAGGAAATGCCGACCGGCACGCCTTCCAGCTTCGCCACCAAACGGGCATAGGCGAACGCATCGTCATTGGAAACTTGGATGATTTCATCATAAACATGCGTATCCAAAATAGCGGGTGCAAAGCCGGCACCAATGCCTTGTATCTTGTGGGGACCCGGCTGTCCGCCAGAAAGTACTGGCGAGCCTTCCGGCTCCACAGCCACAATCTGCACATTTGGATTATGCGCCTTCAGCACTTGGCCAACGCCGGTAATTGTGCCGCCTGTACCAATGCCGGATACAAAAATATCGACCTTGCCGTCAGTGTCATTGAGAATTTCCAGCGCGGTGGTTTTGCGGTGAATTTCCGGATTGGCAAGATTTTCAAACTGCTGGGGAATAACGCTATTTGGCGTTTCAGCCGCCAGCTCATTGGCCTTGGCAATCGCACCTTTCATGCCCTTGGCGCCTTCGGTGAGCACTAATTCCGCGCCCAAAAGCTTGAGCATTTTGCGGCGCTCAACGGACATGGTTTCCGGCATCGTGAGAATAAGATGATAGCCCTTGGCAGCCGCGGCGAAAGCCAGACCGATGCCGGTGTTTCCGGATGTTGGTTCAATCAGCACAGTTTTGCCCGGCGTGATTTTGCCTTGGCTCTCAAGGCTTTCGATCATGGCGACACCAATACGATCCTTCACCGAGGATGTCGGATTGAAGAACTCAAGCTTGGCCAAAAGGTTAGCCTCAACGCCCTTTTCCTTGGCCAACTTATCCAAGCGTACAATAGGCGTATCGCCGACTGTCTCAATGATGGAATCATATATGCGGCCACGGCCGGGTTTCTTGGTGTCGCTCATGGAAATCTCCCGTATGTTCGTAGTGTAAGACTACACCGCGCTGACAAAAATAGAAGGTGTATTTGCGAAGGCGTCGCTATCTCTTCGAAATTTCATTCCTAAGAACATCGCATTGCTGGAAATAAAATCTCAAAAACATCGCCTTTAGGCGCGAGTTGCAATAAGCAGTGCCGCCGCCGCCAAAAAGCCAGCAGCAACGCGGCTGATGCTTTTCAGCGTTTTGGGCGTTTGCAACAGCGTTCGCGTGCGCGTAGCTAGCGCTAGGTAAGGCAGCAAAATGGCTAACAAAATGACAGCCGTGAGAGCTACCAGCACGAGATAATCTTTGAAAGTTACAGTGCTCAGATCGACAATCGCGGGCAAAATGGAGAGGTAAAACACCATTACTTTCGGGTTGCCCAGCGTGACGGTGAGACCAGAGACGAACGACGCCACTGGCCCTTCGGCACGCCGCGCCTCGACCTTTTCAATGCCGACGCCGCTGGTCCAAAACTTATACGCAAGAAAAGCCAGATAGGCCGCGCCGGCATATTTTAGCAGCATGAAAATTACGCCGAAACTCTTGGCGATGAATGCAAGGCCCATCACTGCGGCAGTTAGATACACAAGATCGCCCAGCGCAACGCCAAGCGCCATCGGCATCGTCGCGCGAAAGCCGGAGCCGAGGCCACGTGCAACCAGCGCCACAATGCCCGGACCGGGCACGGCAACAGCAACGGCAAGAGCGGCGGAATAGCTGAGAAATCCGGTGAGTGTCATAGGTGGAGTTCCGTTTTGCTATTGAATGGCATAGGCGAAAAGACTTGAGAAGAGGCTAACATAATCACCTGACCTCATAGTCCCGTAGAACCGAACCCGCCCGCGCCGCGCGCCGTTTCTGTCAGCTCTAAAATCTCTCCAACCACCACCCGCGTCACCGGTGCTATGACCAATTGGGCGATGCGCATCCCCCGTGTGATGGTGAAGAGCTCAGTGCCAAGATTGGCAAGAATGACCTTCACCTCGCCGCGATAATCCCAATCAATGGTGCCGGGCGCGTTGAGGCAGGTGACGCCGTTCTTTAGCGCCAGACCGGACCGCGGGCGTACTTGGCCTTCAAAGCCTTCGGGGATTTCCAGCACAAGACCTGTCGGAACTGCCAGTCTTGCGCTGGGCTGCAATACCAAATCATCAGTAACAGCAGCGCGCAAATCCATCCCCGCCGCACCGGCGGTTTCGTAAGATGGCAGCGCGAGATCAGCGGCGTGCGGGAGGCGGAGGATTGAGAGAGTGGTCATGGGAATTCTCTTAGCGGAGATGGAGAAATGTTCAAGGATGAGAGCGGATCATTCGCTTCGCCCTACTTTTCGGCCACGCTTGGTCAGGAGACGTTGCTTCAACGCCTGAAAGAATCGAGGTGGCAGCGCACCATATACAACGGAATTCCTGTCCGCAGAACTAGTAGGTCTTAAATCTGGCCCCGGCCAAGCAAAGTCATTAGCCTCGCTCAGAACGACCCATGATCGCAGATCGTCAAGGCCCAATCTGAGCTTAATTGGCATAGGAATTTCCAAAGCATCATCTGAATTCAAGGGCGCAGAATGGGTTATCGGCAGTACGCGCACGATTTGACGCCTGTGATCCCCCACTACCACAAGCACGATGGCACATGGTCGGTCCTTAACACCTTCGTCACGCCCTTTGTCCGCTTCACTCGCCCAAAGGTAGGAATAGCGGATAACAAGGCCTGGCTCCGGCTTCGGCCACGTCACGGCTGCCAATCACCAAGCTCTGCATCAAGATAATCATATTCTGGCGACATTTTTGAGGCTTCGATCAGCGCCATATCATTGTCTGTAAATTCTTCTAATCGAACCACACGTCGATCACGGCGCATCAACCGTGCATACTCTTCGGCCCCGAGCAGAACAAGCCGGTCGCGCCCATTACGGGTTATTGTCAGAGCTTCGGCCAAAGCCTTGTCAGAAAGGACTCCGTAGTTTCGAATAAATTCAGCTGAGGAAACGCGCATGGGGTGGCCGCCGGGTTATTTTGTATTATTTGTAAGATACAAATGTTTTGTATTATTTGCAAGTTTATCCGCGCATCGCTTTGGTCAACAAGTATCATTGCAAAACAGATTGTGATTGGAAACCATCCGCGTCCGACCTTAGCATCAACTCCTAACAATGGAGCGACCCATGAGCCATATCGCCATCACGCCACAGTCCGGCAAAGTTACTGTCATCTATAAGGGCGCAGTCGTCGCCGAGAGCACCAAGGCACTGTCGCTGAAAGAGGGCTCCTATCCCGCCACCATTTATGTGCCACGGACGGATATTCGGCCTGAATATTTTGTCGAAACCGACCACAAAACAGTATGCCCGCACAAAGGCACAGCACGCTATTGGACGCTGAACAGCAAGGATGGTGAAGCGACCAACGCTGTGTGGGGCTATGATAACCCCAAAGCAGACGTTGCCGCGATTGATCAACACGTTGCGTTTTATCCCAACCAAGTGGAAATTCGCGTCGAATAGCGCTCTTCCAAGTCCAATCGACATGACGTGCGTCCCCTGCTAAGAGGCCGCCACGTTTGCCATTTCCATTGGATTTTTCATGACCGATACCATTGGGCAGGAAGTTGCCCGCCGCCGCACGTTTGCTATTATTGCCCACCCGGATGCGGGTAAAACCACGCTCACTGAAAAGCTGTTGCTGTTCGGCGGCGCCATTCAGCTTGCCGGTGAAGTGAAGGCCAAAAAGGACCGTATCAACACGCGCTCCGACTGGATGGCCATTGAGCGCGAGCGCGGCATTTCTGTTGTCACATCGGTGATGACATTTGAATATGAAGATGCGATTTTTAACCTGCTTGATACGCCGGGCCACGAAGATTTCGCTGATGATACCTACCGCACGCTGTCGGCTGTGGATAGTGCCGTCATGGTGATCGACGGCGCGAAAGGCATCGAGCCGCGTACATTGAAGCTGTTTGAAGTCTGCCGTATGCGCGATATTCCCATCGTCACATTCGTCAACAAGATGGACCGCGAGGCGCGTGATCCGTTTGAGATTTTGGACGAGATCGAACAGAAGTTGGCGCTGGATACCGCGCCGATCAACTGGCCCATTGGCATGGGCAAGAACTTTGCCGGAACATATAATCTCACCGAAAATTCCGTGCGCCAGCGCGATGCTGATACGGATGCTGTCAAGGTGAATGGCCCCGAGAGCGATCAAGCGGCCGGACTGTTACCGGAAAACGAACGCGCAGCATTCATCGAAAGCTGCACTTTGGCGCGCGAACTATGCAAGCCGTTCGACAAAGAGAGCTTTATGGAAGGCCATCTGACGCCGGTCTATTTCGGCTCGGCTTTGAAGAATTTTGGTGTGCGCGATTTGATTAACGCACTGGCGGATTTCGGCCCGCAGCCGCGCGCACAGGAAGCCGACACCCGCACCGTGCAAGCAACTGAGGAAAAGATGAGCGCGTTCGTGTTCAAAATTCAGGCCAATATGGACCCGAACCACCGCGACCGCATTGCCTTTGTGCGCGTCTGTTCCGGCACTCTGGAGCGCGGCATGAAGGCGAAGCTCGTGCGCACTGGCAAGCCAATGGGCCTGTCCGCGCCGCAGTTTTTCTTCGCCCGTTCACGCCAGATTGCCGACGAGGCATTTGCGGGCGATGTGGTGGGCATTCCCAATCACGGCACGCTGCGCATTGGCGATACGCTAACCGAGGGCGAGGATATTTTGTTCAGAGGCGTTCCCAACTTCGCGCCCGAAATTCTGCGCCGCGTCCGTCTTGATGATGCCATGAAGGCCAAGAAGCTCAAAGAAGCCTTGGCGCAAATGGCGGAAGAAGGCGTGGTGCAATTATTCTCGCCGGAAGACGGCTCACCCGCCATCGTCGGCGTTGTCGGCGCGTTGCAGCTGGATGTTTTGCAGCAGCGCCTGCAGCTTGAATATACGCTGCCGACCGGCTTTGAAATGTCACGCTTTTCCATCTGCCGCTGGATTTCGGCGGACGATAAATCCGAGTTGTATAAATTCATGGAAGCCCATCGCGGCGATATGGCCCGCGACTTGGATGGCGATCCGGTATTCTTGGCCCCCAACACCTATTCGCTAAACTACGAGGCCGAGCGCTGGAAGGCCATAAAATTCGAGGCCATCAAGGACTACCAAGTGCGCGGGGCAAAGGCAGCGTGAAATCAGAACAATTTGACGTCCTCATCATCGGGGCAGGCGCTGCGGGCATGATGGCGGCGGCTGAGGCTGGCAAGCGCGGGCGCTCTGTTTTGCTGGTGGATCACGCCAAGGCGGCGGGCGATAAAATTCGCATCTCCGGCGGCGGGCGCTGCAATTTCACCAATGTGAACACATCGGCCAAGCAGTTTATTTCTGAAAATCCGCACTTTTGCATTTCGGCGTTGAAGCGCTTCACGGCGCAGGATTTCATCAAGCGCGTAAAAGCACGGGATATTTCCTTCCATGAAAAGACATTGGGCCAGCTATTTTGTGATGGTTCGGCGCAGCAGATCGTGCAGATGTTGCTGGAAGATTTGGATAGTGCGGGCGTCGTATTGCGGCTCGATACCCAAGTGTTTGATGTTGCAAAGACTGAGGCCGGGTTTGCCGTCACGCTGTCCACCGGTCCTGTGGAGTGCGCGTCCTTAGTTATCGCTACGGGCGGCAAATCCATTCCGAAAATGGGTGCAACCAGCTTTGGTTATCGCATAGCCGAGCAGTTTGGTCTGAAAGTCACAGAAACCCGTCCCTCCCTCGTTCCGCTGACATTTGAACCGATGCTGCTGGATAGGCTCAAAGCGCTGGCGGGTGTTAGCGTTGATGCGGTGACCAGCCATGCTAAAACAAAGTTCAGTGAGGCGCTGCTGTTCACCCATCGGGGCCTATCTGGTCCGGCGATATTGCAAATTTCGAGCTTTTGGCGCGAGGGCGATGAGATTGCGATTGATCTAGCGCCCGGCGTTGATAGCTTTGCCAAGCTGCGCGAGGCGCGTCAGTCTAATCCCAAGCAAGAACCGCAAACTATTTTGTCTTATTTTTTGCCCAAAGCCTTGGCGCAATTTTTGACAGCGAGCGGTAATTTCACCGGTCACTTGGCAGATTTTTCTGACAAGAAGCTCAGCGCGCTGGCGGCAGCGGTTAATCAATGGCGCATAAAACCCTCCGGCAGCGAAGGCTATCGCACGGCGGAAGTCACCCTCGGCGGTGTTTCCACCGATGAGCTGGACCAAAAAACCATGCAATCTAAACAGGTTAGCGGATTATACTTCATTGGCGAAGTGGTTGATGTCACCGGCTGGCTCGGCGGTTATAATTTTCAATGGGCATGGTCGAGCGGCTGGGTGGCCGGACAAGCGGTGTAGTAACAAGAAAAAAGCGCGTGCAAGAAAAAAGCGCATGGAGGGGATACCTGCCACGCGCTAAATTGTCCGATCAAAACCTCTTGGGAAGCATGATAAATACCTTAGACGCCATACTTTCCTTTCCCGCAATATAGGGATATCCCTAGTTCAGGCATGTCTTGCGCTTGGGGAAGCGCGGAATGCAGGAATTTGGGGGAACGGGTAATTCAGATGAATTCAATTGTTCGTATCGACAGCGACGGTATCCCGGACTTTTTGGACGGATTCTCCCTTCCCAACACCAAAGATATCGAAATTCTCTGGTCGTGGCTGTCCAATATTTTGCGCACCTATTTTGATATCGAAGGCATATTTTATATGGCCTATCCGGTTGGCGATTCTGGTGGCACGCCGGAAACCTTGATTTTGCGCGCGGTGTGGAAGACCAGCTATCCGCAAGACTATCTGGAGGCGATGCCAGGCAATCCGCTTACCAATGACTATTCGGCCAACCACGTACTGGAAACCGGCGAAGTCAGCCGTTGGCATGACCCGGAATCGCTGCCGAAAATGACGCCCGGTGAGCGCAAGCGCATCGAGCTTGATGAAGAGTATAATATGGCGGTCGGCGCGTGCTTCCCAATTTATACCTCAAACAACCGCATTTGCGGCGGCTACGGCTTGCGCTCAAAGTCGCAGAACCGCGACGTGTTTGATGCGATGTTGCAAAGACACACCGATAAGATTGGACGCCTGCTCGGATCTTTTGATCAGCGCTTTCGCGGACCCCTTGCGCGTGACACGTATAGACTATCACCTCAGGAAGTGCGGGTGCTGGCGTTCTTGGCAGGCGGCATGGCCGTTTCACGCATTGCCCATGAAATGACGTTGTCACCTAAAACCGTCGAGGCCTATATGAGTTCCGCCCGAAAGAAGACGTCATCAGCCACAAGCGCTGAAGCGGTGGCAAAGGCGATTTTCTTTAATTTGGTTTGAATAAACAATCTGAGAAAAAGGCCGCTTCTAGCGAAGGCAGCCTTATTTCGACGCTTCTGATTGGACGCTATTATGCGCCAGAAATTGTCGTGGAGATCATCGCGAATTTTGCATTCAGCTGCGAGCCGATCATGCCGGCGCCAGCGATAATCGCAACGGCGATTAGCGCCGCGATAAGGCCATATTCAATTGCAGTCGCGCCAGATTCGTCTTTTGCGAAACTCATC
The DNA here is from genome assembly GCA_043744175.1 of Phyllobacteriaceae bacterium. Classification (GTDB taxonomy): domain Bacteria; phylum Pseudomonadota; class Alphaproteobacteria; order Rhizobiales; family Rhizobiaceae; genus JANMEX01. Next base: position 21,104 of record JAYTVD010000035.1, read on the forward strand.
AGTAATTTTGACATTTTTTGATCCCTGCGATTTGCTAACTGCCGCATGTCCGCCATCGGCATGGGATCAGAAATACACCTTCGGGATTTAGACTTTGGTAAGGAAATAGGAAAATTTTTACGCATGAATGGCGATTTGGAATAGATAGACAGCAAAATGCGGAAATATTGCGTTTTCTTTTGCATATCAGAGGCCCTGTGCAGGGCTTGCCTTAAGAAAGGGCTACCTTCTTGCGAAGGCAGCCCTTTCTAGAACAATCAAGTCTTGACGTTATTAAGCACCAGAAATTGTTGTAGAAATCATTGCGAACTTTGCGTTCAACTTCGAACCGATCATGCCGGCACCAGCAATGATCGCAACAGCGATAAGAGCAGCGATGAGGCCGTATTCAATTGCAGTCGCGCCGGATTCGTCCTTGGCAAACTTTGCTACTAATTTAGTCATGTTAAACTCCTAATCCACGTGGTTCATTTACAGCAGACCGGCAAACTTGTTTTTTCGTTGCTCGGATGAGTGGAAGATAGCTTGCAGCAATTTCCAACCACTTAACCAACAAGGTTTACAAAAGGTATTCATCGTCCGGCTTTGATAGTGGTTAACAATCGGCTACGTGAGCTGTTAAAAAGTGAGGCTTAACGCAGTCGCAGTAACGCTAAATCGGACACAAGCAAAAAGGCTGCCTTCTTGCGAAAGCAGCCTTCTTAAGACAATCAGCTATTGGCGTTATTACGCGCCGGAAACTGTCGTTGCAATCAGAGCGAACTTTGCGTTCAGCTTTGAGCCAACCATGCCGGCACCGGCGATGATCGCAACAGCGATAAGAGCGGCGATAAGGCCGTATTCAATTGCAGTCGCGCCAGATTCATCTTTTGCGAACTTTGCTACCAATTTAGTCATTTTGAAATCCTATTCCACGTGGGTTACATTTACAGCAAACCGGCAACTGTTTTCGTTGCTCAGTAACACAAATATAGCGCGGGCCAATTTCTAACCGCTTAAGGAACAAGGTTTACAAACTATTATTGGTGTGATCTCAAGAAATTGGTTAATAATTAGTCGCACCTAATATTTATGTGGTCTTGTTAAAACTTGATACTGGTGAACGACCGCAGCAAAAATAAAAAGGCCACCTTCCTGCGAAGGCGGCCCTTTTTGAGGCGAAGTCTAAATTCTATTATGCGCCAGAAACTGTGGTCGCAATCACGGCAAACTTTGCATTCAAACTCGAACCAACCATGCCGGCACCAGCAATGATCGCCACAGCGATAAGAGCAGCGATAAGGCCGTATTCGATTGCAGTCGCGCCAGATTCGTCCCTAGCAAACTTTAGTGCCAATTTAGTCATTTTGAATTCCTACTCCACAGAGGTTACATTTACAGCAAACCGACAAATTGTTTTTCGTTGCTCGGTATAACAAGAATACCACGCGATGATTTCTAGCCGTCTAAGAAATAAGACTAATAATTAGTAAATTCTAATTTATTTTTGCTTTACGTACCGCGTGGCTTGGCTCGTGCTGTTGGCGCGGCGTTTGCCGGGTATTCCGGCCAGAAATGTTTTGGGTAGCGCCCGCGCATATCGGAACGCACATCGCTCCATGAGCCACTCCAGAAACCAACCAAATCCCGCGTGAGCTGGACGGGCTTATGGCCGGGCGAAAGCAGTTCCAAAAGCAACGGCACTTTTCCGCCAGCGATGGACGGGTGGGTTTTAAGGCCAAACAATTCCTGCACGCGGATGGCCAGCACCGGCTCCTCACCCTCATAGCGGATGGGGTGATTATTGCCAGTCGGCGCTACAAAATGGGTGGGGGCGAGCGCTGCGAGTTTGCGAATTAGGTCATGCGGCACGAGAGCCATGAGACCGTTATGCAACGCATCTTGTGGAATGCTACCGAGCTGCGCCTTGCCATTCAGGAATGGCAGCAGCCACTCTTCGAGGCCCGCCAACAACGCCTCATCGCCCATGTCCGGCCATGGATCGCCGAGACTTTTGTACAGCCAGAACAGACGCTTTCGCAAGATGGCCGCGCCGTCGCTCCAGTCCAGTATGTCCAGACCATGGGCGCGTATCGCGTCAATAAGCCCAAGATTAGCAGCCTCGCCCGTGGGCGCGGGCATTTGTGCATCATCGAGAATAACCGCGCCAATGCGCCTCACACGGCGGCGGCGCAGACTGCGCTTTTCCTTGTCAAAGCTAATGTCATCCAGCGCTTCAATCTGGCCCGCCAGCACCTCGTTGATATCCTCAATCGAAACTTCAGCAGCGCTGAGTATCCGGCTTTTTTGTGCCGTGCCTTGGCTATCGGCCACCACTAGATAGGACTTGGCGGCCAGCGCGTTTATAGTATCAATCTCCACCCCGCGGCCGTTGACCATCACAAAGCGACCATCCGCGCCGCGTGCTTTGGCGAGGCGATCGGGGTAGGCGAGCAGCAGCATCCGGCCTACGGAAACATCCGATGATGTGACTTTGAGCTGCGCCGCAATGCGCCGCGCCAGCCCCTTGGCATCTTGCGCTCTGGCGCTCTTATCGCGGGTAAAATTCACTAGCCGGGTTCCCAAATCGGCATCATTGCCGCCAAGGCCGCGCTCGGTCAGCAGTACGGCAAGTTCCGCCGCACTGCGTGGATTATCGGCCTTCAGCACCATGTGGGCGAGGCGCACCGGCAGCGCCAACTGCCGCATCGCCGCACCGTCTTGGGTCAAGCGCCCGTCCACATCCAACGCGTTAAGAGAAACCAGCAGCGTGCGCGCCTCATTGAGCGCCGCGCGAGGCGGCTGGTCCATGAATTTGAGAGTTGCCGGATCTGAAACACCAAACGCCGCTAAATCCAGCAAGATGCTGGTCAAGTCCGCTTGCAATATTTCCGGTGGGGTAAACGCTGGCAATACAGCGGTCTGCTCGGCTCGCCATAGCCTGATCGCAATACCCGGTGCGGTGCGTCCGGCACGGCCTGCGCGTTGGTCGATTGAGGCTTTCGAGGCCCGCACGGTTTCCAACCTTGTGAGACCCGAGGCTGGCTCAAACACCGGCAGGCGTTGATAGCCGCTGTCGATAACAATGCGCACGCCATCAATGGTGATCGACGTCTCAGCGATGGATGTAGCAAGCACGATTTTTCGCGTGCCTTTGGCTGCGGGATTGATCGCAGCATCCTGCGCTGTACCTTCCATAGCGCCGAACAGCAGGAAGACATTGACGTTTAAAGGCAACCGCCCTTCCAAACTTCGCGCCACGGAATTGATCTCGCCAGCGCCGGGCAGAAACGCCAATATGCTGCCGTCCTCATCATGCACGGCATCAATGATGGCGCGGCACACAGCTTCGTCCAGTCGCTCATTGGCGCGCCGCTCCACATAGCGGGTCTCGACGGGGAAGGCGCGGCCAAGACTTTCTATGACTGGTGCATCGCCCAGCAGCGCCGCCACCCGCGCGCCATCCAGCGTGGCTGACATGACGAGAACACGCAAATCCGGACGCAGCCCTTGGCGAATATCCAGCGCCAGTGCGAGGCCCAAATCCGCATCCAGACTGCGTTCGTGAAACTCATCAAATATCACGCAGGCAATGCCGGAAAGCTCCGAATCATCCAGCGCCATGCGGGCAAACACGCCTTCCGTGACCACAATGATTTTGGTTTTGGCTGACACCTTTTGGTCCAGCCGCATACGATAACCGACCGTGCCACCGACTTCCTCACCCAGCATCTGCGCCATGCGCCGCGCCGCGGCGCGGGCGGCGAGGCGCCGGGGTTCGAGCAGGATAATCTGTCGATTTTCCAGCCAATGTGCATCAAGCAAGCCTAGCGGCACCAGTGTGGTTTTGCCTGCCCCCGGCGGCGCTACCAGAACAGCTTGGCCCTTATCACTTAGCGCAGCTTCAAGCGCCGGCAGCGCATCGCGCACCGGCAAATCTATGCCAAGTTTAGAAACATCAATCTTTGGATAATCTTGCACTATGCAATCTCGATAAGCTGCCCGCCTGCGGCACTAGCATCTTCAGCATCATGCGTCACCAGCACCACCGGTAGCATTTGCGCCTTAGCATGGCTGAACACCAGTTCGCGCATTTGGCTACGCAGCGCCGCATCAAGGCGCGAGAATGGTTCATCCAGTAACAATGCTTTGGGCTGCGAAATCAGCGTGCGGGCCAGCGCCACACGGGCTTTTTGCCCGCCTGATAGCGTTGCCGGATCATGATTGAAACAGCCTACCAGGTCCATGTCTTCCAGCGCAGCCATCGCCAGCGCTATTCGCGCCGGGCGATCTTTCACTTCCGCCGGAATGGCAAACAGCAAATTGTTACCAACCGACATGTGCGGAAACAGTAGCGGGTCTTGGAACAAAATTCCCGCGTGGCGCAGGTTCGCAGGTGTGTGAGTCACATCTATTGCATCAATGAAAATACGTCCGCTTGCCACAAATGCTGGGTCCAGAAATCCACCGATAAAGGCCAGTAATGTGGACTTGCCGGACCCGCTCGGGCCCATAACAGTGAGCACATCGCCCGGCGAGACTGTCGCCGTTATGGATAGAAGATGCCGCTGCCGAAGGCGAATGCTCACCTCGTCAAGCGCAAGGCCAATTCCCGTTGTAGGCATATTATTGTCACCCATTATCGCACCCGCATTCCCGCTCTATGCCTGAAAAGCCATGCGGGAAGCGCAATGGCAAGGGCAAAGCCGATGAAAGGGATAACTGACTGCAGAAACGCATAAACCCCGATCGTGCGCCTGTTGCCGCCTGACGCCAGTGCGATGGCTTCTGTTGTGATGGTCGGCAGGCGTCCGGCGCCGATTAAAAGTGTAGGCAAATAGAGCCCGACTGACACAGCATAACCGACCGCAAAAGCGGTCAGAAGAGGCCGCAGCAGCAACGGCAGTTGAACCTCAAAAAGCGTCTGTGTCTGGCTTCTGCCTAGTGCCAGCGACATATGAACATAACGCGCATCAAGGCTTTGCCACGCATGGCTTAGCGACAAGAAAACATAAGGCAGCACAAAAATTAGATGCGTGAATATGAGCGCACCATAACCGTATCCGACGTTGGCTTTCAGCGCGGCAATTTGCAGGCCGAACAGAAACGCCGTCTGCGGCACGATGAGCGGCAGACTTAACGTCAGCCCCATCAAGCGAAACGAGCCCGCCTGAGGGCGGTCTGCCGCTAGACTTAAAATGCACAGCAGTGTGGCTATCAGCGATGCGGCAAAACCAATAATGAACGTCGCCACGAGCGGCGAAACAATTGAGGGCGTCGCCCGCATCCAACTATTAAGGTTGAGAGTTTGCGGCCAGTTATCAGGAAAGCTCCACAGTCCCGCGATTGACCAGACACCGAGCAGCGCAATGCCGAGTATGACCGAAAGTGTCATCGTCCAGCCTAATGCGAGAATGGCTAAGCGCGGCGCTTGGTCAGCGCCAAAGCGGCGGCCGGATTGGCACGTATGCATCAGCGCAGAGGCGCTGAGTTTTTCAATGCCTATCCAAACCCCGAATAGCGCCAGAACCAAGCCCAATTGTAGCAGAGCACCAGCGCTAGCGACAAAGCGATAGGTCAGGTCCGGATCACTCATCCAGCGCACGAGCAACACGGAAAATGGCGGCGGCGTGGAGGGGGCGAGGATCATGCTGACATCTACGACTGACGCAGAAAACGCCAACACTGCGAATGTTGCAATGCGGGTTTGCCGGTAAAGCGGTGGCCACAAAACGAAGATGAAGCCGGACAGCTTGCCGTAGCCCAATGCGCTTGCCATATTGCGACTGCGTGTAGCGTCAACCTGCCCGAGTGCGCCAATCAGCATCAGCAGCAAAAACGGCACTTCCTTCACCACCAATCCCGCTATCAACGATAATCCATAAGGATCATTGGGAATGAGCACATCGGGCGGGTTCATCCAGCCCGTCAACTCGGGTGAAATAAGCCGACTTATATAGCCGGAGGGCGCGATGAGAAACGCCAATGCGAATGCGGCGGCAGCGTGCGGCACGGAGAGAATGGGCGATAAAAATCGCATCAAAATGCCCCATCCGCGTGTGCCATATCCGGCGGCTAAAATGGCACCGCTGAAAAATACGGATAAAATTGTGGCCGCAAAGCCTGTCCAGAGCGAAAGAACAATCGAACGCCCGATGCCGGGTTCCGCGAATAATTGTCCGAAATATTCAGGCGTGAATTCAGTCCCGCCAAGCGCTGGCAGATAGCCAAACGCGGGAAGGATTGTCCCCAAAAGTCCGGCAAATACGGGGAAGGAAATCAGAGATGTTATCAGAAGTGGCGTAAAGCGAGCGAGGCGGAAGAGAGGTTCCCTAAACTTTTTATTTCCCCGCGCCATAGCGCTTCTTCCATTCGGCTTCTATCGCCGTCATCCATGACGGGTGCGGCTCGTCTAAGGTTGGACCCAAATCAGCTGGCTTCAATGTCGCAATGCCTAAGTCCAGCTTGTCAAACGCCGCTTTCTCATCGTCAGACAGCGCCGCCATGTTCAGCACGGTCGGGTCGCCCCAGACTTTTGGGTCTTGCTTATGGGCCTGCGCTTCCGGCGAAATCAGAAAGTCTGCCAGCACCATCGCGCCTGCCTTGGCAGTGGCATTGTAAGGAATGCCAACAAAATGCGTGTTGCCAAGTGTACCGCCCGGGAAGACGAACGAGCGCACTGTGTCTGGCAATTCGCCAGCGGCAATCGCGGCCGAACCATCGGATGGATTGAACGCAAAGGTAATATCCACCTCGCCGTCTGCCATCAGCTTTTTCATGTCCGGATAGTTTTTCGGAAACTCCTTGCCCTGCCGCCAGAGCACAGGGTTGAGCTTATCCAGATAGTCAAACAGCGGCTTGGTCACTTCCGCAAACTCGGCCTCATTGACCGGCGCGGCGAGCTTGGATTTATCGGCGGTCTTTTCGATGAGCACCTGCTTGAGGAATGACAGGCCAATGAAATCCGGCGGCGTTGGATAGGAAAAACGGCCGGGATGCGCGGTTGCCCAAGTGAGCAAATCATCAGCCGACTTTGGCAAGTCAGCGGCCTGCGTCTTGGCGCTATCATAGAAAAATACCATTTTCGCCATGCCCCATGGCGACTCTTGGCCTTCTACCGGAATGGTAAAATCTGTCTTCACTGTCGGCTTGCCAGCAGCATCCACATATTTCCAGTTGGGCAATTGCTCGGCCCAGTTTGCGCCCAAAAGTAGGCCTTGTTTTTTCATCGAAGCAAAGTTCGCGCCGTTGATCCAAATGAGATCAACCGCACCGTCTTCATTCTTGCCCACCGCCTTTTCGGCCACCACTTTGGCGACTGCGCTTGCGGTATCTTCCAGTTTCACCTGCACGACCTTGACGCCATAGCGCTGCTCAACCATGCCACCAGCCCATGCGATGTAAGAATTGATATTATCCGCCCCGCCCCATGCGTTCCAATAGACTGTCTCGCCCTTAGCCTCTGCCAACACCGCTGGCCAATCGTTCGGATTGGGATCAGCCGCGAAAGAAAATTGCGGAATGGCAAGTGATAGCATCAAAGCGGCAAGGAGTTTTTTCAAAATTATGTCCCTAATGAAAATCAAGTGCAGCGATTGACCATGCGGCGGGCGGCGCGGTCAACCATGCGCGCCACAATTCCAACCGCGCATACTACAATTCATTGTGAAGGGCGGGTGAAAGGTAGCGCATAATTTGTAAACGGCTTTGCGCTACTCTTCGCGCAATAGGTTGTGCAGCGAGGGCCACATGCCGCAGAAATCATCCATTACCCGCGCCGAGTTGGTCAGCGCGCTTAGCCATGCGCTTGATATCACCGAGGGCCAAGCCGAAGGGCACAGCGTGCGCTGCGCATGGATTGGCATGGCCATTGGCCGCCAGATCGGCATGAGCGCAGCGGATTTGGGCGAGCTTTATTACACACTGCTCTTGAAAGACATCGGCTGCTCATCCAATGCCGCGCGCATTTGCGAATTATACCTTGCCGATGATTTGCAGTTCAAGCGCGATATCAAATCGGTAAATGACAGCCTGCCACAAATCCTGCGCTTTGTGCTGTCGCACACGGGTCTCAAAGCGGGTCTGTCCGAGCGGTTCCGCTCCCTTCTCACCATTTTTTCCGATGGCGGCGATATTGCCCGCGAACTCATCGAAACCCGCTGCCAGCGCGGCGCCAATATTGCGCGGCGTATGCGCTTTTCGGAAGATGTGGCTCAAGGCATATTGGATTTGGATGAGCATTGGGATGGTTCAGGCAAGCCTACAGGGCTGAACGGCACGGATATTTCCATCCACGCCCGCATCGCGCTCTTGGCTCAAGTTATTGATGTTTTCCACACCAGCGATGGCAAGGGCGCGGCCCTGAGAGAAGTGTCGCAACGCAGCGACCGCTGGTTCGATCCGACCCTCGTTGCCGCCTTTGAAATGGTTGCCGAGGACGATGATTTCTGGGCCACGCTAAACGCCCCCACTTTACAAGAGCAGGTGATTGCGCTTGCGCCGGAGCCATTTGGCGAAATGGTGGATGAGGATTACCTCGACGAAATCGCCGCCGCGTTTGCGGAAGTGGTCGATAGCAAAAGCCCTTATACCGCTGGTCACAGTGACCGCGTGGCGCTGTTTGCGGATATGATTGCCGAAGAGCTCGGCCTCACCCCCGCCAAGCGCCGCTTCCTCAAACGCGCCGCGCTCCTGCATGATTTAGGTAAACTTGGCGTTTCCAACCAGATTTTGGATAAGGCCGGAAAGCTCGACGAAGACGAGTGGAAATCGGTGCGCCAGCACCCCGCGCAAAGTCGCGTTATCCTTGCACAAATTGCCGCCTTCGCCGATCTCGCCCGCGTGGCCGGAGATCATCATGAGCGACTGGACGGCAAAGGCTATCCACGCGGCATTGCAGGCGATGCCATCTGCCCCGAAACCCGCATCATCACCGTCGCCGATATTTTCGACGCCCTAACCGCGACCCGTCCCTATCGCGGACCGATGCCCGTCTCCAAAGCCTTTGAGATTATGCGCGGCGATGTGGGCAGTGCGATAGACGGAAATTGCTTCGCCGCGCTGGAGCGGGCCATGGCAAGGCTGGAGCAAGTGGCGGCGTAAAGCGCGCCGGAGACAGGCATGGCACCTTTTGAGGTCAATCCGGATAAAGTTCGTGAGTTCATTGACGCCGCGTATTTCTATGACTGGCTTTCGTTGAACCATGCCAGTGAGAGCGAGCTATGGATAAAAATCCACAAGGTCGGTTCTGGAATGCCCTCGATCAATGCCAAAGAGGCCATTGAGGTGGTGCTGTGCTGGGGCTGGATTGACGCCATCCGCAAAGGCTTTGACGACAAGAGTTTTCTGCAGCGGTACACGCCGCGCGGCAAGAAGAGCATTTGGAGCCAGATCAATGTGGATAGCGTCGCCCGTCTTATCAGCGAAGGCCGGATGACGGAGCATGGCCTGCGCGAAGTTGAAGCTGCCAAGGCCGATGGCCGCTGGGACCGCGCCTACAAGAGCGGCAAGAACTTGAAAATCCCGGATGACCTTCAAGCCGCCATTGACGCCGAGCCGCAGGCGCTTGCAATGCTGAAAAGTCTCAGCGAGCAAAATCGTTTCGCGCTGGCCTTCCGGATGCATAATTTGAAAACTGAAGCTGGCCGGAGAAAGAAGATTGCCGCCTTTGTCGAGATGTTGAAAGCGGGTAAGTCGATTTATCCGCAGAAGGTGAAGTGACCATACGGCGCATCACTTGCGGATCGTCTCCGTACGATGTTCGGGCGATCACCGACCGCATTTCGGGTGCTGTTCGGGACGGCCTTAGCGCTTCGTCACAAGCATCGGCAAGCCGCCTTCGGGCTGGGTTGTCAGCCGCTGCACCGGCCACACTTTCGCGCCTTTGACCATGTCAAAACGGTTGTTTTTCATCAGACATGCCAGCGCGATAACACCTTCTTGCAGAGCGAAACTGGCACCAATGCAAATGCGCGGGCCTAGACCGAAGGGCAGATATTGAAAGCGCCCGATTTTATCGCGATTTTCCGGCAAAAAGCGTGATGGCATGAAGGCGTTTGCCTGGTCCCACAGCTTTTTATGGCGATGAATCAACCAAGGCAAAATAAGACAAACAGTGCCTTTGGGGATTTTAATATCCCCGCATTGATCGTCCTCAAGGTTCATTCTATGCAGCGCTGGAGCCGGTGGATAAAGCCGCATCGCTTCTTCAAATGCGGCACGGGTATAGGGTAGTTTATCCAGCCAAGTGCTTGGATCACCAAGGGAATTCCAGTTGGCATCAATCTCGGCCTCCACCTTTGAGCGCTCATTCGGTGCCTGGCTAAGTAAGTATAACGTCCAGCCCAGAGCCCGCGCCGTGGTCTCGTGGCCTGCCCCGATAAAGGTGATGATATTGTCCTCAATCTCGCTGCGCGTTAGCCCTTCAGGCCCCTCGACATTGAGCAGAAGCGTGAGGAAATCTTGCGGTGCGGACTTTGGGTCTTTCGCCAGCCTTATCTTGCGG
>JAYTVD010000036.1:0-8132 GCA_043744175.1 Phyllobacteriaceae bacterium
TTGTCGCCTGGACCATAAAGGTTTGTCGGCATGGCCGAAATAAAATCAAGACCGTATTGCTTACGGAAAGATTGGCACAGTTTGATACCTGCGATCTTGGCAATCGCATACCATTCATTGGTTGGCTCAAGTGCACCTTCAAGCAATTCGCTCTCCTTGATGGGTTGAGCGGCGAGCTTTGGGTAGATGCAGGACGAACCGAGGAATAGCAGCTTATCCACGCCATTACCGGCAGCGGCCTTGATGATATTGGCTTCAATCATCAGGTTTTCATAGAGGAAATCTGCGGGATATTTATCGTTGGCATAGATCCCTCCGACTTTCGCTGCCGCTAGAAACACTGCCTGCGGACGGTTTTTGGCAAACCATTGCTCGACATCGGCTTGGCGCGTGAGGTCCAACTCATCGCGCTTTGCGGTCAGAATTGTGCTGCCTTCGCTGGCAAGTCGGCGAACAATTGCCGAGCCTACCATGCCGCGATGGCCAGCCACAAAAACAGTTTTTCCATTTAGATTATAGAGTTCAGCGGACATTGCGCTTTGCCTGTTCAAGATCTGTAACCATACTATGATTAGACGGTGACGAATGAGGGTCGTTGGTTCCTATCACGCCGCAGCTATAAGAAATCAAGTAATGAAACGGCTTTTGATATGATTACCTTTGCTATCAAGTGTGGATAGTGAGCACAATATCCATTCTAGCCTTGAATTCTTGGCATGGCTGGGCCACTTTAATGTTCGAAAATGCAATCCGCCTTTCTTGAAGAGGGGCTGTGGTGCTTAATAACTATTTCAGGTAAAATTTATGTCTTCACCCCACGCACCCGTTATTATCATTGGTTCTGGCCCTGCTGGTTACACTGCTGCGATTTATGCGGCGCGCGCGATGCTTAAGCCCGTTCTAATTGCCGGTTTGCAACAGGGCGGGCAGCTTACAATTACCACCGATGTGGAAAACTATCCCGGCTTTGCCGAGCCCATCCAAGGGCCTTGGCTGGTTGAACAAATGCGTTTGCAGGCAGAGCATGTTGGCGCGGAAATTGTCAGCGATATCGTGGTGAGTGTTGATGTCTCGCGCCGCCCGTTTCATGTGACATGCGATAGCGGCGCGCAATATACTTGCGATGCGCTGATTGTTGCGACGGGTGCTCAGGCCAAGTGGCTGGGCATCTCGTCTGAGCAGCAATTTATGGGCTTTGGCGTTTCCGCCTGCGCCACTTGCGACGGCTTCTTTTATCGTGGCAAGGATGTTGTGGTGGTGGGTGGTGGCAATACGGCTGTGGAAGAGGCGATTTATCTTTCGCACATCGCCAAATCAGTGACAGTTGTTCATCGACGTGACCATTTCCGTGCTGAAAAGATTATGCAGGACCGTTTGTTTGCTAAGGCAAATGTTAGCGTGGTTTGGAATAGCGCCATTGATGAAATCACCGGCGAGACCAGCGTGCCGCCATCGGTTACGGGCGTTCGTCTGAAGAATGTTCAGACCGGCGTTTTGACAGACGTTAAGACTGATGGCGTGTTTGTCGCCATTGGACATGCGCCTGCGGTCGAATTGTTCCAAGGCAAGTTGAAGCAAAAGCCAAATGGCTATCTTTGGACCGTGCCCGGCTCAACGGCGACAGACGTTCCGGGCGTTTTTGCGGCGGGCGACGTGGCGGACGATATTTATCGTCAGGCTGTTACCGCCGCGGGGCTTGGCTGCATGGCTGCGCTCGAGGCTGAAAAATATATTGCCGTGTATGCGACGCACAAAATTGCCGCCGAATAAGAGCGCAAGCGTTTCATACACAAAATAACCGGTAGAGGGTGCCGGGCGAGGAGGGTTCGATGCCACTTGACTGGGATAAGCTGCGTATTTTCCATGCTGCAGCCGAGGCAGGGTCGTTTACCCATGCGGCGGATAAGCTACATTTGTCACAATCGGCGATTTCGCGGCAAGTTTCGAGCTTGGAACATGATGTCGGTGTGCCGCTGTTCAGCCGCCATGCGCGGGGACTGATTCTCACCGAACAGGGCGAATTATTGTTCCGTACGGCCCATGATGTGCTGTTAAAGCTCGAAAATGTGCGAGTTCGGCTTACTGAAAACAAAGATAAGCCAACCGGCCGCCTGCGCGTGACAACAACGGTTGGCCTCGGCCAAGGCTGGCTGGCGGAGCGGGCCCCTGAATTCATTGAACAATTTCCAGATGTGCAGTTGCAGCTTTTGTTTGATAATGAAGAGCTGGATTTGAACTTGCGCCATGCCGATTGCGCTATTCGTTTGCGCCAGCCGCAGCAGCCGGACCTTATACAGAAGCGGCTTTTCACTGTGCATTTCCATGTTTATGCGACCTCCGGCTATATCAATCGTTTTGGCAAACCGGAGACTTTGGCGGAACTGGACAATCACAAGCTGGTGACATTTGGTGAGCCTGCGCCGACTTATATCAATGATATCAATAACTTGGAAACGGTGGGAAGGCCTGAAGGTGATCCGCGCTTACCGGTTTTGCAGATCAATAATCTATTGTCAGTCAAGCGCGCGGTGCAGCGCGGGGTCGGTGTGGCTTTGTTGCCGGACTATATGATTGAGAAGGATTCAGGGCTGGTGCAAATTCCAATGGATATGGAAATGCCGACGTTCGACACTTACTTTTGTTATCCGGAAGCGATGAAAAATGCAGCTAAACTCAATGCTTTCCGCGATTTTCTGGTAGCAAAAGCCAGAAGTTGGAACTTTTGAAGCCGTTTTTGTTCTAAGCCATGTGAAAAATGCACGACAGCAATGCAAAGTGAATCATTGAAAATTCAGTCGTCTAAACGCATATGAACATCATCTCCAGTGCGCAATTTCCTCCTCCCTCCGTGCGCTGTGAGTGTTCCCCTCTGGAGGTTTTGCCTGAAAAGGCTCACTCCACATCTCAAGCCGGACTTATTGTCCGGCTTTTTTTTGCCTAAAATTACTGCGTGTGCCACTCTATCGGGACATGGCCCTTGTCTGCTGCGACTCTTGTAAGCCATTGATTTATATTAGGAAAAATTGACATATCATAGCCGCCGCGGCTTTCCGCGGTGTGGGTGTAGGCGTAGAGGCAGAGGTCTGCGACGGTGATCTCATCGCCGGCTAGAAATTTGGTTTTGCCAAGTTGAACTTCCATGACGCCGAGTGCGCGGTTGCCACCTTCTAATAAATTATTCAAATTTTCCAATGTCTTAGCTGCTGCGCGGTGCGGATATGTTAGAATTGCTGCGCGTACTGCGACGGTGCCTTCGTGGGAGTTTTGCTCGAAAAACATCCATTCGTGGACCTTGGCGCGGGCGAAGGCATCTTGCGGCACAAAACGGGTATTTTCACCTAAATAGAGCAAAATAGCGTTGGATTCGGCCAGCAATCTGCCGTCTTCCAGCTCTAAGAGCGGTACTTTGCCGTTCGGATTTTTGGCGCGGAAGGCTTCAGATGTGGTGACGCCGGAGCCGTACTCGGCGGCTATGTGTTTGAAATCTATACCAAGTTTCGCCATGAGCAGGCGCACCTTGTAGGAATTTCCTGAACTCGGCATGGAGTAAAGTGTCAGCATGTTGATGGCTCCGGTTGATATAACCCCACGATCCACCGCAGCTGCACCTGGCACAAATGAAAAATTGTGAAGTGGCCTATCACGCTGGCTGAAGTGTGGTCGTAAACCGGTCGGCGAACGCCCGAAGATGGTGCGGAAACCGTGCGGAAACGATGCGCCGCTGCTACGCCGCGTATTTGCGGAACGATCTGGCGCTTGAATGGCCGATATCGCGCAGGGCGTCGTGCATCTCGCGCTGCTTTAAGTTTTGAAGTGCGGGGATAAAGCGGGCAAAGGTCGTGGGCGCGATTTCGGGACGGGCCAGCGCAAAGCCTTGCACGTAAGTTGTGCCTGTCATTTCGGTTAGCTCAAGCTGCCATAGCTCTTCGATGCCTTCGAACACTGTGGCGATGCCGCGAGACGTAAACTGTGCGACCATGGTTTTCAAAAGTTCGTAGCCCGCCTTAGTGCCGAGTAGGCGCGTGACCCAGCGGCCATCGAATTTCACTATGTCGGGGCGGAGCCGCGCGAGCCGCTCGGCGTCGGAATGGTCGGAGCCATAATCATCTATCGCCAGCTTGAAGCCGTTGGCCTTGATGGCGTCGGTCAGCGAATAGAGCAGGGCGGGGGTCTTCACTTTCTGTTCGGTGATTTCGCAGACCAGCTTAGACGGACTGGCGCCAGTCTTGGCCCAAATGCGGCGGATGCTGGAAAGCGCGGCGCTGACATCGAGAATGGAGTTGAATGCGGACGGGTCGATGTTGACAAACAGCATGGCGTTTTTGACCGGCAGCGTGGTGGCGTTTTTCATGTGCAAATCGCGCGTCAGCGTTTCGATGGCGAAGCGGTCGGCCTTGGTGATGTTTTTGAAAAAGAAGCCCGGCGTTAAATTGCGGCCCGCCAGAAACGGGCGGATGAGGCCTTCAAATCCGGCAATTTCCGCACGACCTGTTTTGAGCGAAAAGATTGGCTGGAAGGCGCTTTTCAGCTGCCAGGGGCCATAGAGCTGAACTTCGGTTCCGTCTTTTTGCGGCAGCGCGCGGGATATTGTTTGCGACGACATGGTGACCATCCAATTTCAATCGATAAAATTGCATGAGTGCCCTCAAGAATCCGTTAATCATAACGAACCTGACCGAAAACTCTACTTTGGCGGCCAACTAGCGCAATTTTCTGCGCTTCCGTTGCTCACGTACTATAGTACGCTCCGCTACGGTTCTCGAAAATCACGCTATTTCGCTCGCCAAAGCGAGTTTTGGGTCAGGTTCTAAGATTTTGCCTTGCGATAAAGCCCCGTCTGCCGCATAGGAACGGCGTAAAATTTTGCCCAACGGAGTCCCCCCAAATGGCCTTTCTTGCTGATGTCCTTTCCCGCGTAAAGCCTTCTGCCACCATCGTGATCACCCAGAAGGCACGGGATCTGAAGGCGCAGGGCAAAGACATTATCTCGCTTTCCGTTGGCGAGCCGGATTTTGATACGCCGGATAATATCAAAGAGGCCGCCATTGCCGCTATCCGCAAGGGCGAGACGAAGTATCCGCCGGTTTCCGGCATTCCGCAGCTGCGCGAGGCGATTGCCGCTAAGTTTAAGCGCGAAAACGGGCTGGATTATAAGGCGAGCCAGACAATCGTCGGCACCGGCGGCAAGCAGGTGCTTTACAATGCGTTTTTGGCCACGCTGAACCCCGGCGATGAGGTGGTTATCCCCGCGCCTTACTGGGTTTCATATCCGGAAATGGTGGCGCTGAACTATGGCACGCCGGTTATCGTCAACACCACGCTTGAAAATAATTTCAAGCTGCAAGCTGCTGATTTGGATGCGGCTATCACGCCAAAAACAAAGTGGGTGCTGCTCAACTCGCCGTCCAACCCATCGGGCGCGGCCTATAGCTTCGCCGAGATGAAGGCGCTGACGGATGTGCTGGTGCGCCATCCGCATGTGTGGATTTTGACCGATGATATGTATGAGCATCTGGTCTATGGCGATTTCACGTTCGTGACGCCCGCTCAAGTCGAGCCCGCGCTTTATGAGCGTACGCTGACTATGAACGGCGTTTCTAAATCCTATGCCATGACAGGCTGGCGCATTGGCTATGCGGCGGGTCCGGAACATCTCATCAAGGCGATGGATATGGTGCAAGGTCAGCAAACCTCCGGTGCAAGCACCATTTCGCAATGGGCCGCAGTGGAAGCGCTGAACGGCACGCAGGCGCATCTGCCCATCTTCCGCAAGGCGTTTGAGGCGCGGCGTGATCTCGTCGTTTCCATGCTCAACCAAGCCACCGGCATGGTCTGCCCCAAGCCCGAAGGCGCGTTCTACGTCTATCCATCAGTGGCCGCGCTTATCGGCAAGAAGACGCCATCGGGCAAGGTAATTGCCACGGATGAGGATTTTGTCGTCGCCCTGCTGGAAGACGAAGGCGTCGCCGCCGTGCATGGCTCGGCGTTTGGGTTAGGGCCGAATTTCCGGATTAGCTATGCGACTAGTGATGTGTTGCTGGAAGAGGCTTGCAAGCGGATACAGAGGTTTACGGCTGGGTTGCGGTGAGGGGTGGCGGGCGAGAACAACACTGAATTATTGCATCTCCGTCGGTTCCAATAAATCAAACAGATTGGACTGACGGCCTTCCATTTCGACAAAAATTCTCTCTTTTGTCTTTGGACTTCTAAAAATTTGATAATGAGCGCCCGCTTTTTGTGAGCTACATGCACGCACTACAATTGATATAGCTTCGGCTATCAATTTTGTACATTCTTCTTTGGTGCTTGGTACTTCTCTCTTTTGCTTTGTTAAAATCAATGAAGTTGTAAACAAAACAAACCAATGCCCATAAACGAGATAGCTATTGTCGCTTGATATGTCTTCAATTTTTTTGGAATTTAGGTATGAATCTCTTATTTGTTCAATAATTTTATATAATTCTATTAGTCGAAGCATTTGATCAAAATTATATTGCTCATGAAATATAGCGGTGAAGCGTTGATCGAATATGGAATCTGATTCAGCGCGAGCACGATCAGGTTCTCTAAGATAGTAGGCTTGTATAATTTGCCCCAACTTTAATGCATCAATTCGCAAGTTATTTTCCTGATCTGCGTGCATATTTCTTTTTCGTTCGAAAAAGTATCCTCTTTCTAAGAAGGCAAGTTCCATTTTTTTTAGTACTGGGTCATTTGCCCTAAGGTCACGGCTTTGAATTCTAGCTTGGCTATTGGTCGCGACGGCCACTCTTTCAACTATATCTGCTCGCTCTGTCGCATAAACTCTAACCATTAAAACTACATTTTCCAAGGCGCTTGGATTAATTCTATGTGCTTCAATTAACGAGTGAGATGTCTGCGCGCCATTTACAATTTGAAATTCATCTAATTTTATCTTTGGATTTGAATGGCCCTTATTATACGAATAATTTTTGCAAGTGATTGTGATACCATTATTTAGATACCAAAATAGATGGCTCTCAGCGGAAGCTGCCGTTTCAATAATTGCTGAATTGTAACCGCCATTGGAACCCAAATAAACACGCAGATTTTCATCAAAGAGAAATCGTTTTACCGAGCTGCTGTCAGGTGTCCTTATAAGTTCTACGAAAGAAAGGGCGTCAATGGACGCAATGATTCCTCTTATGTCACCGTCAATTCGTTCAAATGTTTCCTTGCCAACCACTTGCAAATAGCCAGATTCTCGGCGCTTACCATGAGTCCCCAAGTCTTGAACTAATGAGTGTGTATCATACGTTTCATAGTGAACTTGGCTATGCTTTCCACATATTTGGTCGAGAATTGTTTTCGCAGAGGCCGCAAGTCCCTGATCGTTTGAACACAAGATAATCCGGTATCGGCAAATAACGCCCTGAGAATGCAAGAGCCAAATTTGACGAACCGCTTCCCGAAGTCGCAAGTTGCCAACTTCAGCAAGATTGTCAGATTTGTCAAAAAGCTGCTCGATGAATAAGGAAATTTTTAGAACCTCGCTATCATTGATAGTTTTCGAGGTGGATTCAATACTCTCTCGGTATTTCGCTTGAAAGATGAAGATTTCGGCATGGCCGTCTGTTTCGACAATTTGAATGGCATCAACGCCGCGGTCATCAGGACCGTCCGTAATATTTTCAAATCGAGTATCTTCTGTCTCCGGGAAAAATTGGTCCAGAACGAGCCACAAAAACGAGATTGAGAATGTTGGAAGGCTAAATCGGGTTTTGGCTTCCTTCACGCGGCCATCAACAATATGCCAGTCCATTTGAGATACTTTAGCCATTGCAATTCAACCTACTTTTCATTCTATTCTATTCAGAGTTTATCTCCTGTTTTGTGTCAACCAATTATGTATAATTTTTCGACCTGAATCAGTTTTGTCTAAATCGGGAAGATATTCATTAGATTTCGGTGACTGTGCACTGATTTAGTAACTACATTAGCTTCTCGTTTACGCAAGGCTCTAGAGAGTAAGATGAAGCACATCCTTATCCCTTCGTCATTCCGGACAAGCGCAGCGCAGATCCGGAATCCATTCCGTTGACGGTTGTCAATCAAATCAGTTGCAAGTCTAATGTCGGCTTACGTCGCGTAGCTGATCGTCTCATCTTATG
>JAYTVD010000037.1:0-8120 GCA_043744175.1 Phyllobacteriaceae bacterium
GAGTTTTGCCTGGCCTTGCCCAACGCGAATATTGAAATGGCAATGCTGTTGGCAGAGTCCGTTCGCGCTCAGTTGGAGCTTTCAGGCAAGACTGTGTTAGGTGGGGCCGAGACCATCACCGCCAGTTTCGGCGTGGAATTACTCAGACCGGATGATAACTATCATTCCGTTTTTGACCGCGCCGACAAGGCGCTGTATCAGGCTAAAAACAGCGGCCGCAACAGGGTTGTGCGCGGGCCGACCATTAAGCAAAGCTCTCGCTCAATCCATTACGGCGCTAAAGTGGTCGAGTTGAAGGCCCGTAGAGCCTAACCAAAGCGATAATATTCAGCACCAATCCATCATTTTTACTGATTGATTCATAACTGATAGTGGTTAGCTTTTCAGCCAATCCAAGGCTTATAGAACTTGTCGCTTTCGCGGCGGGAGAATCATAAGTGACGATTGCCGAAAAGCCAGAAAATAAAGACACCCGCGAAGGCTTTTTGCTCGCCGCCGCCGCTTATGGCATTTGGGGCTTTCTTCCTTTTTACATCAAAGCGCTGGCCCATATTCCCGCATGGGAAGTCGTCCCGCATCGTATATTGTGGTCATTGCCATTGGCAGGCATTATCCTTTGGTGGCAAGGCGTGGCCGGAGGTTTGTGGACAGTTTTCAAGAACCCAAAAACCATTGCGATGGCGACGCTTACAGCCGCTTTGCTCACCGTAAATTGGGGCGTATATGTCTGGGCGGTTGGGTCGGGCAGGGCGCTGGAAACCGCGCTTGGATATTACATAAATCCGCTATTCAGCGTGTTCCTTGCAGCGGTCCTCATCGGTGAAAAGCTCAATCGTGCCCAGATGTTCGCCATATTTTTGGCAGTCATCGCCGTTGGCATCCTGTCATGGGATGCAGGCGGCCTGCCATGGGTTTCGCTGGCTTTGACATTCACTTGGGGCTTTTACGCCTATTTCAAAAAGACGTTGCCAGTTGGCGCAAGCCAGGGCTTCTTCGTTGAAGTCGCCATTTTGTGCATTCCCGCTGCGATCATGCTGATGTGGTTTGAAAGCCAGGGCACCAGCCACTTTGGCCGGACCGGCTGGAAGGACATGGCGCTCTTGGCCGGCTCTGGCTTGGTCACCGCTATCCCACTGATGCTTTATGCCAATGGCGCGAAGCTACTGCGCCTCTCCACTATTGCAGTCATGCAATATTCCGCGCCGTCGATGATTTTTCTCATCGCCGTATTTGTGTTCAAAGAGCCGTTCAGCATGGCCAAGCTTGTTGCCTTTGGCTTTATTTGGATAGCGCTCGCGATCTACACTTGGTCGTTGCTGAAAGCTCACCGCGAGAGATAAATGTACACACTCATAATTGCTAATAAGAACTATTCTTCATGGTCGCTGCGCCCGTGGATGTTGATGCGCGAACTCAACATTCCCTTCCACGAGCGCTTGGAGCCGTTCGGCAACGAAGCACTGGTGGATGGCTTCAAAAGCTTTTCGCCAACTGGCAAAGTGCCATGTATCGTTGACGGGGCGCGCACCATTTGGGATAGTTTTTCTATCGCTGAGTATTTACACGAACGCCACGAAAGTATCTGGCCGCAGGATGATGACGCCCGAGCATGGGGCAGGTCCGTTTCCGCCGAAATGCACTCTAGCTTCCAAGCACTGCGCAACTCCTGTCCGATGAATGTCAGTGTCAAAGTGGAGATGAATGAACCGTCACAAGCGCTTTCCCAAGATATCGCCCGTATCGATGCGATCTGGAGTGAGGGGCTGAGCCGCTTTGGCGGGCCCTATTTGTGTGGAAAAAACTACTCAGCCGCCGATGCGTTTTTCTCAGCTGTCGTATTCCGTTGGTGGTCCTACGGCTTTGAATTATCAGCGCCCGCGACCACCTATGCCAAACATATTTTGAGCCTGCCAAACATGCAAAGCTGGCAACAAGCAGGACAGGCTGAATCTTGGCGCGACCAGTCTCATGAGGATGAAGTGCTGGACTGCGGTAGTGTAATCAGTGATGCGCGGCTTTAAGGCCTGTCGGAAAGTCGTCTGACAAGAAAGTAGCACAGCGCTGCCAACAGAATGGCAACGCCAGTAGCCAGCCAAAATCCATTTGTGTCACCCGCAAATGGCAATCCATCCGTATTCATGCCGAACATGCCGGTGACAATTGTTGCCGGAAGCAGCACGGCGGTCATGATAGAAATGATTTCCAGAAGCCTGTTTGATCTCTCTGTCAGCTTTGCCATAATCTCTTCTTGCAGCAATCGAGCCCGCGCTTGGACCTGCTCAATATCGTGATGCAACGCCGATGTCCGTTGAATGAATTCGCGAAATAGTTCGCTCATTTCTGGCGGCAATACTTTGGCATGCCCTTGCTCCACCGCACGGAAAACCCCGCCAAGTGATGAGATTTGCCGGTTCACCAAAACAGCATTACGCCGCGCTTGGCTCAAGCGAGCGCGCTCATCTTGCCAGCCATCGCCAACAATCCGGTCTTCAATCGAGTCCAAGAGCTTTGAAAGCGCCGCTATCTTGCGCCCGAATGTATCGATAAGTTTGGACACATAAGCATCGACCAAATCCAACGGCGTAGGCAATTTCAGCTTCGCTTGCTCAACCAACAATCGAATTTCATCAAGCGTTTGCAGCGGCTGCCGTCTGCCGGTAAACAGAAATTCGCCATTCAGCGCAAAGCGCAAATGCCCCAGTCGCTCCGTCTCTTCATAGTGTAAATGTAGCAAATCCGGAATGCTGCCGTGCAGCCAGCCGTCTTCGTAACTGATTTGAAAGTGCACATCGTTTGAAAGCAGGCTGGCCTTGGCGTCGGGCAAAAGCGCGGCATTCTGCTCTATTTCGCGACGCGCACGGCCATCGGTAAGGGCAAATATTTGCCATGACCATTGAGCTAGGTGTTGGTCATTTACGGAGTGGCCGGTACTGTCAAAATCAAAGAAAAAAAGCATTCCCTTCGATTCCAGACTACCTGGCATATTCAAATTTTGCGTTTCACTTGGCACGGCAACGTTCGCCCGTAACTATCAAAGGTTCTCGATAGTTGCCTGACTAACATTGTTATGTTGCAGTTTTGCGGCAGCCAAAATGCCGGGCACAATCATATCAGCCGCATCAAACACCAGCGGGTTCACTAAATGACCAGTGTGAATAAACCCTTCTGACTTCATATGGTTGATAAGCGTTATCATCGGGTTCCAAAACCCGTTAATGTTGCCAAATGCCATCGGCTTTGAATGGCGGCCAAGCTGGCCCCATGTCATCACTTCGATGATTTCTTCCACCGTGCCAATGCCGCCGGGCATGGCAACAAACGCATCTGATTGCTCAAACAAGATATGTTTGCGCGCGTGCATGTCCTTGGTGACGATAAGCTCGGTAAGTGGCTTCTTGCGGTGGCCGGAGGTTTCCTTTGGTAGTAGAAATTCCGGGATGATGCCAATCACCTCGCCGCCCGCTTCAAGCGCGGCGTTAGAAACCGTGCCCATTATGCCGGTAGTGCCGCCGCCATAGACAAGGCGCAATCCTGCGTTAGCGATAGCCGTGCCCAAAATTGTGGCCGCACGCGCGTAGTCCGGATGGTTTCCCGGCGAAGACCCGCAGTAAACACAGATAGATCGAATCGCGCTCATGTGGCTTTTTGGCAGCGAAATTAATAATGCGTCAAGGCAGTAACGGTGCTTTCTTGTGAAGCTGTAAAAAACAGTCTAAGTGACTAAAAAAATGTCAGAAAATGGCACATCTATTGGGGCGGATAACAGGGGTTTGCAGGCATGAATCGATTTCAAGCATTATTTATGGGTTTCGCGGCAACGGCGGGCGCGACAGGTATCGCGGCCTACAACGGCGTGTTCAATCCGCAGACGCCACCAGCGCAAATCGCCACTGTTCCAGCCACGCCTGCTGATCCTTCAAAACCAGCAATAGTCACAGAAGTGCCAAAGGCCGAAACGCCTGCCACTACCGAAGTTGCCAAGGTTGATCCTGCGGCACCCGCCGCTGAAGTCGCAAAAGTCGATCCTGCAGCGCCAGCGGTCAAAATGGACGCAACGGTCGTGGCGCCCGCTGCTGCGGCAGTAATGGCGCCATTGTTTGATGTGCTGCGTGTGCAGGCCGATGGTTCCGTTATCATTGCGGGCAAGGCAGATAAGGATAGCCACGTTGAGGTGGTTTCCGGCGCTGATGTACTCGGTTCTACCAAGACGGAAGCGAACGGCGATTTTGCTATCATTCTGACGGAAACACTGAAGTCCGGCGATTATCAACTGGTGCTGCGCTCTACGATGCCTGATGGGCGCGTCGCCACATCCATCCAAACCGCTACCGTTTCAATTCCTGATAAGCTAACCGGACCGGTTTTGGCACTTGTTGAAGAGCCGGGTAAGCCAAGCCGCATTATCACCGCCCCGGAAAAGCCGGTTGAAGTCGCAGCCGCAACACCTGCAACTCCAGCCGCAGACGCTCCTGCCGCCAATGCAACCGCAACAACCGAAGTTGCCAAGCCTGCCGATGCCGCCGCTGCTCCTGCTGTTGAAGTGGGCATTGAAGCTGTCGAAATTGAAGGCGACAAGATTTTCATCGCCGGCAAGGCCAAGGGTGCCGCCACTGTCCGTCTTTTCGCCAATGATGTACTACTAGGCGACACCAAGGGAGGAGAGGGCGACCGGTTCCTTGCCGAGTTGGTCCACGCGATGCCAGTTGGCGATTATATCATCCGCGCCGAAGGCTTGGCAGCAGATGGTGTGACGATTGTTGCCAAAGCATCCGTGCCGTTCCAGCGCGTCGCTGGTGATAATATGTCAGCAGATACGACCGCACCCGCTGCCCCAGCAAAGCCGGCTGATACTGCCGCAGCAACCACTCCTGCTACTGTAACACCAGCAACACCTGCTGTGATCGCCGAAGTAAAGAAGGCCGTGATTATACATCGCGGGGATACGCTCTGGCAGATTTCGCGTCGCGTTTATGGCCATGGCGTGCGCTATTCGACCATCTACCTTGCCAACAAGGACGCGGTCGAAGATCCAAACCGCATCTATCCAGGCCAAGTTATGACTGTTCCAGCGAAAACCACTGAGGGCGAAGACGCCGATCCTGCGGCAATTGAAAAGCTCAACGCCAAGTCAAAAAACTAAATAGTTAGTTGCCAATCCATCGTTCATCGTATATCGCCGATGAACGATGGAACTTCAAATCAAACCTGAGTCGCAAAATGACGCTGCCCAAGCCGATGTTATGTTGGCGGCAGATTTGTTCGCGCTGGCTCATCCCGTCCGGCTTGCCATTGTGCGCCATCTCGCTAGCTCATCGGCCTGCTGCAATAAAGATGTTGTCAGCCGCGTTGGCCTTGCGCAATCCACAGTCTCGCAACATTTGAAAATCCTTGTCGATGCTGGTCTGGTCAACTTTGAATCGGACCGCCAGCGCTCCCGCTATTCGCTCAATCACGCGCGGCTTGGTGAGGTCACCGCCGCTTTGGAAGCACTCAAAAATTTTACATCAGGCTGCTGCACATACCGCAGCGCCACTATTGAACTTAGGAAGGCCTAACCCCTTGTCTGTTAAAACTGTATCTTCAGATCGTGGCTCAACATTCTCCACGTTAAAAAACCTATGGCCCTATATGTGGCCCAAAGAACGCGGTGACCTGCGCAATCGTGTCGTTTGGGCAACGCTTTTCATGGTCATCGCCAAAGTTCTCACGCTGCTCATTCCCTACACATTCAAGTGGGCAACCGATGCGCTAAACGGCAAAATCATCACGGGTGTCGCGCTCCCCGCCATTTTGCTCGGCCCGCTCGCCATGGTCGTCGCCTATAATCTGGCGCGTATAATTTCCACTGGCTTTAACCAGCTGCGCGATGCGCTGTTCGCTTCTGTCGGCCAATACGCGGTGCGCAAGCTCGCCTACCGCACATTCGTGCACATGCATGACCTGTCGCTGCGCTTCCACTTGGAGCGCCGCACGGGCGGGCTGTCCCGCGTCATCGAGCGCGGCACCAAGGGCATCGAAACCATCGTCCGCTTCACGATTTTGAACACGTTGCCAACGATTCTGGAGTTCGGCCTCACCGCCGCCGTGCTTGGCCTTTCCTATAGCTGGCTCTATGTGCTTGTGGTCGCGGCAACTGTGGCGCTCTACACTTGGTTCACCATCTGGGCCAGCGATTGGCGTATCGGCATCCGCAAGGAAATGAACGCGTCCGATACCGACGCCAACACCAAGGCCATCGACTCACTGCTCAACTTTGAAACCGTCAAATATTTCGGCAATGAGCGCATGGAAGCCTCACGCTATGATGCGTCAATGGCGCGTTATGAAAGCGCCGCGACAAAGACCTGGACATCGCTCGGTTGGCTCAACTTCGGGCAGGGCGTTATATTCGCAATTGGCATGGCGATCATGATGGCCATGTCCGCCTATGATGTTTCAATTGGCAAACAAAGCATCGGCGACTTTGTGCTTATCAACACGCTGTTGATGCAGCTTTCCATCCCGCTCAATTTCATTGGCTTCATTTATCGCGAAATCCGCCAAGGCCTCACAGATATTGAACAAATGTTTGATTTGCTTGATGAAAAGCAGGAAGTCACCGATAAGCCCGACGCAAAAACGCTGCATATCACCACAGGCGCCATCTCATTTAAGGACGTGCACTTCGCCTATGACCCTGAGCGGCAAATTCTCAAGGGCGTCTCGTTTGATGTGCCAGCGGGCAAAACCGTGGCCATCGTCGGCCCGTCCGGCGCGGGTAAATCCACGCTGTCGCGCCTTTTGTTCCGCTTTTATGACATTCAGTCCGGCTCAATCACACTGGACGGGCAGGATATTCGAGATGTCACGCAAATTTCGCTCCGCGCCGCAATCGGCATGGTTCCACAGGATACCGTGCTTTTCAACGATACGATTGCCTACAACGTTCGCTATGGTCGCCCAGATGCCAACGATGCTGATATCGCAAAGGCTGCCGAGCTGGCGCAGATTGATGGCTTTATCCAGCAGTTGCCGCAAGGCTACAAATCCATGGTCGGCGAGCGCGGCTTGAAACTCTCCGGTGGTGAAAAGCAGCGCGTGGCGATTGCCCGCACCATCTTGAAGGCTCCGCCAATTCTCATCTTGGACGAGGCAACCTCAGCGCTGGATACCAACACCGAGCGCGAAATCCAGTCAGCCTTGGATACGGTCAGCCGTGGTCGCACCACCCTAGTTATTGCTCATAGGCTTTCAACCGTCATTTCGGCCGATGAAATCATCGTGCTGCAAGACGGCGGCATCGCCGAGCGTGGTTCGCACAGCGCCCTTATTAAGAAAAAGGGTCTCTACGCCGCCATGTGGGATCGCCAGCTGGAGGCCAACGAGGCCGCGGAGCGCTTGCGCAAGGCAGAAGAAAACGATGATTTGGGCGTCGTCGTGCGCCGCAAAATTCCGCAGCCAAGCTAAAATCTATCCGGCGTCCCAACAACGTTTGTATTCGCATATAATAAATTTATAATATATGCGCATACAAGATATATATACTAACTTATATTCTAAATTGAATCTTATCTGTCCATTTATACTTTTCTAAAGTCCTCAATGCTATCAGTTTGAGCGTTGCCATGCTGAAACGGACGGAATCAAGGCGCAGATGATTAAATTTTTAAGTGATCGTTCCGGTGGCTTTGCCATCAATTTTGCAATTTTTCTGGTCCCTTTGTTAATAAGCATTGGCTTTGCTGTGGATACCGCGCGGTTGGTTGGTGCCAAGACAGAACTTCAGGACGCTACGGACGCTGCGGCACTAGCCGCCGCTAAGTTATCATCACCAACAGCCGCACAACGAACCAAAACCGCGAGCGATACATTCCTAGACAATTCGGTGATTGGTCAGAATATGACCAATTTGCATTTAACGACCACTGCGCCCACGACCTCCACAGTGAGCGTCACTGTGGCAGGCTCCATCACTCCAATGTTTATGCAGATTGCAGGGTACCCAAAGCTGGACATTGCCGTTCGCGCTGATGTGCAAGTATCGGTTCCATCCGGCGCACCCTGCATAACAGTATTGGCAAATAGCAGCCAAGCTTTGCTGGTTAACTCCGGTGCCAATATTGCCGCCAAAAGCTGCGAAA
>JAYTVD010000038.1:0-2472 GCA_043744175.1 Phyllobacteriaceae bacterium
GCAATGGCGATCAGATCGCCGGAATTGATTTTCGCATCATATTCCTGTGCGCGGCGCGACCACATGGTGCGCTTGACGCGGGCGCGGCCTTGAACAACCTTCAGCGCTCGCTCGAGATAATCTGCCTCGGAAAGCTTGCGCATACCAATTGTGGCCGCCTTGGCGACCGGAACCTTCAGCCGCATCTTGTCTTTCTGGAACTCGACGACGAACAATTCGAGTTTGAAGCCGGCAACCACCTGCTCTTCAATCGAAACGATCTGGCCAACGCCGTGCGCCGGATACACTATGAATTCGCCAGTCTTGAAACCCTGACGCGTTGCGGTCTTCTTTTGCTGTTGGGCTACCATAAGCCTTGTACTCCCTGCCTGCTCCAAAAATAGACGGAGCGAATTTAAGACGCCTGACCGGCACCCTTTGGCGGACAAGGATAAAGGCACACAAACCCCGCAGGTGTTACAGACTTACCGGGAGCGCTCGGCTTGTGACACAGGCCGACCGCTCGGGAAAAACCTTAACCCGCTAGAGATGTCTGCCTTTCAATGATTGACGCGTATGCGCAAGTATTGGTGTCCTGCCGAGGGCATAAAGGATGTCTAGCACAAAAACCTGCACGAATCAATAAATTGCTGCACCGGCGAACAAGGCGGGTCAAGGCCCTTTTACCCGCGGTTAACCAGAGTGGCGGTTCAGTCGCCTTTGCCAGGCTCTTCCGAGAAGAACTTCTCGAACTTGCCTTCAACGCCGTCCATATCCTTGGCGTCAGCAGGTGGCTCACCCTTGGCAGTTATATTCGGCCATTTGACCGCATAGTCCGCGTTGATCTTCAACCACTTTTCAAGACCCGGCTCAGTGTCCGGCTTGATGGCTTCCGCCGGACATTCCGGTTCACACACGCCGCAATCAATGCATTCATCCGGATGGATGACGAGCATGTTGTCGCCCTCGTAGAAACAATCCACGGGGCAGACTTCAATGCAGTCCATGTATTTGCAGCGAATGCAATTGTCGGTAACCACATAGGTCATCGCAGAGGGGCTCCAGCCGAAAAATCTTGTGCGCCGAGTTAGCGGCTTTGTACGGCCATATCAAGTCAGTGCGCTGCGGCAAATCCGCAAAAAGCGGAATGGATTTTCGCAAAGCAGAGCAGGGGCTTTGACCCGGGTCAAATTTCGTCCAAAAAGTCGACGAGAAATTACTCCAGCTTTTCATGGCGCTGTTTGGCCAGTGCCGTGCCTGTAGCAGTTTGGAAGCCGTCGGCGAGTTTGAACAGCTTTGCATGAAAGTGATCGAGTGCATATTGCTTGTCATCAAGCGCACGCGACACCGCAACAGGCTCATCGCGATTGTAAAGCCCGCTGCCCATACGGCCCGCAATGTAAAAACAACGCGCCGCACCGATCAGGCCAATCGCATCCAGACGGTCTGCATCCTGCAGGATTTTCGCTTCGAGTGTCAAAGGCGTGATGCCGGCAGAAAAGCTGTGCGCTTCAATTGCATGGGCGATTTTGGCGATTTTGTCTGCCTGCCAGCCCAACTCTGCAAGGAGGACCGCACCCTTTTGCGCTGAAAGGCGCGAGGCTTGCGCCCGGCGCGGGTCATTTTTTTCGACAGACACGCAGTCATGTAGCAAGACAGCGGCACAGAGTGTTTCGATATCACCGCCTTCGCTTGCTTGAATTTTGGCTGCGTTCTTCCAGACCCGGTGCAGGTGGGCGATGTCGTGCGATCCGTCATTGCCACCTGTGGCGTGCGGCAGAAGCTGGTTTGCCAATGTCTCAAACGGCGAAAATGGATGCGTCATGGCTTGATATGGATCCTGATGAAAGCCAGCGACGGTTCAGTCGCGGTCAAAAATCTGCGCACGCAAGCGCTCGTAGGCACGGCGTTCGGCTTTTTCGGGACGGCCGCCTTGGGTTGGAACCAGCCCCGTGTCCTTCGGTGCCGGTGCCGGCGTGACATCTTCGAACAACAGCGCAGCTTCCGGTGCCGGACCGCGCCGCTCGCCAATTGAACGGACGATCAGGATTCGTTCCACCCGCTCGAGACCAACGATCAGCCGGTCGCCCGGTTTGACGGCATGGCTTGCGCCATTGCAGCGGACAGCATTGACTGTGACCTTGCCGCCTTCGGCCAGTTTGGCGGCAATGCTGCGCGATTTGACCACGCGCGCGAAAAACAGCCACTTGTCGATTCGCTGTTTTTCGGCGCCTGACAATGCCCTTGCCTACTTCTTCAGTTGATCACGCAGGGCAGCGAGCTTGGCAAAGGGCGAATCTGGATCAAACTTTGGCGCACGTTCTTCCCGTGGCTTCGGATTGCCCTTGTATTCATTCTTTTGCTGCTCGGGACGCTTGTTGCGATCGTCGCGATTGCCTTGCTTGAAGTCAGGGCGTCCGCCTTTTGCATCACTGTCGCCGCGCGGCGGTCGGTTGCCCTGATGGCGCGGGCGGTTTTCACCGTCAGCATTTG
>JAYTVD010000039.1:0-8117 GCA_043744175.1 Phyllobacteriaceae bacterium
GCGCGTCACCAGACCATCTTTATGGCGAAGTTCGACCATGTTGCCATACCCGCCTTGTACGCCAGCATTGACCACTACAGCTGCAGCGGGCGCATGAACAGACTCGCCAATGGTTCCGCGAAAATCGAGGCCCGCATGGAAGGCTTGGCTACCTAATAGTGGGTCGGTTCGATAGCCAAACCGGCTGGTGATTGTATTGCCGGGGAGCGGTGCTCCGATAGGATGTGATCTGGCTTCACGCTTAACATAATCAAGGCTATCAAGTGCCTGATCCAGACTTTCGACTTCTTGGTCAAAGACATTTATCTTTGCACCTTCACTGGCAGGAATATAGGGGCCACCCTCGGCTGATTCCGGGGCGTCACCAACTGGCAGACCAGCTGCTTGCAGTGCTCGTTTGATATCTCTGGTGTTGTTTTTGGCGCCGTCTGCAAGCCCGCGAATTTCGGCGATTTGCGTGCTTTCGATATCTTTTATGGAGTGGCTGATATTGGCAAACAGCTGGTCAGCCACATCTGCGGACGATAATTCGTTGGTATTATTAGTGTCACCAAACAGACCTGCCAATATTGTTCGAGACGGTGACGCTGCGATGGAGCCAGTAATCGTGCTATCCGGTTTGGCTATTGGTAGCGGGACCGGTGGTTTCCCTTTGGCGTCACGTGCGCGATCTAAAAGCGGCGCAAGCCGTCCGGTCCTTGATGTAAGTTGTTCTTGCCGGTCAATAAGTTCAGCGACCTTGGTTTCCATGAGTTGCTGGTCAAGCAATTGGCGCGAAGTGATGCGATCAACCTGCGCCCGCAAAGCCGAGATTCGATCCTCGTAGGCCTGTTGAATGCGGGCTTGGCGTGAAGCCGTAGCCCCAATGAGGTCATCGCGAAGCACAAGATAAGTCGTCGCCATCAGATAACCGACTGCCATTGCCGATAATACAGCACCAACCGAGAGTGCCAGCCATGGCCGGATTGTAAAATGACTGACGTCATCGCCGCGCGCTATTATGATTGTATGGGGTTCACGGCGCTTTCCAAAGACTGGTTGCTGCGCCGCGTTACTCTTCTGATTTGTCGCCATAACCGAACCACCACACCATTTACGCACGAAAAAATGCTGCTGTGATTAGAACGCTTTATGGTTAACAAACCGTATTTATGAGATTGCAATCAGCAATATTTGGTAGGTTTATCAAGTCTTTGCAGCGGCCAGTACCATTTCTGCATGTGATGGTACTTTGACATTTCGCCATATGTTTTTGATTTTGCCACCGGCATCGATCAAGAATGTGGAGCGCTCTACACCCATATACTTGCGCCCATACATGCTTTTTTCCTTCCAAACATCGTATGCTTGGAGCGCGGTCTTTTCTTCATCGGCGACGAGCGTGATGCTCAACTCATGCTTGGTACGGAACTTTGCGTGGGATTTTACGTTGTCCGGTGACATGCCGATGATGGCAGTATTCGCTTCGGTAAAATCATCAACCAGACAGGAAAAGTCTTTGGCCTCAATGGTGCAGCCGCTAGTGTCGTCTTTTGGGTAAAAGTACAACACCACTTGTTTACCCCGATATGAATCGAGTGAAACGAGGTTTCCACTTTCATCGGGAAGCGTAAAGTTTGGAGCTACGTCGCCGATATCAATTGCCGTTCCATTACCTATCGCCATGTCTTGGCCTTTCTTGAGTGTTATGTTGTTCACTAATTTACATATAGTGCCGTGGATAAAAACGGCGACAGATGATTCTAAAATTGAGGGTAAAGCAGATAGTTACCAACGAAAAAAGCAAATGGGTTTGGTTTTCGAGGCGGGATCAGCAAAATCTCAATGCGCTTCCGTCGGCCAAACGTGCTTCGTCTATTGGTGGCTTTACCGTTTCTTTTTTGCATTTCGTTGTCAGGGTTTCGTTCGGCTTATTGGTCATCGGGCTTTTGGCCTTTGCCGGCTTTGCTGCTGTGCTGGCCACGACCGGAATTTCCAACTCCTATCTCACTGATATAACGCGGGAAAAACTCAGTGCGGTCGTAGGAAATAGCATTGAGACCACACTCGGTGACTCTAGGCTTTCAGTGGATCAATCCGGCAATTTGGCTTTTGAAGGTGCAGCTTTGAATTTCAAAATCCGCGGCAGTTCCGGTCAAAATGGCAGTGGGACTGTTGGTAGTGTTGAAATGGGTATGAAAGCTATAGCCCTGCTTTCCGGCAAAATAGATATCGGACGCATCGAAGTTAGGGACATCAATGTTGTTCTGCCGCAGATGCCTGCCGGCGACAGTGGTATTTTGCAAAAAATCAAACGTCAGGATGGATTATATGTTGCAGGTCCGGCAGCTGTGGTGGTGCATGATTTTGTGACCAACTTAATCCGCCAATTCAGGGCAAGGGGCGTCGCGGACCTCGTAGTTGCCAATGCGGATATTAGCGGCGGTCTGATGGGTGGCTTTGGGCACATTACGATACCAGCACTCACAATATCTAAGAATGAATTTGATGAGATAAAAATCAATGGCGAGATGAGCATTGGCGGGCAGACAGTAACAATCAGCGGTCAAGCTCTCGATAATAGTCAGCTATCACTAAATCTGACGGGCTTTAGTTTCGGTTCTGATGGCAGTGAGCCCAACGATCAGCAAAATATCTTTCATACCTCTTCGTCCTTGCAGCTTGAAACAGGCGTACAAAATGGAAAGAAGTCTGTCATAATCTCTGTGCTACTACCTGATTTTGTAGGCGTTACCAAACATAATGTCAGGCTTTCAGGCGTTATATCGACAAAATTCCAGTTATTGGAAGGTGTCGAAAAAATAGAGATTTTACCGTCCAGATTTGATTTTGGAAAAAATTCGACGGTAGTAACAGGGGCTGTCGCCCCCACCACACCGGTGCAAGGGAACGATGGGGGCTCTTACCGTTTTGAGGTAGTATCCGATCGCGGTGAATTGATGCCTGAGGATTCACCTGATAGCAAACTAACATACGCGTTGAGAGTGGCTGGTGACATCAAGCCGCAAACAGCGACACTACAGTTTGGCCAGATTTCAGTGCGCACGCTTTCAGGTGAAGTCGAAGGGCAGGGGTCATTACGATTTGCAGGGGGATCGCCTGAGAGTATTTTCTCGTTTCAAATTCCCAAGATTGACTTGAAAGATGCCAAACAGTTGTGGCCGTCAATTTTTGGCAGCGGCGCGCGCCATTGGGTTTTGGATCATGTTTATGGCGGCACACTGGAAAATTCAGTGATTAATGTGGCGTTTCGGGCGGGGTATTTCACTAATCCGGCGAATAGTCTCCTTCCGCTGGACGCTGATGAGCTAAGCGCAGATTTTGACATCCGTGACAGTAGGTTTGATGTCATTGGGGAACTACCACCTGTTCGCGCTGCAAATGGACATGTATCTGTGCGTGGGTCTAAAACTGATGTTAAACTTGACTCAGGTGTTGCCTATCTTGAGGACGGACGCTCACTGAGTGTGTTTAACGGGCAGATGTCTATACCAACAGTGCCGGGACAGCCCGTGGTCGCAGATCTCGACATAGACATTGTGGGTGATGCCGGTGCGATTGCCGAGGTTGCCAATCGTAAACCTCTGTATGCGTTGACTAAAGCACCTGTGTCCGCGGTAGATTTGCACGGGCAAGCAGTGGCAAGCATTGCGGCACGTTTCCCGCTGTCCAAAGCGCACAGCGAAATTGCCACCACATGGAAAGCCCAAGTTAAATTTGAAAATCTTGACGTGGATAAGTCCTTCAACGGCCAGACGTTGACAGATGCGACTGGTACGCTTGATCTCACAAAGGAGACGGCAACGCTCAAGGCTAGTGGTTTGCTCAATGGCACTAAAGCAGAAATTTCCGTTTCGCAGTCGCTTGATGGCAAGACAACCGCACAGCAAATCTCAGCCAAGCTGATGCTTGATGATAAAGCACGTGCAGCGCTGGTGCCGGGTCTGTCAAGCTTGTTGAAGGGACCAGTTTCCGTAGAATATTCAACAGCTCAAAGCGGAGCGCGTAGCATTTCCGCAGACCTCAAGGGTGCAACACTTAATCTCCCGTGGATTGGCTGGTCAAAGGGTAAGGGTATTGGCGCTAAAGTCAGCTTTTCTATGGACCGCAATGATGATCAAGTCCAAATCCGAGATTTTAAGCTGGAAGGGGATAGTTTCAACTTTGCCGGTGATATCAATCTTTCTGGGACGAAATTTGTTTCGGCGGATTTTTCCCGGATTTCTCTGGGGGGCAATGATGTGGCTGCTGTATCAATCAACCATGGAAAATCCGGATATGATGTGACCATCAAGGCGAGGTCATTGGATATGCGTGGAGTGCTGAAACGTCTTACTGGCAGCTTTGAATCGACAGCTGCGGCTACAGGTACAGAACCAATCCACATTCGTGCGGGGATATCCAATGCTGTCGGGTTTAATGATGTCGTTCTGCAAAATGTGAATGCGGAATATTCCGGCCGTGGGGCGAAGGTTACTTCCTTTGTCGCCACCGCAACGACGCAAAATGGGGCCGCAATAGCCATCCAAAACAAGTCCGCTGATAGTGGTAAAGTTGTTAGGATTGAGTCTGAGGACGGCGGTTCAATCCTTCGGTTTTTGGATATTTATGACAAAATGCGGGGCGGTCAGATTAATATCACGCTGGCGACAAAGGGTGATGGACCGCTTCAAGGCGAGATTGACGCGCGCAATTTTGATGTGGTCGGGGAGCCGCGTTTGAAGGCCATTGTTGGGGCGCCCGCCACCGATAATGGACGAGCGCTGTCTACGGACCTTAAGAAGAAAATTGACGTATCTAAGGTGCGGTTTCAGCGCGGATATGCCGTTATCGAGAAAGGCAAGGGCTACCTAAAACTCGGTGAGGGTATTTTACGCAGTGACCAGGTTGGCCTTAGCTACAATGGCACGCTTTATGATGCCGCGGGCCACATTGATATGAATGGAACGTTTTTGCCCGCCTACGGCATCAATCGACTGTTTGGAGAAATCCCTTTGGTTGGTGAACTACTCGGCAACGGACGGGACAAAGGGTTGATTGGCATCACCTTCAATCTTTCAGGCAATGCCAAATCCCCGACACTCAACGTTAATCCGATTTCTCTGATTGCGCCGGGGATATTCAGACAGATATTTGAATTTCAGTAGGGATTACACGGGGCGAACCAGAACGTGTTTCTTCTTGCCGAGCGAGACTTTGATAACTCCATCCGCCGTAACGTCACTCGTTCCCAATATGCGTTTTTCATCACTGACTAACTCGTCGTTGATGCGAACCGCGCCGCCTTGCATATGACGGCGAGCTTCGCCATTGCTGGCCGCAAAGCCCGCCTTTACCAATAGATTCAAGATACCAATACCTGCGGCTAGCTCATTGCCTGCGATCTCAATGGAAGGCAAATCGCTGGCAAAGCCACCTTGCTCAAAGGTTTTACGTGCGGTTTCCGATGCTTCATTTGCCGCTTCACGGCCGTGAACTATTGCTGTCGCCTCTGTCGCCAAGATTTTTTTGGCTTCGTTAATTTCGTTGCCGCCAAGCGCTGCTAACTTGGCTATTTCGCTCAAGTTGAGACGTGTGAACACTTTAAGGAACTTGGCCACGTCAGCATCCTCGGTGTTCCGGAAATATTGCCAAAAATCATAAGGGCTGAATAAATCACCATTCAGCCAGACTGCACCTTTGGCCGTCTTGCCCATTTTGGCGCCGGACGATGTGGTGAGAAGCGGCGTGGTGAGTGCGAATAATTGCTCCTCGCCCATACGGTGCGACAAGTCCACACCATTGATAATGTTGCCCCATTGGTCGGAGCCGCCCATTTGCAAAGTAACGCCATGGCGGCGGTTTAGTTCAACAAAATCATACCCTTGCATAATCATGTAGTTGAACTCAAGGAACGACAGCGATTGCTCTCGGTCGAGGCGCACCTTCACGGAGTCAAACGAAAGCATCCGGTTGACGGAGAAGAAACGACCGACATCACGTAGGAAATCGACATATTTCAACTGCATCAGCCAATCGGCATTGTTGACCATGATGGCATCAGTTTTGCCATCGCCATATTTCAGCATACGACCGAATATCTTTTTTATGCCGCTGATGTTTTCATTGATTTTTTCAACCGAGAGAAGCT
The DNA here is from genome assembly GCA_043744175.1 of Phyllobacteriaceae bacterium. GTDB lineage: Bacteria > Pseudomonadota > Alphaproteobacteria > Rhizobiales > Rhizobiaceae > JANMEX01. The sequence continues at coordinate 6,131 of JAYTVD010000039.1, forward strand.
GGCGCTGGTCATCACGGAATGACGGATCACCTACCATGGAGGTGCCGCCGCCCATTAAAGTTATGGGGCGATGCCCGGTTTCTTGCAGCCAATGCAGCAGCGTAATGGTAATGAGATTGCCAATGTGCAGGCTGGTCGCCGTTGCGTCATAGCCCACGTAACCCGTGATGATGCCTTCGGACGCCTTTTTATCCAAGGCATCTGGGTTTGATATCTGATGAATAAGGCCGCGCTCTTCGAGAACATTGAGGAAATCAGACTTGTAGGCGGACATGGGCTTTGGCTTTCAGCGAAATACTTGGAATTAGGAGTGGCGCGGCTTTAGCATTGAATAAAGCGAATCGACAAGCGGGACGACAATTTATGACAGTGATGCGGGCGATTGGGCTGATGAGCGGGACGTCAATGGATGGCATCGATGTGGCGCTGATTGAGACGGATGGCGAGACTGAGGTGGTTCGGGGGCCGGCGCATGAATATGCATATGATCCCGTATTTCGTAGGCGCTTGGCGCAAGGCTTGGAGGACGCTATTGCTATCGTGAAGCGGGATGAGCGACCATTCGGCTTAGCAGATTTAGAAACGGATTTAACCGCGCGACATGCTGATGCTGTGCGAAAATTTCTCAATGAAAACAAACTCCGCGCCTCTGATATCGATGTCATTGGCTTTCATGGTCAGACGGTTTTGCATCGCCCTGAGCGTGGTTTGACAGTGCAGATCGGGGACGGCCAGCAGCTTTCGAATGCACTTGGCATTCCAGTTGTTTATGACATGCGGGCCAATGATATGGTGCATGGCGGGCAGGGTGCGCCGCTGGTTCCTGTTTATCATCAGGCACTTGCTGCGAATGCTCGACGCGCGGATGGTTCTGTAGCCTTTGTCAATATTGGCGGGATTTCCAACATCACTTTTTTGCGCGGGAATGATGATCCGATTGCGTTTGATACTGGTCCCGGCAATGCGCTTATTGACCAATGGGTGATGGCGAACGCCGGTGTGCCTTATGATGATGGCGGGTTGATCGCCTCGGAGGGTGTGGTGGATGAGGCAATTGTTGACAGCTGTCTACTGCAGCCATTCTTTAACAAAAGACCTCCTAAGTCATTGGATCGCAATGATTTTACGCCTGATTTGGTTGTGGGTTTAGAACTGTCAGACGGTGCGCGCACGTTGGCGGCACTTACTGCCAGGTCAATCTTAGCTGCGGCCAAGCATTTACCGGAGCAGCCCAGACTTTGGATAATCTGTGGAGGCGGGCGCAAGAACCGGATGATTATGGCTGATCTTGAAATCGGTGCTACCAAGCATGGTGCGACCGTCATTAGTGCAGAAGAGGCGGAGCTTGATGGCGGGGCGATGGAGGCGGAGGCTTGGGCCTATTTGGCAGTGCGTTCGCTCAAAGGGCTTCCCCTGACTTTCCCGGAAACGACCGGCGTAAAGACGCCGGTCACGGGTGGTTTATTAGCAAAACCAATAGCTTAGCGCAGACGTTTCAATTGGCGCGGCTCCGGCTCGCCGCCTGCGAGGCGCATATCCAGATAATCTGAGCACTCTTGAATCAACTCATCTTGCTGGCCTTCGAAGAAATGGTTGGCGCCAACCATGGTCTTTTGGGTGATGATAATGCCCTTTTGGCTTTTCAGCTTATCGACCAAAACTTGCACATCCTTGGGCGGCGCGACTTTATCTTGATCGCCGTGAATGATGAGACCGGACGACGGGCAGGGAGCCAAAAACGCAAAGTCATAGGTATTTGGCTGTGGTGCAACGGTGATAAAGCCTTCAATTTCGGGGCGACGCATCAAAAGCTGCATACCAATCCAAGAGCCGAATGAGTAGCCCGCTACCCAGCACGATTTGGAATCCGGGTTGATCGACTGTACCCAATCCAGTGCGCCAGCGGCATCTGCCAGCTCGCCTGCACCATGGTCAAACTCACCTTGACTGCGGCCTATGCCTCTGAAATTAAAGCGTAAAGTAGTGA
>JAYTVD010000040.1:0-2463 GCA_043744175.1 Phyllobacteriaceae bacterium
TTTTAGCAACAACTTGGATACTATTTCCACTCCATGCGGCAATGTCTTGGTGGCGGCGCTCTGCACTTCCTCTCGCGGGGCGTACCTTTGCGGGCATAATCTATCGGCAAAAGGCCGGAAAATCGGCTGGCCTGTCTTCACACTTGCGCGGCCCCGATGCACCATGATAACCCGCCCCAACAAATAGTTTCTGGAGCTAAATCATGACCAAGTCCGAAGTTGCCACCAAGTGGAAAGATGTGAAAAAAGTTGTGCTTGCCTATTCCGGTGGGCTGGACACCTCAATCATCTTGAAATGGCTGCAAACAGAGCTTGGCGCTGAGGTCGTAACCTTCACTGCTGATTTGGGCCAAGGCGGCGAATTGGAACCAGCGCGGGCGAAAGCCGAGCTGATGGGCATCAAAGACATCCGTGTTATGGATGTGCGCGAAGAGTTCGTGTCTGACTATGTGTTCCCGATGTTCCGCGCCAATGCGCTGTATGAGGGGCTTTATCTTCTCGGCACTTCCATCGCCCGCCCGCTGATTTCCAAGCATCTGGTCGATATCGCCCGCGAAACCGGCGCGGATGCCATTGCCCACGGCGCGACCGGCAAGGGCAACGATCAGGTTCGTTTTGAACTCTCTGCCTATGCCCTGAACCCGGACATTAAAGTCATCGCGCCATGGCGTGACTGGCAGTTCAAATCCCGCACCGACTTGATGAATTTCGCGCACGACCACCAAATTCCGGTGCCAAAAGATAAGCAAGGCGAAGCACCATTCTCCGTGGATGCCAATTTGCTGCATTCATCCTCCGAAGGCAAAGTGCTGGAAGACCCGTGGGGCGAAGCACCGGAATATGTTTACCAGCGCTCAGTGTCGCCGATGGATGCGCCGGATGTGGTGACTGAAATCGAGATCGAGTTCAAAAAGGGCGATCCTATTGCCTTGAACGGCAAGAAACTATCGCCTGCGACCTTGCTTGCCGCGCTCAATGACCTTGGCCGCGACAATGGCATCGGCCGCTTGGATTTGGTGGAAAACCGTTTCGTCGGCATGAAATCACGCGGTGTTTATGAAACGCCGGGCGGCACGATCTTGCTCGCCGCTCACCGCGCCATCGAATCCATCACCCTTGATCGCGGCGCGGCCCATCTTAAAGATGATATCATGCCACGCTACGCCGAGCTGATTTACAACGGCTTCTGGTTCTCTCCGGAACGCGAAATGCTGCAAGCCTTGATCGACAAGAGCCAGGATGATGTTGAAGGCTCGGTGCGTCTGAAACTCTACAAGGGCAACGTCATCACCACGGGCCGCAAATCCAAAAAATCGCTTTATTCGGATGCGCTGGTGACATTTGAAGATGATCGCGGCGCTTACGACCAGAAGGACGCCGCCGGCTTCATCCGCCTCAACGCATTGCGCCTGCGCACACTGGCGGCGCGTAAACGCAACAGCTGAACATGAGCGGCGACGATAAATCCAGCGATCTTATCAAGCGCCGCCTCGTGCTTTTTTTCCCCGGCTTCGAGCCGCTGGGCGCTGAAAAGCATCGCCAGCGGTTCGAGCGGGCAGCGCAAAAATCTGCCCCCCTTTATGGCGCTGAAATTTTATGTAGCCAGCTAACTGATTCTGAATCCGGCTTACCAACCTTCACCACACTTGCCAAAGGTGACGGCTGGCAGACCGATACAGACTTCGTGATTTTCGACTGGTCTTCCATTTTGAATGAGTTTGAAACGCGCTCTATTTTTATGCGCGTCTATCTCGGTCTCAGCGCTTTGTTTCGCTTCATGGTCAACGGCACTTTGCTGGCCTATCTCAAAACCAGTTGGCGCTACGGCCTATTCTTTTTCTACCCGTTCATTCTAATACTGGCGGCGTGTCTAGCGGGAACGTTGATCGGGTCTTTGATATCAAGTGTTTCTAATGTATATGCAGGCGTGATTTGCGGACTGACTTTGACCGCCGCACTCCTATGGTTCGCCGCCAAAAAAGCTCATCTCCTGCTCATGATGGACGACTGGGCGTTCGCCGCTTCCATCTCGACCGGTTTTCGCACCGGTTCCGCATCCATTCCGTATCGATTTCGCACCGCCTTCGAGCGCTTGGCGAACACTTCCCGTCACGATGAAATTTTAGTTTTCGCCCATAGTCTGGGAGCCGTGTTTGCGCTCGATGCGCTGAGTGCGGCGCTCACCAAAAATCCGGATTTGCGTCTCAATTTCATGACCGCCGGTTCGAGCCTGATGAAAATCGCACTCATTCCCAATGCAGTTTATTGGCGCGACTGCGTAAAGACGACCGTGAGATCAAACACAAAATGGGCCGACTGGCAGGCTCTGACTGATGTTATCAGCTTTTACGGTTCCAATCCGGCAACCTCGCTTGGCATCACCGAAGGCACGGCACCGAAGACGATAAATGTGCGTTTCCGCCACATGCTGTCACCGCTAACCTATGGAAAACATAAAAGAAA
>JAYTVD010000041.1:0-8063 GCA_043744175.1 Phyllobacteriaceae bacterium
TTATGGAAGTGGAAGCGGCGGAAACCTGAGGGGTGAGCTAGGCCCGCGCCGCCGACAACTTCGGCCAGCGCCTCCATTGTTTTCTGGTGAAATTGCGCCACGCGCTGGGCTTTATCGGGCACGACTAATGCCCGCTGGCGGTCCTTGTCTTGCGTGGCGACGCCTGTCGGGCAGGTGTCGGTGTGGCAGGTCTGGCTTTGGATGCAGCCGACAGCGAACATGAAGGCGCGGGCCATGTTTACCCAGTCTGCGCCCAGCGCCATGGTGCGGGCAATATCGAAGGCGGAAATCATCATGCCGGATGCGCCGAGCTTGATTTTGCCGCGAAGCCCCGCACCCACCAGTGCAAAGTGAACGAAGGTTAGACCCTCTTGCAGCGGCATGCCCATATGGTCGATAAATTCGGACGGGGCCGCGCCTGTGCCGCCCTCCTTGCCATCCACCACGATGAAATCCGGCGTCACGCCTGTTTCGATCATCGCCTTCACCACAGCCAGAAATTCATGGCGCTGGCCGATGCACAGCTTGAAACCGACGGGCTTGCCGCCCGATAAATCGCGCAATTGCTTGATGAACGCCATCAATTCCAGCGGCGTGGAAAAGGCCGGATGCGCGGCGGGCGACACGCAATCTTTGCCCATAGGAATGCCGCGCATTTGTGCAATTTCCGCCGTGATTTTCGCCGCTGGCAAAACGCCGCCATGGCCGGGTTTCGCCCCCTGGCTGAGTTTAATTTCAATCATTTTCACTTGGGGTTCGGCGGCGCGCTCTTTGAAGCGCTCGGGCGAAAACGAGCCGTCCTCATGGCGGCAGCCAAAATAGCCGGAGCCGATTTCCCAGATAATATCGCCGCCATTCATGCGGTGATAGGGCGACACGCCGCCCTCGCCGGTATCATGGGCAAAGCCGCCCATTTTCGCGCCCTTGTTCAGCGCCTGAATGGCATTTGCCGACAGCGAGCCAAAGCTCATGGCCGAAATATTCAGCACCGACGCGCTATAGGGCTGCGTGCAATCCGGCCCGCCAACGGTGATGCGGAAATTATGGTCGGTAATGTGCGTGGGGGCCATAGAGTGCGACATCCACTCATAGCTCGGCTCATAAACATCAAACTCGGTGCCGAAGGGTCGCTTGTCCAGCTGGCCCTTGGCGCGCTGATACACAAGGCTGCGCTTATCACGCGGGAAGGGCCGGCCATCCTTTTCGCCCTCGAAAAAATACTGCCGTATTTTCGGCCGCAGCTCCTCCATCAAATAGCGGGCATGACCGGATATGGGATAATTGCGCAGGATAGCCCGCTTAGTTTGGCTGATATCGCGCAGGCCCAAGATGCTCAAGAAAACTGCGACCAAGAGGAGGAGAAGTGCCGCCCCGCTCGGGCTGGCGATGAGCCAAATCATCGCCGCGATGGCAACAAGAACACTGCCCGACAGCGGCAACATCCGCATAGAAAACCAAGATTTGATATCATTCATAACACGCGACCCTCCCAAGCCTCGGTAACCCGCATAGAGCATCACTAATATGACGGGATGGCAAGGGTGCGGGCCATATCCCCGCAGGCATAGGTTTAGTCACACCCCGCCTTGCCTTTTTGCCCTCTTCCCGCTAATGCCGCAGGCATGAGCACACCGCGCGAAAATATCCGTAACTTCTCCATCGTCGCCCACATTGACCATGGCAAATCCACTCTGGCAGACCGGCTTATCCAGCTGACCGGCGGCTTGGAGCTGCGTGAAATGACTGAGCAGGTGCTCGATTCGATGGACATCGAAAAAGAGCGCGGCATCACCATTAAGGCGCAGACCGTGCGGCTGAACTACAAAGCCAAAGACGGCAAGGACTATGTCCTGAACCTGATGGACACGCCCGGCCATGTGGACTTTGCCTATGAAGTCTCGCGCTCGCTGGCGGCTTGCGAAGGCTCGCTTCTGGTAGTGGATGCCTCTCAGGGCGTGGAAGCGCAGACGCTGGCCAATGTCTATCAGGCCATGGATAACAACCACGAGATCGTTGTGGTGCTGAATAAGATCGACCTGCCCGCTGCCGAACCGGAGCGTATCCGCGCGCAGATTGAGGAAGTCATCGGCATTGATGCCTCTGAAGCGGTGATGATTTCAGCCAAGTCCGGCATTGGCATTCCCGATGTTTTGGAAGCGATTGTGACCAAGCTGCCCGCGCCGAAAACCGGCGATGCGTCTGCCCCACTCAAAGCCATGCTGGTGGATTCATGGTACGATCCGTACCTTGGCGTTATCGTTTTGGTGCGCATTATTGATGGTGTCCTCAAAAAGGGCATGACCATCCGCATGATGGGCGCGGATGCGAAATATCTGGTGGACCGCACGGGTGTGTTTACGCCTAAAATCGTTCAGGTCGATGACCTTGGCCCCGGCGAAGTGGGCTTCATCACCGCGCAGATTAAGGAAGTGGCCGACACCCGCGTTGGCGATACCATCACCGAAGACAAGCGCCCGACGGCGGAGGCGCTGAAGGGCTTTAAGCCCGCGCAGCCGGTCGTGTTCTGCGGTCTGTTCCCTGTCGATGCCGCCGACTTTGAAGATCTGCGCGCTGCCATGGGCAAGCTGCGGCTTAATGATGCCAGCTTCTCTTACGAGATGGAATCATCCGCCGCGCTCGGCTTTGGTTTCCGCTGCGGGTTTTTAGGCCTGCTGCATTTGGAAATCATCCAGGAACGGCTGATCCGCGAGTTTAACCTTGACCTCATCGCCACCGCGCCGAGCGTTATTTACAAGCTTGATCTGGCGGATGGCCGCGAGATTGAGCTGCACAATCCGGCGGATATGCCGGACACGATGAAAATCACCACCATCAATGAGCCGTGGATTAAAGCCACCATCATGACGCCGGATGAATATCTGGGCAATATTTTGAAGCTCTGCCAAGACAGGCGCGGCGTGCAGATTGATCTCAACTATGTCGGCCAGCGCGCCATGCTCACTTATGAGCTGCCGCTCAACGAAGTGGTGTTTGACTTTTATGACCGCCTGAAAAGCATTTCCAAAGGCTACGCCTCATTTGACTATAGCCTGATTGATTACCGCGAGGGCGACCTTGTGAAAATGTCCATCCTCGTCAACGATGAGCCGGTGGATGCGCTGTCCATGCTGGTGCACAGAACAGCCGCTGAAAAGCGCGGCCGCCTGATGTGCGAAAAGCTCAAAGAGCTTATCCCCAACCACATGTTCAAAATCCCTATTCAGGCAGCCATCGGTGGCAAAGTCATCGCCCGCGAAACCATCTCCGCGCTGCGCAAAGACGTAACCGCCAAATGCTACGGCGGCGACGTTTCCCGCAAGCGCAAACTGCTGGATAAGCAGAAAGAGGGTAAAAAGCGGATGCGCCAGTTCGGTAAGGTGGAAATTCCGCAGGAGGCGTTTATCGAGGCGCTGAAGATGGGGGATTGAGGCGGGGTATTGGTTTGTGGCGCGATATTGTTTTTTAACAGATAGATTTCAAATCTCGACGTTTGGGATTTTTACAAACCAAGTGCAGGCTGATATTAGAGCCTTGGATTGAGCCTTTGAAAATTTATTCGGCTTTGTGTCACCCCAAACTTCCCCATGATATCGATTGTCCTCCAGCGGATCGTATCCAACTAGGAGCTTTTCGCTGCGGGCTGCGCCAGCGGTGAAGGACACAGATCCGACGTGCTTTGGTGTAGTGACAAATTTTGCTGCATCTATTGATGCTGCTTGCATCAATTGGTTCAGATCTACCGACATACCCCCGTTTAGCTCACTTGATGGTTGGAAGGCTTTTGTTGATATCCGAGTACAATTTCGATTTTCATCATGAACCAAATGTTGGGCCGGGTCGATTCGTCTAATAAGCAACCCCTCTGGGACTATTTCGTTGTGATTGTGGGGTTTAATGGCTCCATTTTCATCACGAGGCGGCTGCTTCAACATTTATCCGCTCAGAAGCCATTTCTTTTATCCAGTTAACTAATTCTGAAAAATCATTATCTAGTTCTGAAATTATTTCTGTCTGCGATACGTGATCGTAACGGGAAGCGATGACATTGTTGGCTCCTATAACATCGATCTCAATATCAAAATTGTTCTTGTGCCATTCAATTTGTAATGTTCCATCGCTGCCCGGAACAAGCGCCGGGACGGAAACACCATCAACGCAAATTCGTTCGAGCAAAAGCGCAGCGAAACTTGCGCAATCGAATGAAACCGGTCTGCCTTGATAACCATCCCAACCCTTTGGAAGTGAAGTCAACTCAGAAAAGCGCGTCTGTAACGTCTGAACCCAGTTCGATTGAAATCCAGTTACTATGGCGCGATGCTGAGGAAATGCCGAATTGGCGGCACTTCGGCGCGTTGTAACAAACTCATCTTTTTGAAAATAGTAATTAGATTGTCTATTTGCAGTCATTTCCGTCTTCCCCAAACTGAATGCGCCTTGTCGGTGGTTAAATCACAAAATCTCCCAACAATTTTTTCCCTGCCAGTAGCAATAAAGCTCAGAGCAGATATTAAACTCTCGTCGTCAGGTTTTCCGCGACATGTTAACGACAACCTAATTGCTTTCTGCCCGGAGTTTTGCTCCCAAACTGGTTGAATTTCATATGTCATTCTCGCAACTGGCTTTCGTTCGGTAGTCTCGATGACTTCCGTTAAAGTGGCATTAAGAAGCTCAATATTCAATCCTAGGGATCCGAATAGTTTTATCCATTCTCCTGCTTCAGAAAAATCCATCACAGGTATCGTATTTACATAGGTTACTTCCGCTTGATTTATGTTCAAGCCAGTTTTGTATTTTCCTAGAAACAGATTATTTAGTTTAACCAAATAGTCAGAGAAAATTTCAATCAATTTTTCATGGCGCGGATAAGACGACTTTTGAGGTTGTCGTCGCCAATTCAAAAGAAATCGATCTTCCTGAAATTGCACCAAGTGCGTGTCGTCTTCCGATGAAAACCAAAGTCGCCCGCGCGTTGATGTCCTACCAAAATTGAATTGAAAGGCTGGCTGAGGATTGCCGCCAAAAATCTCAAACTGTGGTTCGAGGCGAGGTTGTTCGGAGACAACAGGAAAATCTACCTTGAACAATTCCCAAACTTCACTGGCGTGTAAAATGCTATAGGCAGGCGGCGTGGAGAACTGAACTCCGACAACCACTTCTTCCAAGGGTGGACTTATAAAATCCGGTAAAAACAAATTAGTTCTCCTATCAACTTCCTAATCATCGACAACCCATTCGGTCAAGTTACCGCGACTGTTTGTTTAGAGAATCTTTAGATTTCTGGCTAAAGACGTAACAGAGCAAGAGCGCATCAAACCTGCCGGATGGCATATAATGGCACAACATTTGAGGCCGTGAACAAAGTGTCGAAAGATTTTAGTCTTAAGCGTGCGGGGTGGCCTTATATTTCGAAAATTTGTAGTGCCACCCCAAAACAAAATTCCATCCACACCCCTCAGCGCTGCCTTATACTCCCTTCCGTAAATTAACTTAGAAGGCACAACATGGACTGGCCGCTAGTCATAGACCGAAACCGCATCGCGCTCATGACGATCATCGTGGCGTTGATGGCTTCGCTTGGGCTGGTGGGTGGCGGGCGGCTGACGACCTTGCCGTTTTTCCTTTATCACCGTGCACTGCGTATTCTTCGCCCTGCGGAATCTGCGCTTCGTAGGCTGATTATGATTGTGGCGCATGAGATGGCTTTGCGCGGGTTCAAACTGCGCCCTGCGCGGCGGGACGGGCTGGCGGAATTTCTTATGTTTTCGCGGCCAAACCCGCGCGACGAACCAGCACTCCCGTCGTTCAATCTGATTGATCCGCTCAAAATCTTCGGACGTGAAGCGCCGGATATGGACGGGTTCGGCTTTGGTGAATATTCCGATGCACCGGACAAAACACCTATCCCCGCCGCCTCGTTGGCTCTTCGTATTTTGGCGCTGAAAAACGCGCTGGAAAATCTGCCTCGCCAAGCCAAGCGCCTCGCGCGTTGGTACGAGCAGCGGGATTTGGCCTATGCACAAAATTTGGCTCACCGCTATTCCCCCATGCGCCCCGGTCCCGCGCCAGCATCAGAAAAGCGCAAGACGCATGAGATCGACGAGGTTTTGCTCGAATGCCATTTGCTGGCGATTTATGCGGGCGAGCGGCAGGATTCGTCTTGATCCTTCAAGCAAAAATTTAAGTGAAATTCCGCTGGTTTTCACAAAAGCCGGAGCGTTCAACCTCGGCCGCTTTGCGGGAGAGGAGGTGCGCAGCACCGGAGAGGGGAAGTCTTGCAAGGACCTCACCAGACCTCCGCTTCCGCAAGCGGGAGCGGTTGAACCAGCGGCTGGCGCTGCCATGATTAACCAAAGACATACTCACATAAAGATTTCTTTATGTCTTATTGATTGCTGGCAACTTATCTGATAATGGCACGGCAGAATTTAACGGCTGAGACATGGGCGACGCCCGACAGCCACCTTCCCGGAGACTTTTATGAGCAAGCACGACTACGTGATTAAAGACATCGCCTTGGCCGATTGGGGCCGCAAGGAACTTGATATCGCTGAAACTGAAATGCCGGGCCTGATGGCTTGCCGCGAAGAATTTGGCGTTACCAAGCCTCTCAAGGGCGCGCGCATCACCGGCTCGCTGCATATGACCATTCAGACAGCCGCGCTGATTGAAACACTAACTGCTCTTGGCGCTGAAGTGCGCTGGGCATCATGCAATATTTTCTCGACACAAGATCATGCCGCCGCTGCCATCGCTGCAACCGGCGTTCCTGTATTTGCTGTTAAGGGTGAGTCGCTCACTGAATATTGGGATTACACAGACAAGATTTTTCATTGGGCCGATGGCAAGCCATCCAACATGATTTTGGATGATGGCGGCGATGCTACCATGTACATCCTGCTCGGCGCACGCGCGGAAGCTGGCGAGAACATTCTGGTCAATCCTTCTTCCGAAGAAGAAGAGATTTTGTTTGCGCAGATCGCAAAGCGCATGGCAGCAACGCCGGGCTTCTTCACCAAGCAACGCGACGCCATCAAGGGCGTGACCGAAGAAACCACAACCGGCGTGAACCGCCTGTATCAATTACATGCCAAGGGCTTGCTGCCTTTCCCGGCTATTAACGTCAACGATTCAGTCACCAAGTCGAAGTTCGACAATAAGTATGGCTGCAAGGAATCGCTGGTTGACGGCATTCGTCGCGGTACAGACGTGATGATGGCCGGTAAGGTGGCTGTTGTTTGCGGTTACGGCGACGTTGGTAAGGGTTCTGCCCAGTCGCTTCAGGGCGCTGGCGCACGCGTTAAGGTCACTGAAGTTGACCCGATCTGCGCCTTGCAGGCGGCAATGGATGGCTTTGAAGTTGTGACGCTTGATGACGCAGCGCCTTATGCTGACATCATCATCACAACGACGGGCAACAAGGATGTTGTGACCATCGAGCATATGCGCAAGTTCAAGGACATGGCCATCGTTGGCAACATCGGCCACTTTGACAATGAAATTCAGATTACTGCCTTGAAGAACCTCAAGTGGACCAATGTGAAGCCGCAAGTGGACATGATTGAATTCCCGGGCGGTAAGCGCATGATCCTTCTTTCTGAAGGTCGTCTGCTCAACCTCGGCAACGCAACTGGCCATCCATCCTTCGTGATGTCAGCGTCCTTCACCAACCAGGTTTTGGCGCAGATTGAACTTTTCGCTCACGGCGAGCGTTACGAAAACCAAGTTTACGTATTGCCGAAGCACCTTGATGAAAAGGTTGCCCGTTTGCACTTGGCAAAGCTTGGCGTGAAACTAACAGTGCTTTCACCTGAGCAAGCCGGTTATATCGGCGTGCCACAGCAGGGTCCGTTCAAGTCGGAACACTACCGCTATTAATTAATTAGTGGATACACACAATATCTTGAGCCCGCATCATTGACTTTGATGCGGGTTTATTTTTGCGCGAAATACCCTTCACGCCGATTCGAGGAGAGTCTATGTTGCACTGATTCGCGATAATTCCGGTGGCCTTCAAAAGGTTGACAAGAGAGACGTGGATGGGAGGTCTAAACTTAAGCAGGTGG
>JAYTVD010000042.1:0-2451 GCA_043744175.1 Phyllobacteriaceae bacterium
GTGGCTCAGCAATGGGTAGCCAAATTGTGCCTGAAAGCTGGATTGCCGACACGCGCCGCGCCGATCACTCCAAATTTCATCACCCATATACAATTGTCACGCCCAACGGCGGATATCGTAACCAGTTTTGGAGCGAGGATGTTAGCCGGCCTACTTTGCTCTGTCGTGGCGTTTTTGGACAAATGATTTTCATCGCGCCGCAGTATGAGATGGTTGGCGTCAAACTCTCCAGCTGGCCGGATTTCGTCAATCCAAAGCGGACAATGACTGCGCTGGCCGCAATGCATGCCATAGGGCGGGCTCTCTCATAGCCGACCAAAGGCTAATATTGACGATAATTATTCACAAAGATTTACTCTTGTATTATTTCAATCGCATCTGTATTTAATCCGGCAACAACGCAGGATGAAACACAGTGGATATTCCCAAGCTCACCGGCCGACAGGTCAAATATATTCGCTCGATGCTGGATCTCAGCCAGGCTGAGCTCGCCGCCAAAGCAGGTGTCTCGCAACCGACGATTTATCGTATGGAGCTGGACCCCGCTAAGGCGCACGAGAGCATCGCTGTGGTGAAAATCAAAGCGCTGGCGGATGCCAATCATATCCTTGTGCCGGATCAGTCCGCGTTTGCGACTAAGACCGCGCCTGCACAGCTTCCTATTCAACAACAAAATACGAGTACAAAAACGATGACACAAAATTGGTCCCCATCCTCATGGCGCGGTATGCCTATCAGTCAAGTTCCGGCATATCCTGATGAACAAGTGTTGGCGGATGTTGAGAGCCGCCTCAAATCATGGCCGCCGCTGGTGTTTGCCGGTGAAGCGCGGGATTTGAAAAAGGCGCTAGCTGAAGTGGCGGAAGGCCGTGGCTTCTTGCTTCAGGGCGGTGATTGCGCCGAGAGCTTCGTCGAGCATGGTGCTGATAACATTCGCGATTTCTTCCGCGTGTTCTTGCAAATGGCCGTGGTTCTGACCTTTGCGGGTTCGCAGCCGGTAGTGAAGATTGGCCGCATTGCGGGCCAGTTCGCCAAACCGCGCTCGTCGGATAACGAAACCAAGGGCGATGTCACGCTGCCGTCCTACCGCGGTGATATCATCAACGGCATCGAGTTTGACAAGGTTGCTCGCGTTCCCGATCCCGCACGCCAAGAAATGGCTTACCGCCAGTCTGCCGCAACGCTGAACTTGCTTCGCGCCTTTGCGCAGGGCGGCTATGCCAGCCTTGAAAACGTGCATCAGTGGACGATGGATTTCGTTGCCGGAAGCCCGCAGGGCGACCGCTATGCCGCGCTTGCCGCGCGGATTTCCGAGACGATTGATTTCATGCGCTCCATCGGCATCACGTCGAAGTCGAACTACGCTTTGCGCGAAACTGACTTCTATACCAGCCATGAAGCCCTGCTTTTGGGCTATGAGGAAGCGCTCACACGTGTCGAGTCGACCTCCGGCGATTGGTATGCCACGTCCGGCCACATGATTTGGATTGGCGACCGCACCCGCCAGCCGGACCATGCCCATGTTGAATATTGCCGTGGCATCAAAAACCCGATTGGTCTGAAATGCGGCCCGTCCATGACGCCAGATGGCTTGCTCAAGCTTATTGATATCTTGAGCCCAGACAATGAGGCTGGCCGATTGACGCTCATCGCGCGCTTTGGCTCCGATAAGGTTGGCGACCATTTGCCAGCGCTCATTCGCGCAGTGCAGAAGGAAGGCCGCAAGGTTGTTTGGTCTTGTGACCCGATGCACGGCAACACGATTTCGGCTGCCAGCGGCTATAAAACCCGTCCATTCGAGCGGATTATGAGCGAAGTGCGCAGCTTCTTTGAAATCCACCGCGCTGAAGGCACCCACGCAGGCGGTGTTCATGTTGAAATGACGGGCAAGAACGTAACCGAATGCACCGGCGGCGCACGCGCCATCAGCCAAGACGAACTGGCCGACCGCTACCATACCCACTGCGATCCACGCCTTAACGCCGATCAGGCACTGGAACTGTCGTTCCTTGTGGCTGAGTTGATTAAGAAAGAAGCGCGAGGCTGATATTCTTGTTAGGCCTCCGCGCTTGTGTTACCAATATTTGGTAATTAAATTTGGAGGCCTCTCATGGGTAAGAACACATCCGTTGTTTTGGGCGAAATGCAGGAGCGGTTTATCCGCGAACAAATCGCCAAAGGCCGCTATGCCACAGTGAGCGAAGCCATCCGCGAAAGCGTGTCCCTGCTGGAAGAGCGCGAGCTAAAGCTGGCGGCGCTTAGGGCAGCGATTGACGAGGGCGATGCCTCGGGAGTCCCGCAACCGTTTGATTTTGATGCATTTCTGGCGGAGCGGCAGGCATGGCACTTGAAATCCGCCTGACGCCGTCCGCCTCGCGGGATATGCACAATATTTATAATTGGTCGGCGGCCCAATTTGGAATTTCTCAGGCCAACCATTATTCCTCGCAA
>JAYTVD010000043.1:0-8026 GCA_043744175.1 Phyllobacteriaceae bacterium
GCAAACAGGCGGGTAAGCGCAAGAGTGAAGGCCTTATCGGGCCAGCGCGGCTTCTTGCTGAACCTGCCTATCAAAAGCTCTTGGCTGCGGAGCCCCTGCTTCGCCGCGCCATCCCTGCCCTCACGATTATCTTCCTGATTGTTGTGGCCGTTGCCCGTTTCTTGTCTCTGCTTGAAACCCGCGATGCCCTGCAAGCACAGGCGGAAAATAACGTCAGTCTCACAGCTGCAATTCTTGAGGCCAAGCTGACGCCGATGTTGGCGGCCAATCATGATTTAACGCACAGTGACATTGCTGCCGTCCTTGAAATTCCGGACATCTCCGGCGTTACGGTCAACCATACGACATTGATGATTTTGGACGGTACCACGAAGGTTCTACAGACCCGCGGACCTGATAGCTCGTTCCAGGGCAAGCAGTTAGACCAGATGGCGGGCGATGCGCAACCGCTGTTTCTGTTTGGCGAAAGCGCCGGCGTCATGCGCGTCATATTCTCAGGCCGCGAACATCTAGTTGCATTGCGGTTCTTGGGTAATAGCGGCAAATCTGCCGTTGTGGTGCAGGATTTGGATTTGGTGCTAGCGGATTGGAAACAATCTGCGTCCATGAATGTCACGTTGTTTGTTCTCACGTCGGGTCTGCTTTTGGTCATTCTCTATGCCTATTTCAGCCAAGTGGCACGGGCCAAGGATGCGGATAAAATTTATGGCGATACACATGCCCGCATTGACCTTGCGCTGTCGCGTGGCCGCTGTGGCCTGTGGGATTGGGACATGGCGCGGGGGCGTCTCTATTGGTCGCGCTCCATGTATGAACTGTTAGGCTATGAACCGCGCGATGCGATATTATCCTTCGGCGAAGTCGAAGAGATTATGCATCCCGAAGACGGCGACCTTTACTCGCTGGCAAAGCGCGTGACCGCCAAGGAAATTTCGCAAATTGATACCATGTTCCGGATGCGCCACGCCAAGGGCCATTGGGTTATCATGCGTGCCCGCGCGCAAATTGTTGACCCTACAAAGGATGACATCCATCTCATAGGCATTGCTGTTGACGTAACCGAGCAGCACGAGATGGCGCATAATGTCGAAGTAGCAGACAATCGTTTGCGCAATGCGATCGAAAATATTTCTGAGTCCTTTGCGCTATGGGATGCCGCAGGCAAGTTGCTCATTTGCAATTCTAAATTCCAGGAAATCTCTGGCGCAAGCGAAGCCCTGTTGCGTGAACGCCCTACCCAATTTGAGATTGACCAAGTGCGTCCGTTCATCACGCAAAAGCGCATGGCAAGCGATGCTGGCGAAGAAGGTGCGCAAACTTTTGAACGCTTGCTGGCAGACGGTCGCTGGTTACAAGTCAATGAGCGCAAGACGAAAGACGGGGGGCTGGTTTCAATTGGCACTGATATTACGCTTATCAAACAGCATCAAGAGCGCCTGACAGACAGCGAGCGCCGTTTGATGGCGACCATCAACGACCTTAGCATTGCCCGCAAAGCCGAGAGCGAACGCGCGCAAGAAGCGCTTGAACTGAACGATAAATACAGCTTTGAAAAAGAGCGGGCGGAAGCGGCCAATATCGCCAAATCCGAATTTTTGGCAAATATGTCTCATGAGCTGCGCACGCCGCTTAATGCCATTATCGGCTTCTCGGATATCATGAAATCAGGCATGTTCGGCCCATTGGGATCGGACCGCTATGAGGAATATTCTTGCGACATCCACCAAAGCGGAAACTATCTATTGGGTGTTATCAATGATATTCTCGATATGTCCAAAATCGAAGCCGGACGCTATTCACTGGACCTTGAACCTGTCGATCTTTGCCCCCTTATCAAAGAGGCCGTGCGGGTTATTGCGGTTGCCACTTGCGCTAAAGATATTGAAGTCATCACCCGTATTGACGAGAAAATTGCTGTCCATGCCGACCGGCGTGCCATCAAACAAATATTGCTCAACCTCCTATCCAACGCCTCAAAATTTACTGACAAAGGCGGGCGTATCACTGTGCGGGCAAAGCGGACTGGCGGCGCACTGGCGCTTACAATAGAAGATACCGGCTGCGGTATTCCGCGCTCTGCCCTGCCGAAAATCGGCCAACCGTTTGAGCAAGTGCAGAATCAGTTGACCAAAAGTCATGCTGGCTCCGGTCTCGGGCTCGCCATCTCGCGTTCGCTGGCAGAACTCCATGGCGGGGCATTAAAAATACGGTCGCGCGAAGGCGTCGGCACAATTGTTTCTGTTCGTATTCCGATGAGCGCGTTACAGTCCAGCGAATTGAAGGCGGCTTAACAGCGAACAAAATAAAACCCCGGAAATTGCTTTCCGGGGTTTTGGAAATTATAGATTACTGCATGTCATCAGGACCATCGGGCCCGTCACCCTTGCCGCCATGGTGACCCTTTTTGCCATGACGAGGCATTTCGTCTTTGACGACCTTGCCATCATTGTTCTTGTCCATCAAAGCGAAAATCTTCTTCTGACCAGTGGTGATTTCTTCTTGAGTCAAAGCACCATCGGAATTCGCGTCAAATTTTTCGATCATGCGCTTTGCCATGTTTTCGGCGCGCATTTTTTCAATTGCAGCGGCCATTTCTTCAACGGTTACTTTGCCGTCCTTGTTGGTATCCGCTAGAATGAAGCGGTCACCGGCAGCCTTGGAGAATTCTTCAAAGGAAATATCACCGCTCTTGTCAGCGTCCATTGTGTCAATGTTCATGGCCGGGCCGCCCATCATGCCGCGATCCATATCGCCGCCATGGCGGTTTTTTGCAACAGCTGCGCCGCCTACTACGGTTGCCAATGCCAAGAAACCCAGAGCCATCATGCTCTTATTGCTGAAGCGCTTTGTTGAAACGGGCGCTGCGGTTTCGCTTGTCACGTTTTCCGGCGTTGCTTCATTTTCCGGCTTCATTTCGTTTGTATTGTCCATCACTTTTGTTCCTTGTTGCATCGACACCCCCGATGCGGGAAGCACAAAAGCAATGGCCCATCATTTGCCTTTGTGCGGTTTACGGAAAAGGCTATCGAAAATAATCCGAACCTCTTTTGCCGTATCTCTGACATGTGCTTGAAGTGAACTTGCATCCGGCAAATCCACCGCGTCACACATTATGCCTAGTAGCGTTTCGCTTGGCGCTTCTTCGCCCAAATCTTGGGTCAGACAAAGACGAAGTATCTGCGTCAACTCGCTAAACAGTTGGTGAGAGGCTACCAGAAATTCAAGCTGGCTTCGAGTTAAGCTTTTGTAATGGATGTAATGAAGCGTCTCTTGGGTAGCTGTATGGTGCGCCCCGTCGATGCGCCCGCTCATGGCCGCAGTCTGCGCGATAAACTCCAAATCTATCAAGCCACCGGGCATTTGCTTGAAGTCCCAAGCACCTTTGGAGGGTTTTTCCTTTTCAATCATGTCCCGCATTTCAAGGACTTCTTTGTCTGTCTTGGCCATGTCACGCGGGGTGTTCAATACGTCCATAATTATGGATTCGATGCGTGGTTGGAATGCAGGGTTTGCCACCACTACGCGGGCGCGGGTGAGTGCCATATGTTCCCAAACCCATGCCTCTTCACGCTGATATTGCTGAAATGCGTTGAGGCGCGTCGCCACTGGTCCCTTATTGCCGGAGGGACGAAGGCGCAAATCCAGCTCATAAAGCACGCCCTCGGCAGTGGGCGCGGATACGGCGGCGATAAGCCTTTGGGTTAGCCGCGTGTAATAAAGCGATGGGGCGAGCGGCTTTTCGCCGTCCGACTCTTCTGCGTCGTCCGGATGATCATAGAGCAAAATGAGATCAATATCAGAACCAGCGGTAAGTTCACGGCTGCCGAGTTTGCCAAGCCCCAGCAGTGCCACCTCTCCGCCTTTGATGATGCCGTGACGCTGCCTAAACTCATTGTGCACGAGCATCAGCGTTTGGTTCAGCAAAAGGTCTGCCAAATTTGAAAGCGCCAATCCGGCTGCTATCGGCTTTAGCGCCCGTGTCAGCATGCGCACGCCAATCAGGAATTTTTGTTCATTGGCAAAAATGCGCAACCGATCAAGATTTTCCTCATAGCCCGCCTCGCCGCTCATGAACGCGGCCAGCCGCGCTGACAAATAGACAGATGTCGGCACATCGCGGTAGATGCCTGGGTCCAAAAGCCCATCGAAAACGTGAGGTTTACGTGTGATAATTTGTGACAGGCGCGGCGCGGCGCCCATAATTTTAACCAGCAGCTCCAGCAACGCCGGATTGGTTTGCAGCAGAGAAAATAGCTGGATGCCGGATGGCAGACCTTGCAAAAACTCATCAAAGCGCACCAGCGTATCGTCCGCCATGCCCGTCGCGCCAAAGGCTTTCAGCAGCGCAGGCGTAAGCTCCGTCAGCCGCTCGCGCGCCTCCGAAGACTGGGTCGCCTTATAACGCCCGAAGTGCCACGAGCGGATAATACGGCACATATCGCTTGGACGGACAAAGCCCAGATCGGTGAGCGTTTTGATGGTCCCCGGATCATCATTGTCGCCGGTAAATACCAAATTACCAATGCCCGCCGAGAGCTGTGGCGCGGTCTCAAACAGCGCTGCATAGTGGCTTTCGACGACTTGCAGCGAGGCGCGCAGGCGTTTGGAAAACTCGTCAACTGTCTTGAAACCAGCCATCCGCGCGATGCGCAGCAGCTCGTGTTCGTCACTGGGCAAATCATGGGTTTGCTCGTCAGCAACCATTTGAATGCGATGCTCGACATCCCGTAAGAACCAATATTCACGGGCTAGCGCGTCGCGGGCACTATTGGAAATCCAACCCTTAGCCGCCAGCTTGGCCAGCATCGGCACGGTTTGACGGTCTCGCAACTCTGGCTCGCGGCCACCGGCGATAAGTTGCTGTGTTTGCACGAAAAACTCGATTTCGCGGATCCCGCCGCGCCCGAGTTTCACATTGTGCCCGTGTACGGCGATTTCGCCGTGACCTTTGTGGGCATGGATTTGGCGTTTGATGGAATGGACATCAGCAATCGCCGCGTAATCCAGATACTTGCGCCAGATGAAGGGAGAAAGCTCTTTGAGAAATGCCGCGCCGGCCGGAATATCTCCGGCAACAGGTAGCGCCTTGATGAGCGCCGCACGTTCCCAATTTTGGCCGCGCCCTTCATAGTACAGCATCGCGGCATCGACAGGTATTGCCAACGGCGTGGAGCCGGGATCCGGGCGCAGGCGCAAATCTGTGCGGAAGACGTAGCCATCTGCCGTCCTATCTTGCAAAATGCGCACCAGACGGCGCGTCAGCCGCGTGAAGGTTTCGATGCCCTCATAAGGATCAGCCAAGATTCCGGCATGGGGATCAAACAGAACGATGAGATCAATGTCTGATGAATAGTTCAACTCGTAAGCACCGAGCTTGCCCATAGCGAGGATTATCCAACCACTGCCCTCTTCCGGCAGTTCCGGATTTTTCAAGGTGAGTTTGCCGCTGTTTGCGGCATCGCGCAGCAAGAACCGAATTGTCGCCTGAACCGCAGCGATGGCAAGACGGGACACCAGCTTCGTGGTTTTTTCGCCGCCCAAGACGCCCGCCAAATCGCAAAGCGCAATCAAGAAATGCGCTTCTGATTTGTGCCGGCGCAAAACTGTCATGAGACCCTGCTCTGTCGTCTCGGTTAGCCCTAGCGCCGGCATGGCCTCAATGAGTGACTCGATGCGTTGGATGGCTGGGGCATCAAACAGCCGATCCAAAAACAGTGGATTGATAAGCGCCGTGCTGCGCAAGAAAGGCGAGAGATCAAGCATCGCATCGAGAAATGTTGAAAGCAGAGACTTTGATTTCGTGAGCTCAGCAAGACGGGGCAAGTCCTCCTCTTTGGCGCGAAGGCCGAGGTCTTTCAGATAAGAGCTGGCCGCTTTGGCATCGAGTGCGAGTAGGTCTTTGGGCGCAGCTCCAAACCAATTTTCCATTTAGCTGCCTTCTACTTTTCGTCTGCGCTGCCTTTAGGGAAGAGCAGCGATACTTTGAGACCTTGCGGCTCGTTCGCGTCAATCCGCATTTCACCTTTGTGAAGTTTCATCACCGCTTTGGCAAGCGAAAGTCCGAGACCCGATCCTGGCTCGCTGCGGCTTTTTTCGAGACGTACAAAACGCTCAGTAACGCGTTCACGGTCCTCTTGGGGGATGCCAGGTCCCGTGTCACTGACTTTAACGACCGGCCTACCCAGCTCGTGCGCCGCCCTTACGATCACCGTTGCGTTCCCGTGCTCAGTTCGGGCGTATTTCAGTGCGTTGTCGATGATGTTTGAAAGCGTCTGGCTAAGCAATTCGCGGTTGCCTGAGATCAAAATTTTCGGCGTGATCTCCGCCGACAGCACTATGCCCGCCTCTTCCGCCAGCGGCTCATAAAGCTCCACCACATCCGCCGTTATCGCCGACAGATCTACTTCTGCCATGCTTTCACTGGAATACCCTGCCTCCAGCCTAGAAATCATCAAAATCGCATTGAAAGTGCGGATAAGTTGATCAGATTGGGCAATCATATCCTCGAGTGCCGCGCGATATTCCTTGGTCGTCTGTCTAGTGGCCAGCGCTGCATCCGCACGGTTGCGCAGCCGCGTGAGCGGCGTTTTCAAATCATGGGCGATATTGTCAGAAACCTGCTTCAAACCATCATTTAAGTTAGAAATCCGGCCAAGCATTTGGTTGAGATTGTCCGCCAATCGGTCAAATTCATCGCCCGAACCTGTCACCGGCAGCCGTCCAGTCAAATCTCCACTCATGATACGGCGGCTGGCTATAGACACGCCATCAATGCGCCGCAGCGCATGACGCCCGACAAAATACCAAATCAGCAACGCGCCGATACCCATCATGGCCAGCGCCAGCGAGAGAGCACGTTGCACGATCTTCTTGAACCGCTCCGGCTCACCCAAGTCGCGTCCTACCAAGATGCGCATTTGATTGGGGAGAATGAAAACATGGGCCAAGGCATGGTGGAAACGCTCAGCACCATCGCCTTTCGGAACATCCATACTGTCCTCGGAGTAACGCTGATAAAGGAACGGCTCTTTAGTCCAGCCTTCCCGCGCCAAAATTGCGCCGTCAATTTCACCAACATTGCCCGCCAAAACGCGGCCTGTGCTATCAGCAATCAGATATAAATTTGCCCCGGGAGCGCGTGAACGGCGGTCAATGGCGCGGACCAATCCCGGCAACCCGGTGCGGGAGTAGATCTGCGCTAGGTCAGTAATTTCGTCGTTGACGGTGCTTTGGGTTTGGTTGACGAGAAAGCGAGCCGATTCGCCGGTCATATAGGCGACCAACGCCAATGCACATACGGTAAACAGCACAAGGTACATTGCAGAAAGCCGCGCCGCTGTTGTCGAAAAAATCGCGCGTAAGCGACCCATCAGGCTTTTCCCGGCACTTTCAACATATAACCGGCACCGCGTACTGTATGCAGCAAAGGCAGACCAAAACCTTTTTCGATCTTCGAACGCAAGCGCGAAACATGGACGTCAATAACATTTGTCTGCGGATCGAAATGATATTCCCAGACATTTTCCAGCAGCATGGTGCGGGTCACCACCTGCCCTGCGTGGCGCATAAGGTACTCAAGCAGGCGAAACTCGCGTGGTTGAAGCGTGATTTCTTGACCGCCGCGCTTGGCCATATGCGACATGCGATCCAGTTCCAGGTCACCGACGCGGTAAGTCGTCTCGACATCCCCTGTAGGAACGCGGCGCTGCAGCACCTC
This sequence comes from Phyllobacteriaceae bacterium, assembly GCA_043744175.1. GTDB lineage: Bacteria > Pseudomonadota > Alphaproteobacteria > Rhizobiales > Rhizobiaceae > JANMEX01. Next base: position 7,718 of record JAYTVD010000043.1, read on the forward strand.
AACGCGTGCGAGCAACTCTGAGAATGCATATGGTTTGGTCAGATAGTCATCGCCGCCAGCGCGCAGACCAGTAACGCGGTCATCGACTTCGCCCAGCGCGGAAAGAATAAGAACGGGTGTGCGGTGGCCCTTGGCACGAAGCGCTGCGACCACCGAAAGTCCATCGCGACGCGGTAACATACGGTCCACTACAAGCACATCGTAAGTACCGCTATCGGCCAGTGCAAAACCAGTCTCGCCATCGGCGGCCAAGTCAACAGAGTGCCCAGTCTCGCCCAATGCTTTGGCAAGATATTGGGCGCTGTCGCG
>JAYTVD010000044.1:0-2419 GCA_043744175.1 Phyllobacteriaceae bacterium
CACAGCAAAAAACCATCTTCAATTTTTAAGGAAAATGGTAGCGAGAGAGGGACTCGAACCCCCGACCTAAGGATTATGATTCCTGTGCTCTACCAACTGAGCTATCTCGCCACGAGACGCAATGAACCGAGGTTCACCGCAGAATTGGCGCGGGTATAAGGTGGGAGTGTCAGCACTGTCAAGCGATTGATAAGCAGAAACATGTTTGTCTAGCTAGATTTAGCGACCCGCGACGAATGCATAGCTTGCGGTCGCCGCCGGACGCCGATATGGGATTTGTAAAGTAGTAATTGAGCCAACAAATCTTATGACACCACGCATCGCCGTTCTCGGTTGCGGCTATTGGGGCGGCAACCACATTCGCACGTTAAAAAGTCTGGGCGCGCTTTATGCCGTGTCAGATATGAATTTCGCACGAGCACAAGGTTTTGCAGCTGAAAACGGCTGTATCGCTGTGGACCATGAGGAAGTCTTTGACAGGACCGATGTTGACGCCATCATCATGGCGCTGCCTCCACAATTTCATGCCGCCGCCGCCATCCGTGCTGTCAACGCTGGCAAAGATGTGCTGGTCGAAAAACCAATCGCGCTTTCTGTGGCCGACGCCAAGGCTGCCGTGCAGGCCGCACGCGATGCAAAGCGAATATTTATGGTTGGTCATGTGCTGCGTTTCCACCCGGCATTTGAAAAGCTGCAAGAGCTGATTGCGTCCGGCGAACTCGGAGATGTGCGCTATATCCATTCGCATCGCCTTGGCCTCGGCAAATTCCACACCGAAAATGATGCGCTTTGGGATCTTGCCCCGCATGATTTGTCAATGATCTTAGCAATCACTGGCGAAGCACCAAGCGAAGTGCGCGGCGAAGGCGCAGCGCTGCTCGACCATTTGTCAGACTTTGCCCATGTGCACATGAAGTTCCCAAGCGGCATCCGCTCGCATCTGTTCACATCCCGCCTCAATCCCTACCGCGAGCGCCGTCTTACCGTTGTTGGCACAAAAGCAATGGCAGTGTTCGACGATGGCGAGAACTGGGACAAGAAACTGGCGGTTTACCGCCATGCCGTCTGGCAGGACAACGGCCAATGGGCTTTTACTGCTGAAGAGCCAAACTATATTCCCGTCGCGCAAGGTATGCCGCTTACGGCCGAAGACCAGCACTTTATCGATTGCATCCGCACCCGCGCCGAGCCGCGCACCGGTGGCGAAGAGGCGATCCGTGTGTTAGAAATTTTGACCGCAGGCACAGTGCTACACGACTAGTCACTTCGACGCTCTAATCACGCGATGTAACAAGCGGGATAATTGTGTGACTTCGCCTCCACTGGCAAACATCTGTAAATATCTCTATGAGAAAACTAACGCGGACCGGTGATTTGCCGGAAAACAATAACAATAATCGAGTTTCTCAATGCAATTCATTGATCTTGCAGCGCAGCGCGCGCGCATCAGCGATAAAATCGACCATGCCGTTTCCAAAGTTATTCGTGAAGGCAAATATATTTTAGGTCCGGAAGTCGCCGAGTTCGAACGCAAGTTGGCAGACTATGTCGGCGTCAAACATGTCGTGGCTTGTGCCAACGGCACTGATGCTTTGCTGCTCCCGCTGTTCGCCCATGGCATTGGCCGCGGTGATGCCGTTTTCTGCCCCAGCTTCACCTTCGCTGCCACTGCCGAAGTCGTGGCACTTGCTGGCGCTGAGCCCGTGTTCATTGATGTTGATCCTGACACCTACAATCTCAACAATGAACAACTTCAAGCCGCCATCACGGCCATTCGCGCTGAAGGTCGTCTGATCCCAAAGGCCATTATCCCCGTCGATCTTTTCGGATTGGCCGCAGACTATGATGCGCTTGAATCAATTGCCGCCAAAGAAGGCCTCATCATTATTGAGGACGCGGCACAGGCCATCGGCGGTTCCCGCCATGGCAAAATGTGCGGCGCATTCGGCCATGTTGCCTCCACCAGCTTTTATCCTGCCAAGCCACTAGGTTGCTACGGCGACGGCGGGGCGATGTTTACCAACGATGATGCACTGGCAGACGCGCTGCGCTCCTTCGCTTTCCACGGCAAGGGCGAAACCCAATATGACAACATCCGCGTGGGACTGAACTCCCGCCTCGACACCATCCAAGCTGCCATTCTCATCGAAAAGCTGGCAATCTTAGAAGATGAAATGCTAGCCCGCCAAGAAGTAGCCAAGCGCTATGCCGATGGTTTGGCAGGCGTGGTAAAGACCGCACACGTCGATAATCACTCGCGCTCGGCATTTGCCCAATATGCCATCGAATCCGATGATCGTGACGGGCTGAAAGCATCGCTTCAAAGCCAAGGCATTCCGTCCGTAATTTACTACGTAAAGCCTCTGCACCAGCAAGTCGCCTACAAGAAATACACGCTCGCCCCCGGTGGCCTGCCGGT
>JAYTVD010000045.1:0-2413 GCA_043744175.1 Phyllobacteriaceae bacterium
GAAAAGGACAACCAGACACCGCAGCGCAGCATCGGCGAACAAGTCGGCCTTTCCGCTCCCGCGGTCCAGCGGCGCATCAAGCATTTGCACGAGGCCAAGGTAATTCAAGCAAATGTCGCGTGCATAGATCCAGCTGCAATTGGCAAGGCCATCACGGTGATCGTGGAGGTCGAGCTCAGCGACGAAAGCGGCACACGGATTGATGAGAGCAAGGTATCGTTCCTATCCGCCCCGCAAGTACAGCAATGCTATTACGTCACCGGTGAAGTTGATTTTGTATTGATCATTCTGGTGGAAGACATGGGCGCCTATGAAGCCCTCACGCGCCAGATATTCTTCCAAAATAGCAATGTGAAAAAATTCCGAACACTTGTTGTGATGGACCGCGTAAAGACCGGAATGCAGGTTGGTCCTTTATTGTTTGTTGCCAAAAATCACCTTCTGGCCACAGACAATCAACCAATCGCCGAAAAGTCGCATTCACACGCGCCAATCTCTTGCAAAGCAAATAAAACCGACAAAATTGCATGAAAGAAATCAGTTTTGACCCTCTCCCCGAATTTGCGCGGCGCTATGTTTATGGCCATTTCCATGGCCGGTTTCACAATCAATGATACCTTTGTAAAACTTGCAACGGCCGAGATGAACGCTGGGCAAATCATGTTTGTTCGCGGGCTGATGGCATCTGTAATGATGTTTCTGCTTTGCTGGAAAACGGGCGCGCTGCGCCCGCCTGCATTGTTGCTGAATAAGGCTGTGTTCGGTCGGTCAATGGGCGAAATGCTCGCAACCGTCACCTTCCTCATCGGTTTGGCGCATATGGAAATTGCCAACGCATCGGCAATCCTTCAGGCCTTGCCGCTGGCGGTCACACTTGCTGCAGCCCTCATCCTCAAAGAGCCGGTCGGTTGGCGACGCTGGCTGGCAATTGTTGTCGGCTTTACCGGTGTGATGATCATTGTCCGCCCCGGTTCCGATGGCTTCAACAGTTGGTCGCTGCTTATTGTTGCCTGCGTCTTCTTCGCGGCGGGCCGCGACCTGATCACCCGGACCGCTCACTCCGAAATCCCGTCAGCTTTCATGTCGCTTGCCACGGCCTCAACGATCTCGTTGGCCGGCCTTGTTTTGATCATTCCACTCGGTGGCTGGTCTCCAATGACCTTGAAAACATTTTCCTGGCTTGCCGCAGCATCATTTTTCATTCTGTTTGGTTATCAGTATGTCATCCAGGCCATGCGCAGCGGCGAAATCGGCTTTGTCGCGCCATTCCGCTACACAAGCCTGCTCTGGGCGCTGGTACTTGGCTTTTTCGTGTTCAAAGATGTGCCGGATATCTACATGATTGTCGGTGCAACCCTTGTGGTTTTGAGCGGTGTCTATACCTTCCACCGGGAACGCGTCCGGTCCAGAGACGTGCAACGGGTGGAGATGAGACCATGAGCGATATCGTCGGACTGGTTCTTGCAGGCGGAAAATCAAGCCGTATGGGAACAGACAAGGCTGGCGTCAAACTTGGCGGCAAGACCTTGCTGGATCTGGCCATCGCGCGGCTTGCCCCACAAGTCAGCGACATGGCCGTCAGCGCCAACAGCGTGGTGCAGACTTCCCTGCCCGTCTTGGCTGATCCCGTTGCGGGCTACGCCGGACCGCTGGCGGGAATCCTCGCCGGTCTCGAATGGGCAAGCACGCTCAAGCCCCTGCCGAACCATGTTGCGTTCGTGCCTGTTGACGCCCCCTTCTTCCCGGAAAACCTTGTCGCAAAACTGAAGGCGGAAAGTGATGGCAAGAAGATCATCGCCGTTCGCTCGAATGGCCACGTCCATCCCGTGTTTTCGCTCTGGCCGCTGTCGCTCGCACCGCTTTTGCACATCCATTTCGCGGCCGGTGGCACGCGCAAGGTTTACGATTTCATCGAAACCCAACCCCATCATTTTGTTGATATTGATTTCACCGGCAGTTCGGACCCGTTCATGAACATAAACACGCCGGAAGAACTAGCCGCCGCCCAGTCCAAAACCGGCAGCGCCATGAGCGAGAATGCCTGAGACAAAACGCAACATCATTGGGATAACCGGATGGAAAAACTCGGGCAAAACAACCCTTACTGAAAGGCTTGTGTCCGAGCTGGTTTTGCGCGGCTATCGAATTGCAACTGTCAAACATGCGCACCATGAGTTTGATATCGATCATGAGGGCCGGGACTCCTTCCGCCACCGCAAGGCAGGTGCTTCTGAAGTTGCGGTGGTGTCGTCAAAACGATGGGCTTTGATCCATGAACTGGAAGGCGAAGCCGAACCACCGCTTGATGCCGTGATCGCCAAACTTTCGCCTTGCGACCTGATCATCGTCGAAGGGTACAAGCGCGAAGGCCATCCGAAAATCGAAGTCCGCCGGGAGGGCGCGAGGGAGACGA
>JAYTVD010000046.1:0-30179 GCA_043744175.1 Phyllobacteriaceae bacterium
AGTCCCGCGACATCGGTGTCAACCGACACTTCCTCAACCGGTTTCACACTGCCGTTAACGACTAAACGCTCGTTCATTTGGCGCTTCATGACCGCAGAGACAGTGACCAACGGCGGCTTGATTTGCTCAACAACAGCATCTTCCGCGGTTGCAAATGACATTGCAGACAGCGAGCCGAAAGTGAGGGCAACGGATAACAGCAAGGATTTTTGGATCGGCGATTTTAACTTTATCAACATGGGGCTGTGTCCGTACTTTTGAGTAATCTAAATGGGGTTAAGCTGCGCGGGTGCGGATTTGCTTATGTGTGTGGGGCGCAGCAAGGCGTTGGTCATTGCCCGCAGCATGGCTTCGATATTTTTCGAACCAACATTGTCATCAAACAGGCTGCCCATGATGATGCCCTCACCCGTCGCCATAAACATCGAAACAATCGCCGAGTTTTCGACAATGGGATCAATTTGGCCCGTTGACTTGGCGTGATCTAGGAATGCCTTGAAGAACGACGCGAACTCACCTTTGTTTTTTTCGCAGCAGTTTTTTACCGTTTCATTGCGCATGGACTCAGCGCGAATTTCAGTGAAAAGCGGCGCAAAACCTCGGGCGTGTACGCTAGCAAAATGGGCCATCATGCCGGTGATAAAACTATCAATCAGATCGCCGCTGCCGCCAATTTGGGCTAGTGACGCCAAATCGCCCTGCCGGTCATTTTCAGCGATGGCCTCGATGATTGCCTCTTTGGACGGGAAATAGCGGTACAGAGCGCCGGGGCTCATCTCCGCTTCGCGGCAAATATCGTGCATGGAGGCGCCGCGAAAACCAGAACGTACAAAACAGGTGCGCGAGGCTTCAAGAATGCGGGCAAGTTGCGCCTCGCGCTTTTCCGCGCGAACGCCGCGCTCCGGCGCTGTTGCTAACGGTTCGCTCGTTGGTTCAGGGTGATTAGAGTCAAAGTTCATCGTCAGACTCTATAAGTGAGAACGTTCATTCTCATAAATATGCGAACGATCATTCGCATGTCAATAGACTTAGTGACGCGAGGGTAAACGGGCGGCTAACTATATCACCCTACCCGCCAAATTTCCCTGTTCGCGGGAAACCCTTCGGCACCATACGCCCGGCAGATGCCCGTGCGCCGATATATTCGGCTAGTTCATCCTTTGAACGATTGAACTGGCGGTCCGCGGTGTCTTGCCATGACAGGCCCTCAGCCATGCTGAATGTCTTCACATCCACCACGCCGCCATCCTTGTATTTCTGGAAGCGCACGCCTTTGCCGCGGCCCATTTCTGGCACTTCAGAGAGTGCAAAGACCAGCAGTTTGCGGTTTTCGCCGACGATGGCAACGTGATCTCCAACAACGGGGAAGCAGTATTTTGCCTCATCCGGCGCTTTGATGTTCATCACTTGCTTGCCTTTGCGGGTGTTGGCTGCGGTCTCGGCTTCTGGAACCACAAAGCCGTTGCCTTCATGACTGACGACCATGAGTTTGCGGGTTGGGTCATGGATGAACGCGGTGACGATGTCTTGATCGTTTTCAAGATCGACGATGATGCGGATTGGCTCGCCATGACCGCGCCCGCCCGGCAACCTATCTGCGCCAATCATGAAGAACTTTCCGCCCGTGGTGAAAATCATAATCTTGTCGGTGGTGTAGGCGGGGAAAGCCATTTTCAGCTTATCGCCTTCCTTGAAGGTCAGCGTGGCATAGTCTGCCATGTGGCCCTTCATGGCGCGCAGCCAGCCTTTTTCTGACACGACAACCGTCACAGGTTCGCGCTCGATCATGGACTGGGCGATGACGTCTTCATCATGGTCTGGCGCATCAGCAAATGTGGTGCGGCGCTTGCCCAGAAGTGTATCGGGCCCGAACTTATCGCGCACTTTGCCGATTTCCCATGCGATGGTTTTCCACTGCAACGCACTTGAGCCGAGCAGCTTTTCGATACCGGCTTTTTCAGCCGTCAGCGCATCAAACTCTTTGCGGATTTCAAACTCTTCGAGTTTGCGCAGCGCACGCAGGCGCATGTTCAAAATGGCCTCGGCCTGAACGTCGGTCAGGCCCCACTTTGCCATCATCACAGGCTTAGGCTCATCTTCCTCGCGGATGATGCGGATGACTTCGTCAATGTTCAGAAACGCAATCAGATAGCCGCCAAGCAGCTCCAAGCGCGTATCAATCTGGCCGAGGCGAAATTTTGAGCGGCGCACCAGCACGTCTTTGCGGTGCTCCAGCCATTCCTTCAAAACGCCCTTGAGAGACAAAACGTTTGGCACTTTGCCGCGCGTGAGCACGTTCATGTTGAGCGAAATGCGGCTTTCCAATTCGCTGAGCTTGAACAGCGATTCCATCAGCAGTCCGGGGTCAACCGCGCGGCTTTTCGGCTCCAGAACGACGCGCACATCTTCAGTCGATTCATCACGCACATCTTCGAGCAGCGGCAGTTTCTTGGCCATCAAAAGCTCAGCTATTTTTTCTATCAGCTTGGACTTTTGTACCTGATAGGGAATTTCGGTGACGACGATGACCCACGCGCCACGCGCTGACTCTTCCTTTTCCCAGCGCGCACGGACGCGGAAACCGCCACGGCCAGTGCGGTATGATTCGGCGATTTCGTTTGCCGGATCAATAATAATGCCACCGGTGGGAAAATCTGGACCTTTGACAAATTGCAGCAAGTCATCATCGCTGGCATCAGGATTGGCGATTAAATGCAGTGCCGCGTCGCAGACTTCGGCGGCATTGTGCGGAGGAATGTTGGTGGCCATGCCGACGGCAATGCCGCTGGAACCATTGGCCAATATGTTCGGGAAGCTGCCGGGCAGAACCGTAGGCTCTTCGTCTTCCTCATTGTAGGTCGGGCGGAAATCTACGGCGTCTTCGGTAATGCCCTCAAGAATGAGCGAGGACACTTCCGTCATGCGCGCTTCGGTGTAACGCATGGCGGCGGCATTATCGCCGTCGATGTTGCCGAAGTTGCCCTGCCCATCCACCAGCGGATAGCGCACAGCAAAACCCTGCGCGAGGCGCACCAGTGCATCATAAATGGATTGGTCGCCGTGCGGATGGAATTTACCCATCACCTCGCCCACAATACGGGCGCATTTGGCAAATCCTTGATCTGGCTGGAGGCGCAGGAGCCTCATGCCATGCAGGATGCGGCGGTGGACAGGCTTTAGCCCGTCGCGCACGTCAGGAAGCGCACGATGCATGATAGTCGATAGCGCATAAGCAAGATAGCGCTCTTCCAGCGCATCTTTCAGATCAATCGGTTCTATGCCGGTGCGTTCCGAATCGGACGGAGGTGTCTCTTTTGCCATGGCACGCGGTTAGCAAGTGCAATTGATTGCGGCAAGACGGTAAGAAATAGTTCAAATGCCTTGAATTAGCCGCAACACTTCGTTCAGGCTTTCTGTGCAAATGAACGCGCGGCAGTTTACGCTTCGTCACATTTCTGGCACAGTCGTCGCCGGGGCAATATCATTTCAATTATTGTAGAGAGGTCTTAGTCATGTCCGCATTTCGTTCGTTAAAGTTTTTGTCAGTTTCCGCAGTGGTGTTGGGCTTTGCAGCACCCGCATATGCCGAGGTTGAGGCACAAAAAGTGGTTGACGCCGTCATCGCGCAATTCGCTGGTCAGGGCATGACGCTTAAGGTCGCGTCCAGCGAACTGGATGGCGAGAATGTTGTCGCCAAGGGTGTAACGATGGCTCCCGCCGGTGTAGCCGAACCATTTGCAGTTGGTGATGTCGTCTTGGAAAATGTCACTGAAGATGGCCAGGGCTATGTCGTAGGCAAAATTTCAGCTCCTGCAATCTCCAAGGATGAGGGCGGCACGAAAGTTGATTTCGCTGGTGCGTCGCTGAATAATGTTCATATCGCGGGCGCGGGCGAAACTGATCCAGTCAAACAAATGTTCCTCTATGATACTGCCGAAATCGGCGCCGTTAAAGTGACGACTGCCGGTACAGAAGTTTTCAGCATGGAAGGCGGCAAGGCTTCGATGTCACCCTATGTGGCTGGCGAGCCGATGACATTTGAAATGTCGCTTGATGGCTTACATGGTGATTTGACGAAGATCCCTGATCCGAAATCGCAAGAAGCCATGACGGCTATGGGATACACGGAAGTTAACGGAGCGATCACGGCAAAGGGCACATGGAACCCGACTGACGGCCACTTGGCAATTACCGAAGGTTCTTATGACTTTAAGGATGTTGGCAAACTCAATTTGGTTGCAGATATTTCCGGATACACACCCGCCTTCGTTAAAGCCGTTCAAGACATGAACAAGAACTCTGCAGGGCAAGATGAAGCCGCCAAGGGCACGGCAATGCTCGGTTTGATGCAGCAGTTGACATTCAACTCAATGAGCATCCGCTTTGATGACGCCTCACTTACCAACCGCATTATTGACTACGCGGCAAAGCAGGCCGGCCAGCCCCGCGATCAGATCATCAATCAGTCAAAGGCGATCATTCCGTTCGCCGTGGCGCAGCTGAATGATCCAGACTTTGCCGCCAAGGTTACGGCAGCGGCTTCAGCCTATATGGACGCGCCAAAGAGCCTTGAAATCTCCTCAAAGCCCGCCGCGCCAATTCCGTTTGCGCTGCTCGTTGCAACGGGTTCGGCAAACCCTGCTGACTTGATTAAGCAGATGGCCGTGACCGTTACTGCAAACCAGTAATTTGGATTTATGCCAATAAAAGAGCCCGGCAGCGATGCCAGGCTTTTTTCTGCGTGCCTAGGCCTTGTAGGCCCTCTCAAAAAGTTCTGCGATAATCATGGTGCCGCGCTTTTTGCGCCCGCCCGGCCCCGGCAGCGCTGTCACCGTATTGGCGTTAACCGCCACCACACAATGCGGGCATGTAATTTGGGGTGCAAAAACCTTGCCGCACTGATCATGCTTAAACAAAATTGGTTTGCCTTCTTCTGGCCGCACCCACTTATCGCCCCACGCTGTTAGCGCCATAAGCACAGGCACAAGGTCAGTCCCTGCCTCAGTGAGCGCATATTCAAACCGTTGAGGCTTTAGCGAGTAGGCACTTTTGGAAATCAGCGCGTTTTCCTCGAGCAGCTTCAAACGCGAGGTAAGCAGATTGCGCGAAACACCAAGATCGGCCACTAACTGGTCAAAACGCGAAATACCGATGAACAGATCGCGAATGACGAGAGGCGTCCACCAATCGCCGATCACTTCCAAGGCCCGCGACATGCTGCATTGCATATCGGCAAATGTAGTCCGTTTCATTACGTCACCATAGTGAGTTGCATCATTGAACTAAGTAAGTTAGTTTCATGAATGAACTTACCATACTGGGGCCAAAATGTACCATTTAATTGTTCGCCGCAAAATTCGGCAGGCGTTTGCTGACATAAACGCTGGTCGCTACGAAAATATTCTTCGAGCCTTTGCGAGGAAGCGGCTGCATATATTTTACGGCGACCATGCGCTGGCTGGCGTTCGCGAGACGCCTGACGATACCGCGCGTTGGTACGAGCGACTGGCGATAATCTTCCTCGATTTGAACTTTGAAATCTCCAACTTAAGCGTCACCGGCTGGCCGTGGCGCACGACTGTGATGGTGGAGTGGATTGACCGTTTTGCAGTTGGCGACAAGCCCATGAGCAATAATGGGGTGCACCGCATGACGATGAAATGGGGCAAGGTGAGCGAACTTGCCATCTATTGCGACACACAAAAACTGGCCACTGCATTAAATGCAAAGGCTGACCTTGGGCTTAGTGAGGCCCGCGCTGCTATTATCGGCAAATCGTTTAACTAACGGCGCAGGTCACCCCGCCCCGTTGTATCAAACGATAATTTACTTCGGCATATTCACGCGCAGATGTGCTTCGCGCAATTGCTGCGGCGAGGCTTCGCTTGGGGCGTTCATCAAAAGGTCTTGCGCTTGCTGGTTCATCGGGAACAGCGAGATTTCGCGCAGGTTCTTGGCTCCTACCAAAAGCATCACGATGCGGTCCACGCCAGCGCCCATGCCGCCGTGCGGCGGCGCGCCATATTGGAACGCGCGGTAGAGACCGCCAAAACGCTCTTCCACAATTTCGCGCGACATGCCTGCCAACTCGAACGCCTTCACCATGGTTTCGGGCAAATGGTTGCGGATGCCGCCGGAGGCGATTTCAAAGCCGTTGCAAACGAGATCGTACTGGAACGCTTTGATCGTCAGCGGGTCTTGGCCGTTCAGCGCGTCAATGCCGCCTTGTGGCATGGAGAACGGGTTGTGGCCGAAATCCACTTTCTTCTCGTCTTCGTTCCATTCAAAGAACGGGAAATCGACAATCCAGCAAAGTTCAAACTTTTCGCGGTCAACAAGGTTAAGTTCCTCGCCAGCGCGGGCGCGGGCGGCACCTGCGAAGTTGACGAATTTCTTGGGATCGCCTGCGGTAAAGAATGCGGCGTCGCCTTCGCCGAGGCCTAGTTGAATGCGAACGGCCTCGGTGCGCTCTTCGCCAATGTTTTTGGCTATCGGGCCTGCACCTTCAAGTTTATCGCCTTCCTTGCGCCAGAAAATATAACCCAGTCCCGGTTGGCCCTCGCCTTGCGCCCACGAATTCATGCGATCGCAGAAAGCTCGGCTGCCGCCCGTCTTGGCGGGTATTGCCCAGACTTCGGCCTTTGGATCATTGGCCAAAATATTGGAAAACACTTTGAAGCCAGAACCGGCAAAATGCTCGGAAACGACCTGCATCTCAATCGGGTTGCGCAGGTCTGGTTTGTCGGAGCCATAGGTGCGCATCGACACGTCATAGGGAATGCGGCGGAACGACTGGCTGACGGGTTTGCCTTCGGCGAAGGTTTCAAACACGCCGCGCATGACGGGTTCCATCGTGCCCAGAATATCGTCCTGCTCGACAAAGCTCATTTCCAAGTCGAGTTGGTAGAATTCGCCCGGCAGTCGGTCAGCACGCGGATCTTCATCGCGGAAGCAGGGAGCGATTTGGAAGTAACGATCGAAGCCGGAAATCATCAGCAATTGCTTGTAGATTTGCGGTGCTTGCGGCAGCGCGTAGAATTTGCCGGGATGAATGCGGCTTGGCACCAAAAAGTCGCGCGCGCCTTCGGGGCTGGAGGCCGTCAAAATGGGCGTGGAATATTCTGTAAAGCCCTCGCCCGACATGCGCTTGCGCATTTCGGCAATGATCTGCGTGCGCTTGACGATGTTCTTGTGCAGCGTTTCGCGGCGCAGATCGAGGAAGCGGTATTTGAGGCGGATGTCTTCCGGATAATCCGGCTCGCCGAACACTGGCAGCGGCAGTTCTTTGGCGGCAGAGAGCACTTCCAGCTCAACGGCATGAACTTCAACATCGCCAGTGCCGAGGTTGGCGTTCTTGGTAGCATCGTCGCGCTCGACGACTTTGCCATCTACACGGATGACCCATTCGCCGCGCACGGCTTCGGCCGCTTTGAAGCATGGCGATGCAGGATCCACTACGATTTGGGTCAGGCCATAATGGTCGCGCAAGTCAATAAACATCAACCCGCCATGATCGCGCACGCGGTGCACCCAACCCGAAAGCCGGACAGAATCTCCTGCATTGCCCTTGCGAAGTGCGGCGCATGTGTGGTTGCGATAACGGTGCATGGTCATGTTTTTATCCTTATTTTTCAAGGCGGAAACCATGTTTCACGCGCTTGGGCCGCAGGCGTGCCTGCGTGTCGGTCGAATGTGGCCGGACAAGCGCATTTGGCCAGCAAAAAGTCAAGAGTTAGCGGTTATTTTGCCATTGCCGCAAAGCGGAAAGACAATAGTTGATGGCATGATCGACAGTCGAAAAGGTCAGATGACGCAAAGGCGGCACCAACAGGAAAATCGCAAGCAGGATGTGAAATAGCGCTATCGCGACCAGCAAGCGCCTAAACGGCCGCTTTGTCGTTTTATGCCGGAAAATCTGTTGGGCTAGCAATGCCCCGAGACTGCCGCCCAACATGGCGAGACTTAACAGTCTATATTCAGAAACGCGCCACGCACCCACTCTTGAGCGACGCTTATCGAGCCAGAACATGAGAAATGTAACCGTGTTGATGACGGCAAAGTAGCTTAGAAACATATATTCAATTTGCATGAGGATCTACTTCAGTGTCTTGCCCTATTAGATGGCAGGCTATCCTTAACGAAACAAAAAATGGATTATCAAATCATCCTTACGTTGAGGTAAGAAAAAGTTCAGCAAACATTAAAATCATAGAAGACAGGTTAGAAACGTTGCGATATACGCGATGCCATGGATATTATTCTCACCACCGCGCAACTTGAAGATGCCGTTGCTAAACTAAGTAAGTCTGATTTTGTGGCAGTGGATACTGAGTTTATCCGCGAGACAACATTTTGGCCTGAACTTTGCCTCGTGCAAATAGCGACACCTGATTACGCTTGCATCGTCGATCCGTTGTCGGCAGAAATTGACTTGGCCGCTTTTTATGCGCTGATGGGCAATCAGGCGATAACAAAAGTATTCCATGCCGCCAGACAAGATGTTGAAATCGTTCATAAATTGGGCGGCCTTATCCCCGCACCGATGTTTGATAGCCAAGTGGCGGCCATGGTGTGCGGTTTTGGGGATTCGATTTCTTATGACCAACTAGTTATGCGCATGACTGGCGTCCATTTGGACAAGACATCGCGCTTTACAGATTGGCGCCAGCGCCCGCTGACTGAAATGCAACTCACATATGCCTTGGCGGACGTTACGCACCTTTCGACCATTTACCCGCTCTTGAAGGAAAAACTCGAAGCGGCCGGTCGTGCTGAATGGGTCAAGGAAGAGATGGAAACTCTGTGTTCCGTCGAAACTTATGAGCTTCTGCCGGAGGATGCATGGCGTCGTCTCAAGATGCGCGTGCGCAAACCTATCGAATTGGTTGTATTGCAGCGTGTGGCGGCATGGCGTGAAATCGAGGCGCGTACGCGCAACGTGCCACGCTCTCGCGTGCTTAAAGACGATACAATTTATGAAATTGCCCAGCAGCAGCCGAAGGATCAGGCCACGCTTGGCCGTCTGCGTACCGTGCCTAATGGCTGGGAACGCTCCGGCACGGGCCAAGAACTGCTGAAGATTATCATCGGTGCGCTTGAAACGCCGAAAGAATTGCTGCCCAAACTGCCGCGCCATGTATCCGCGCCGGAAGGCACAGGTGCAGCCACAGAAATGCTGCGCGTTCTTCTCAAACTTATCACTGAAGAAAACGGCGTTGCAGCCAAAGTGGTGGCGACGTCTGATGATCTCGACCAAATTGCAGCGCATGGCGACAAGGCTGACGTGGCAGCGCTTCACGGCTGGCGTCGCGAGTTGTTCGGCGATACGGCACTGAAGCTAATCGCCGGCAAAGTGGCGCTGAAGTTTGAGAACAAGAAAATACAAGCGGTGGCGCTGGATTAATCGCTCGTAACAACCGTCCGCATTGGTTTGCCTATCAGCTTGGCAAATTGCTGCAGGCGATTTTCTGTGCGCTCGCCGGCAAGATTTACGGCATCTTGCGGCACTGTAAACAGAAACCCTCCAATACCATCTGGAATGATTTTTAACCGCGGGATGAGCCCCGGCATGGCCGCCGAATAGAGATAGACGACGCGTAACAAAGCGCCGAGCATTTTGGCGCGATCATAGAGGCGTTGCGGCGCAAGGGTACGCATCTCAGGCGACAAGGCATCATCAATCATGCCTTCGTGACGATAGAAGTTTGCCAGCGCCATATAAACGCGACCAGGATGGTCAATGCCGACGAATGCGCCGTGGGCGATGATATTCAGTGATTGCGCGCCGCGATAATCCGGATGTGCACGCCAGCCAATATCGGCCAGAAGGCAGGCCGCCTCGCGGTAACGAACCTCGTTTTCGGTCTCGTCTATGCCAAGAATTTTTAAGGCTTCGCCGGTCCATTCAGCCAATTCCCGCGCGTGCTGCGGCGAGCGGGAACGCAAAATGGAGAGCTCTTCTGCCGCCTCCAGCAGTGGATCCTCCAGCTGTTCGTCTTGGCTCAACAACGAATAAAGATAGCCTTCGCGCACGCCTAGCGCCGAAAACAATACAGATTTTGGGCGCATTTTTTGAATGACTTCAAGCAGAACAATCGCGCCATAAGGCAGCAAGGATTGACGGTTGCGCGAGACGGTTTCAATGCCATCTATGCCCGCCGCCTCGCCCTTGGCAACCTTGCGAAGGAACGGCACCGCCTCAGCATAGGGAATTTCATATTCATGCATGACGTGGAGCGGATAGTGCGCCGCGCCCATATGCAGTTTGCCAAGATTGCGCCATGTGCCGCCGACAGCATAGAAAGCGCGGTCCCTGCCCGCGTCTAACAACTCGGCGCGTTCGAGCTCCAGTTTGGCAATTTTTTGTGCTTTCTCAAGCGAGCCGCCCGCCATATCAGCAAGGCGCAATCCGCCGAGCGGCAGCGTGATACCGGTACCAATCACTCGTTCTTTGACATCAACGAGTTCAAGGCTGCCGCCGCCCAAATCACCGGCAATGCCATCGGGTCGATGGAAAGAGGAGATGATGCCCATAGCCGAAAAATAGGCTTCTTCGCGACCTGTTAAAACTTTGATTGAGACGCCCAAAATATCTTGCGCTGCATTGATAAAGGCCGAGCCATTTGAGGCCTCACGGGCAGCGGCGGTGGCCAGCACATGCATGGTTTTCGCGCCTGCCTGCTGAGACAGGGCACGGAAGCGTTTCAGCGCTGCCATTGCGCCTTCAACAGCCTTCGGGTTTAACCGCCCTGTGTCGGCGATGCCCTTGCCCAATCCGCAGAGGATTTTTTCATTGAACAGCACTGTGGGCGCACGAACGACGCCCTCATAAACCACAAGCCGCACAGAATTGGAGCCAATATCGACAACGGAAACCGGTTCGCGTCCTGTTAGTCGGCCTTGGGCTGCTTTATTCATGCGTTACTCAGCTTTCAGTTACACTCTTACCCCGCTTGGGCATCGAAAAGTCACGCGGGGCGGATTTCTTCAACGACTGCCCCCTGCCGGAAAGGCTGGGGTTGGTCATAAAATATTCCTGCGCGTTGAAGGGCTCCTCGCCCTTGGCTCTAACAATGCGTCGCGATGTTCCATCAGGCAGAACAGCGAAACTCTGTTCATTGTCAAGCAGGTTTGCAAGCATGATTTGCGAAAGCACCTGTTGATGCACAGTCGGATTGGTAATCGGTACCAAAACCTCAACACGGCGATCAAGGTTACGTGGCATTAAATCAGCTGAACCAACGTAAACGAACGCATCATCAGACGGCAGTCCGCCGCCGTTGCCGAAGCAATAAATGCGGCTGTGCTCCAAAAAGCGTCCCACGATAGACTTAACGCGGATGTTTTCAGAAAGGCCCGGCACTTGCGGGCGCAGGCAGCACATGCCGCGACACACGATGTCAATTTGTACGCCGTGGCCGCTCGCGTCATAAAGAGCATCAATAATCTGCGCATCGACGAGGGAGTTCATTTTCAGCCAAATTTGAGCTGGACGCCCTGCCTTCGCGTGTTCAACCTCCTCGGCGATGTGCTGTAGAATGCGATTGCGCAGCGAATACGGTGAGAATGCGATTCGCATCTCGTCAGTCGGCTCGGCATAGCCGGTAATGTAATTGAAAATCTGCGCCACATCCTTGGCGATTGCCGGATCATCCGTAAACCAGGACAAGTCAGTGTAAATCTTAGCGGTGTTCGGGTGATAATTGCCGGTGCCAATGTGAACATAATTGCGAAGCTTGCCCTCCTCGCGCCGCACGACTGACGAAAGTTTGGCGTGCGTCTTCAGCTCGATAAAGCCGAAAACCACCTGCACGCCTGCGCGCTCCAAATCGCGCGCCCAGCGGATGTTGGCTTCTTCATCAAAGCGGGCTTTGAGTTCGACCAAAGCGGTGACGGAAATGCCCGCCTCAGCCGCCTCAATCAGCGCACGTACAATCGGGCTGTCGTTGGATGTACGGTAGAGCGTTTGTTTAATGGCCACGACATCTTTGTCATGCGCGGCTTGACGCAAAAACTGCACCACCACGTCAAAACTCTCATAGGGGTGATGGACGATTAAATCTTTCTCACGGATGGCCGCAAAGCAATCGCCGTGGTGATCGCGAATGCGTTCCGGAAAGCGAGGCACATAGGGAATGAATTTCAGTTCTGGCCGGTCAATCGAAACGATTTGCGATAGCGTTGCCAATGCCAAGAAGCCGGGCAGAATCACGACGCGGGATTCGGAAACTTCCAGCTCAGCAGCTACGAAATTGCGCAAGGCCTCGGGCATATCACTGTCAAACTCAATGCGCACAACAGAGCCGAGCCTACGACGCTTGAGCGCTGTTTCGAACAGGCGCACCAGATCTTCCGCTTCCTCTTCCACTTCAATATCTGAATCGCGGATAACGCGGAAAGTGCCTGCGCCGCGCACTTTGTAGCCAGGAAATAGCTTACCGATATGGAGACTGACGGTATCCTCAAGCGTGATGAAGCGCGCCTTGTTCGCATCATCATCCGGCAATCGCGCAAAGCGTGGTAGCGCGGTTGGCAGACGAAGCATCGCCGTCATCGGCTTTTTGCCAATAAGGTGAGACAACTGGAGCGCCATCGTAAACCCGAGATTTGGAATGAACGGGAACGGATGCGCAGGATCAATAGACAGTGGCGTTAGAACCGGGAAGATGGTTTCCAGAAAATGGTCTTCGAGCCACTCCACATCCTTCTTTGATAAGGCATCGTGGCGAACAATTTCTATGCCGGACTTGGCCAACGCGGCGCGTAGTTCAGCCAAACATTGCTGCTGGTCTGCCTGAAGTTTGGCTGATTCCGCCAGGACGCGGTCCAGTTGGTCTTGTGGTGTGCGCCCGTCATCGCTTCTAACGGTGATTCCCTCGCGCACCTGCCCCGCAAGCGCGGCAACGCGCACCATGAAAAACTCATCCAAATTTCCGGCGCAAATGGAGAGGAAGCGCAAGCGCTCCAGAAGCGGGTGATTGGTGTTCTGACTTTCATCCAAAACACGATGGTTGAATTGCAGCCACGAAAATTCGCGGTTGATAAAGCGCTCTGGGCTCGTTGCCAATTGCACGCCATCCACGTCTTTATGGACCTTGATGGCATCAATTATGGACTTAGGTGAATGCGGCTGGTTCATGAAAGCGCCTGAGTGTTTTTTAATCGTGCCGTAATCTGTCACACAAATGTAAAAGTCTTTTGACAACAAACTGTATCGAGCCTTGAAAATCACCTCAATTTCAGACAGATAGACGTATGTCTGGTTGGCGGCGCCGACTACAATTCATTTTGATAAGGATACAGGCTATGGCCGGTCATGCAATTGCGTATTTTCAAAACGATGCCGGTCATGCAATAATCGAAATCGGTGTCACCGAATTTATGTGCGCCGGTGCAAACGCACCGTTCGATCATCCGCATGTTTATCTTGATCTTGGCGTGGACAATGAAAAAGTCTGCCCTTATTGTTCAACGCTTTATCGTTACAATAAAAAGTTGAAAGCCAGCGAAACGCTGCCAGCGGGTTGCGCCTACCACGACCAAGCGGCGTGAACTCCGGTTTTGACCGGTGAGCATTCAATCTGAACCAATAGCTACCCCTACCGAGTGCGTGATAATTGGCGCGGGCATCGCTGGTCTGGTCGCGGCTTTGTCGTTTGCGCGGCTTGGTTACGGTGTTCGCATTCTGGAACGGGCTTCAAGGCTCGACGAAACTGGTGCCGGCATCCAGTTGTCGCCCAATGCGACGTCTATTTTATCTGCCCTTGGGGTTTTGGATGCGTTGCTTCCCCATTCCACCATTGTCCAGTCGATTGATCTTTGTGAGGGTAAAAGCGGACGGACATTACTCGCCCTGCCCGTTGGCAATGCTGCAAAAGATGCGCCATTCTTAAGCGTCCATCGCGCGGATTTGCAGAAAGTGCTGCTGGAGGCTGTTCGCCAGACATCGAGTATCCGCTTGCATTTGGACTGCCAGATACGATCAATCGGCGGCGCTGACGGCGCAAAGATTGTTTCCTTCTTGCAGAATGATGATGCGCGCTCATTTTCAACGCCGCTTATCGTCGGTGCTGACGGAATCCGCTCTGGCACGAGGCGTTTGGTTTCTGCTGCGCCACCGGAATATTCTGGCTTTACGGCTTTACGGACTACAGTGAATTTGACTGACTTTCCGCAGCAAACGCTGGAAATTATTGGCCTTCCAATTGTCCGTGCTTTTGTCTCGTCGCAAAGTCACTTGGTTGCCTATCCAATTTCCGGCGGACGTTGCGTAAATTTGGTTCTAATTGCCAAGACACCTTTGGGCAGCGCAGCTTCAATAGCCGCATCCGGTAAATTTGGCGGGCCTGTGCGACAAATTCTTAGCGATGTACAAGAATGGACCAATTGGCCACTCTTTACCGTGGATGCTACCAAAACGTGGACCGATGGTCAGAACATTGCCCTCATAGGTGACGCCGCGCACGCAATGTTGCCATTTGCGGCGCAGGGGGCGGGCATGGCGATTGAGGACGGATTTGTGCTGGCGCATACTGTTTCAAAACACACGGGCGACATATCGCGGGCACTTCGTGAATATGATAACTTGCGGCGCACCCGCGTTTTGAAAGTTATCAAGCGCACGCACCTAAACCGCTTTGCTTACCATGCGTGGGGACCAGCGGCGCTGGCCCGCAATCTGGTTTTCAAGCTGCGCGGCCCTGCCCTGATGGATAGTTTGAGCTGGCTTTATGACTACCGCGCACCGGGGTTAGCGGCGGATGAGTCGCTTAGGGCTGGTCAAGAATTCAGGCGATAGATATTCGTCGATCTCGGCCTTGGTGAGGTCGGTTTCCGCCAGCAATAATTCGCGGATTGGCTTGTTTTCGGTGATGGCCTTCTTGGCAATTTCAGAGCATTTCTCATAGCCAAGCACAGGCAACAACACAGTCACGATGCCGACGCTGTTCATCACCAGTTCGGCGCAGCGCTCACGATTAGCTGTGATGCCGACGATACAACGCTCGCGCAAGATGTTTGCGGCGTTTGTGAGCAGGCGCTGGCCCTGCGCGATTGCAAAGCCGATTGTCGGTTCAAAGGCATTGAGCTGCAATTGTCCGCCCTCGGCGCACATCGAAATTGTCACATCATAACCCACGACCAGATAGGCCGCCTGATTGACGACTTCCGGGATAACCGGATTGACCTTGCCCGGCATAATGGACGAACCGGCTTGCACCGCAGGCAAATTAATCTCACCAAAGCCAGCGCGCGGACCGCTGGAAAGCAAGCGCAAATCATTGGCGATCTTCGAGAGCTTAATCGCGGTGCGTTTCAGCACGCCAGAGAACATCACAAACGCGCCCGTGTCGGAGGTGGCTTCGACCAAATTTTCCGAGCGCTTGATAGGCTCGCCCGAAATATCGGCGAGGCGGGCGATGACGATATCTGTGTAGGCGGGATCGGTATTGATGCCAGTGCCGATGGCTGTGCCGCCAAGGCTGACTTCGCGCAGCAGGTTGAGCGAGTCCGTCAGGCGGGCGACATCTTCGCGGATGGTGATGGCAAAGGCAGTGAATTCCTGACCCAAAGTCATCGGTACGGCGTCCTGTAGCTGGGTGCGCCCGACCTTCAAAATATCGTTAAACTGGCGACCCTTATCGGCAAACGCATCTGCCAAATCATTGAGCGCCTTGGTGAGCTTATAGGTGGCAAAAATAGCGGCTAATCGCAGCGCTGTCGGATACACATCGTTGGTGGATTGAGACATGTTCACATCATTATTGGGATGCAGCGCCGCATAATTTCCAGGCTCTTCGCCCATCTCCAATAGGCCTAAATTGGCAATTACTTCGTTGGCGTTCATGTTGGTGGAGGTGCCTGCCCCGCCCTGAATGGGATCAATGATAAACGCCGCGTGGTTCTTGCCCGCAATCAACGCCTGACAGGCAGTGCGGATGGCTTTGGCCTTTTTAGCGCTTAAACTTCCCAGTTGCTGGTTGGCATCAGCTGCTGCCCACTTCACCATTGCGTGGGCGCGGATAAGCTCGGGATATTCAGAAATCGTGCGTCCGGAGAGTTTGAAGTTTTCAGCGGCGCGGTGGGTATTAATGCCCCACAACGCATCAATTGGAATATCAACAGTGCCGAGGAAATCCTTCTCTGTGCGGCTCATTTTGGACATGCTCACGATTAGACTCTCCCTCAAGATGAACCAGATAACCTCCAGTTCGAATTTTTGCTTTAGGCTGACAAAATCGACTTTTTTGCAAGTAAAATCTCTATTTTTTCATTTTTTAGAGAATTTATTGATCTAATTCGATTCAATAAGTGGAAAAATCACAAATTTTGATCAATTTTGGAGATTTAGTGAAAAATGTAGGCTTTGCGGAAATGGGTTCCACCAGCCGGTTTGTAAGCCAGCGAAACGCAGCATTTTTGCAGCCCATGTGTTGCACCCCATGAGAGCGTTGAATGTTCCCTTGGCTTCATAGAAGCGATCATACTCGCCGTATGAATGGCCGGTAATGAGTTCAGTATTTCCGCCGGCGTCGCGTGCGAAGGTGGCCAGAATTTCTTGGGTCATGGCGTCCAAGCCAGCCTGCGAGATCTTAAACCGCGTGACGGCTGGATTTGGTTCAGTGATGGTGCCGAGCGGTTCAACATGAAGCGCGGAGGTGTCCGCCGTTAGAGCCTTGAAAACCGGGCCGAATTTTAACTCCGACCACGTTGGCGTTTCCATATAGAAGGCCCGTCCGCCCCAACCGATCATCAGCCAGCGCACATTGGGGTTATCAAGCGGCATACCGTTTTGTGTCAGAAATGAAAACTTGGCTACAAGTTCGGGTGTCGCGGGCAGCGCAATGTCTGTGTGAATGGGATTGCTAATGACAAGTATTTCAACGGATTTATCGCCATCCGGACTGCCTTGAAAAAATGGTCGCGGGATGAAACATCCCGCGACCAGCAATATAAACACAAGCGCTAGAAAATAGCCCAGACGCTTGAGAAATCGAACCATCATCCCTAGTGCAAAATCTGGCTGAGGAAAAGTTTGGTGCGCTCATGCTGCGGATTGGAGAAGAATTCCTTCGGCTCATTCTGCTCGACAATCTGGCCACGATCCATGAAAATCACGCGGTTAGCAACTTGGCGGGCAAAGCCCATTTCGTGTGTCACGCAAATCATGGTCATGCCATCTTCAGCCAATGACACCATGGTTTCCAGAACTTCTTTGATCATTTCCGGATCGAGCGCAGAAGTCGGCTCGTCGAACAGCATCACGCGTGGGTTCATGCACAGTGAGCGGGCAATGGCCACGCGCTGCTGTTGACCGCCGGACAATTGGCCGGGATATTTATTGGCCTGTTCTGGAATTTTGACCTTTTCCAGATAATGCATAGCGATTTCTTCGGCTTTTTTCTTTGGCAGCTTGCGCACCCAGATTGGGGCCAAGGTGCAGTTTTCCAAAATCGTCAAATGCGGAAATAGATTGAAATGCTGGAACACCATGCCAACTTCGCGGCGCACTTCGTCTATCTTTTTCAAGTCATGGGTAAGCTCAGTGCCATCGACAATGATCTTGCCCTTTTGGTGCTCTTCCAAGCGGTTGATGCAGCGGATCATTGTTGATTTGCCGGAGCCAGACGGGCCGCACACCACGATGCGTTCGCCCTTTTCGACCTTCAAATTAATGTCCTTCAAGACATGAAATTCACCATACCATTTGTGCACACCAATCATTTCGACGGCGGCATGGGTTCCAGTCTGTGCGGCGACGGCTGTGTTGCTCATGATTAGTAGCTCCTAACGCTTATGTCCGGTTTCAAGGCGACGCTCCATAAATTGCGAGTAGCGCGACATTGAAAAGCAAAAAACCCAAAAGATGAACGCCGCAAATATCAACCCTGTTTTTGGCGTCGAAGGCGATGCCCAAGAGGCATCAGAGAAGTTTTGGCGCACAATACCGAGCAGATCAAACATGCCAATAATGTAAACCAGACTGGTATCCTTAAAGAGCGATATGAAAGAGTTCACAATGCTCGGAATTACCAATTTGAGCGCTTGGGGCATGACAATTAGCCACATTTTTTGCCAAAAACTCAAACCAAGCGAATCTGCACCTTCTGACTGGCCCTTTGGAATGGCCTGCAAACCACCACGCACAACTTCAGCCATATAGGCTGAAGAAAACAGCGCCACGCCTATAAGTGCCCGCATCAGCTTATCGAAGCTCACTCCCGGCGGCAGGAACAGCGGTAGCATCACGCTGGCCATGAACAGCACCGTAACCAGAGGCACGCCGCGCACGACTTCAATGAAAATCACCGAGAACATTTTGATGACCGGCATATTCGAGCGACGCCCGAGCGCCAACAAAATGCCAAACGGCAGCGAAACCGCGATGCCAACAAAGGAAATGACCAGCGTAACCAAGAGGCCGCCCCACAGCGGGGTTTCCACGAAAGGCAGGCCAAAATATCCACCTGCAATCAGAAAATAGGCGATAATCGGAAAGACCGCAAACAAGAGCAGTGCATTAAGCCCTTTGCGCGGAACTTTGGGTAGAGCCATCGGCACCAATAGCGCCACGAAAATAACCATCGTAAGCAGCACACGCCAGCGCTCTTCGACCGGATAGCGCCCAACCATGAACTGTTGGAACTTTGCACCGACAAATGCCCAGCAGGCGCCGGACCAGCCATCCGGCTGAATGCCGCCCTGCACTGTGGTAGTACAAAATGTGCGGTCAGTGCCGGTCCACTGCGCATCAACGAATAACCAGCGCAGCATCGGCGGGAAATAGAGCGCCACGAACAGCAGTGCCAGAATGGTCAGTAGTGCATCAAGCGGCGTAGCCAGTAAATTCTTTCTCACCCACGCAACCGGGCCCCTATCTAGAAAGGGCGGCGGCAAGACAGGCTGGTCCACGGTGCGGACGAATGCGTGATTTTCACTCATTATCAGCGCTCCACCAAAGCCATTTTGGCATTAAACCAATTCATAAATAGCGAAGTCGCAAGGCTTATGCCGAGATAGACCAGCATCCAAATGGCGACGATTTCAATGGCCTGACCAGTTTGATTTAGGATTGTGCCGCCGACTGCGACAAGGTCTGGATAGCCGATAGCGATGGCCAGCGACGAGTTTTTTGTGAGATTCAAAAACTGGCTTGTCAGCGGTGGAATGATGATGCGCATGGCCTGAGGGATGACCACCAACTTCAACGTCGTATTGCGGGAAAGTCCGAGCGCTTCAGACGCCTCTGTTTGTCCCTTCGCCACGCCTACAATGCCACCGCGCACGATCTCTGCAATGAAGGATGCCGTGTAGATCGACAGCGCAAAGTAGAGCGCCATAAACTCTGGTTTGACTTGGAAACCACCAGATAGATTGAATGTCGAGAGTTTTGGATATTCAATTGTTAGAGGCAAACCTGCGAGCAAAAAGGCCAGCAATGGCATACCAATAATCAATGCCAGCGACGTTAACCCGACGGGGAATTGCTGTCCGGTTTCACTTTGGCGTTTGGCCGACCAGCGCCACACGCACACGCTCAAAAATACGGCAATCAGCACACCGGCCAGAACAAGCCAACTGCCCTCGCCCCAGACTAATTTTGGCAAGAAGAAACCACGGCTGTTCAGGAAGCCGCCAAAAGGAATTTTCAACGATTCTTTTGGCTGCGGCAAAACTGAAAGCACGCCAAAATACCAAAAGAAAATTTGCAACAATGGGGGGATATTGCGGAAAATCTCGACATACACCGTTGATATGGTGCGAACGAGCCAGTTACGTGAAAGACGCCCGACACCGACGACGAAGCCTAATGCCAGTGATGTGATAATGCCGACCACAGATACGATAAGTGTGTTGACCATGCCAACGTAGAGGGCGCGCATATAGGTGGAATCGCTGGTGAACTCGATGGGTGCTTGCGACACGTCAAAACCGGCACGGCCGCGCAAAAATCCAAATCCGGAGGCGATGTTCGAGCGGCGCAGATTTTCAATGGTGTTATCAACTATCCACCAGACGAAAAAAAACAGGCCGACAAACAGCAATACCTGCCAAACGACGCCACGGATTTTTGGATCGTAAAAATATGACGAGAAACGGCTGTCCCTGCTTTCAGGGAGTTCACTGACTGACATCAAATTCTCCCCTTAAAATGACAACTAAGACAGGGTCACAGGCGGCGAGACGCCGCCTGTTTTGAATTTAATTTCAGATTAGCGAATTGGCGGCGCGTATTGCAGGCCACCCTTTGACCATAGTGCATTGATGCCACGGGCAATTTTCAGAGGGCTGCCAGCACCAACATTGCGCTCGAAGCTTTCGCCATAATTGCCGACAGCCTTGACGATGTTGTAGGCCCAATCATTGGTGAGACCCAAATCGGTACCAATCTTGGTATCAACTTCAGTGCCAAGGAAACGCGCGATTTCCGGGTTTGTCGAAGCCTTCATTTCCTCAAGATTTGCCTGCGTCACACCGAGTTCTTCAGCGGTCAACATGGCATAGTGAGTCCACTTGACGATATCGCCCCATTGGTCATCGCCTTGGCGAACGGCAGGTCCGAGTGGCTCTTTCGAAATGATTTCCGGAAGCACAACATGATCGTCTGGCGCGGCAAGTGACAGGCGCGTGGCGTAAAGGCCCGATTGGTCAGTCGTTAAAACATCGCAGCGACCGCTGTCATATGCGGCGTTCACTTCTTCGTTCTTTTCGAACAGAACAGGGCTGTATTCCATCTTGTTGGCCTTGAAATAATCCGCCAAGTTCAATTCGGTCGTTGTGCCTGATTGAACGCAAATCGACGCGCCGGAAAGCTGCAAGGTTGAATTAACGCCAGTGATTTTCTTCGAGTTAATCATGAAGCCCTGACCATCAAAATAATTGATGGCGGCAAAGTTCAAGCCTAGCGCCGTATCACGGTTGATAGTGTAGGTGGTGTTACGGGCCAGCAAATCCACTTCGCCGGACTGCAAAGCTGTGAAACGCTCCTTTGCGGACAAAGGCGTAAACTTCACTTTCGTGCCGTCGCCGAATACTGCGGCTGCAACAGCGCGGCAGAAGTCAACATCAAGACCGGTCCACTCGCCCTTGTCATCTGGTGCAGAAAAACCAGCGAGGCCAGAGTTAACGCCGCATTGCAGGAAGCCTTTAGTTTTCACATCCGCCAAAGTGGTTGCGCCTGCCGAGTTGGAAGCGAGCGCTACAAACGCAACGCCTGACAATGCAGCAATAGTAAATTTTATCATGTTCCAGTTCCCTTTTCCCTTTAGCAAAATTCTTCTCGGGCCTTGCCAGATACCAGAATACAATCAATCAGGTTTTGTGCGCGGTCCCATTCTTAATTTGCATGGAATGGCATATTGACGCTTTGGTCAAGGGATGATTTTGCTAATTCCCATGCTGATTTCAGCATATTCCGGCAATCCGGCTTTTCTTTTTTCTAACAACATCAAATCTTCAGCGATTGCGCCACGCGGGTGGCTGGCTTAAGCATTAGATCAAATCAATATGAGACAAACCATGGCATCGCAGAGCAACAAATCCACCGCTTCCCAAGGCATCAACACAAAGCTGGCACATACGGGCTATGAGCCGCGCGATTATCATGGCTTCGTCAATCCGCCTGTTGTTCATGCCTCCACTGTGCTGTTTCCCGATGCCAAGACGATGAAGTCGCAGGGGCAAAAATATACCTATGGCACTCACGCGACGACCACTACCGATGCGCTGACAGATGCGATTGACGCCCTTGAAGGGTCGGAATGCACTGTGCTTGTGTCATCAGGTCTTGCGGCGGTGACAGTGCCGCTTCTGGCATTTTTGAAATCCGGCGATCATTTATTGATTGTCGATTCGATCTACCATCCAACGCGACGCTTTGCGAACAACATGCTGGTTGGCCTTGGCATTGAGGTTGATTATTACCCGCCAGACATTGGCGCTGGAATCACCGCTCACATAAGGCCAAATACCAAAGTGATTTTCACAGAGTCGCCCGGTTCTAACACTTTGGAAATGCAGGATATTCCGGCGATTGCCAAAGCGGCTCACGCGGGTGGCGCGATTGTTATGATGGATAACACATGGGCGACGCCGTTATTTTTCAAGCCGTTAGACCATGGCGTTGATATTTCGATTCATGCGGCGACGAAATATCCGGCCGGTCATTCTGATATTCTCATGGGTACAATTTCGGCCACCAAAGCCTGTGCGCAAAAGCTAAAGGATGCGATGCGCGATCTTGGCATTTGTGTCGGCGGCGATGATGCCTACCAAGTGCTGCGCGGCCTTCGCACGATGGGTGTGCGCCTGGAGCGACATCAGCAAAGTGCGCTGGCGCTGGCGCAATGGCTGGAGAGCGACCCGCGCGTGGCTCACGTATTACACCCTGCACTTCCCTCATTTCCCGGCCATGATTTGTGGAAGCGCGACTTTTGCGGCTCCAGTGGGCTGTTTTCCATCGTGCTGAATGGCGGCGGCGAAACAGAGGCCAATGCGTTCCTTGATGCCTTGCAAATCTTCGGCCTCGGCTGGTCATGGGGCGGCTATGAGAGCCTTGCGGTGCATGTGTGGCTTGGTGACCGGACAATTGCCAAAGTGCCGTCAGAAGGTCCGGTGATACGGCTGTCTATTGGTCTGGAAGATGTGGTGGATTTGCGGGCAGATATTGAGCGCGGTTTGGCTGCGGCGTTTGGTAAGGATTAAAGACTAAGTATTAATTGAGCTGCTTAAGGCACAACCCAGCGGCCATCCACTTTGCCGTCTTTTATCTCAAATATCGCCCTGCGATTGGCATCAACTTTCAAAATCACGACATCTAGACGATCGACTTTAATTGTGACTGTTCTGAATTGGGCTTCGGCGGGATCGACGACACCTTTTTCGTACGCCAGATAGCCATAGGCATCTCCGCTTTCTAACGTGCTACCGGGGCCAGCATCCAAGCGATAGCAAACTTTACTCATGGCCTGCGCCTCGCCCCACGCTTTCTTTGCTATGGAATGATCTGTGCTGTGCACAATGGCAACGCCGGACACACGGATTTGAACATTGGCCGGCTGATCGTAAAAATGTGCCTCGACATTAGCGTTTGCCGCCAATTCATCGACCTTTTGTGAGCGTGCATCTGTATGAAAACGGATGGTGTGGTTAGAAATATCCGCATCGCGCAGCACAACCGTGCGCACCTTGGGGCAACCATCGAGCCCAATCGTAGCAACATTTGCCAAATGGCAAGGCTTCCGCCGTTCAACCGTTGCTGTCTTGAGCATCGCCCAAGCAAGGTCATAGAGAGTAGTGTAAGAAGCATCCATTTGAAATCCTTGGCGACCCCGGCATGATTCGAACATGCGACCGACGGATTAGAAATCCGTTGCTCTATCCGGCTGAGCTACGGGGCCATAACGCTTTGAGCCTCAATGAGTCCAAGGCTGGCGGCGGTCGAACTTGAAATTGTCTGTGTAGGACACTCTACGACGCTTTGGTTCTTTTGGCTCTTCAACCCGGAACGCGATGCCGTGCTTGGTGGCGTAGGCAATGGCTTCTTCGCTCGTGCCGAACTTCAAGTGCACTTGGCTGAGCATATCGGATGAGGATGTGTAGCCCATAAGAGGTTCAACGGTGCGCGGCGTTGCAGGGTCGAATTCCAACAACCAAAGGCCGGTATTACCCTTGCCTGATTGCATTGCAGTTCTTGTGGGGCTGTAAATTCTGGCCGACATGAAAGCGCTCCGCCTAAAAGGAATGGCCGAAAAGCTTGTAAAATAATGGTCGGAGCGAGAGGATTCGAACCTCCGACCCCCTGATCCCAAATCAGGTGCGCTACCAGGCTGCGCTACGCTCCGTACCGTGGTTTCTTACAAACCGAGGTCCGAATACATGGTTCGTAGCACACCTGCAACGGTAAAACGCTGCTTGGGTGCATTTTTATTTATCAATCAAAATTCCAGTGTTTTTTGGCCCTGATCCATTTCTGTCAGCACTGTTGCTGCCAATTGCCTCGTAATCCGGCTTTTGCTCTCCAGTGCCGCCTTATCCAGCCGTTCCACAACGCTTTGGGCCGTGGCAAGCGAGCGCTCGATGCGGCTCACCAGATAACTCACCACGTTAGGGTCCACCATTAACTGGCGGTCTGCAAAGAGTTTTAAGATCACACCGGACAAAAGCGAATCATCCGGCTCAGCGATTTCTATCGTTGGCGCGGATTTCACGCGCGACAGCAAATCCGGCAGGGCAACCTTCCAAGATGAGGGCCACTTGCGCGTCATCACGAGCAGCGAGCCACCATCTTGGCGCACAGTGTTGATTAAGTGGAACAGTGCGGTCTCGTCAAAGGCGGTGTCGCCAATGCCGTCAATCAGCACGTTTGTTCCTGCAGCCAGCGCACTTGATGCGACTGAGAGTTCATTAGCCGCAATACGCATTGCCGCTGCCCGCGTCGCCCAAATGCTGGCCAGATGACTTTTTCCGGAGCCCGGCGGGCCTGCCACGATCATAAAGTTGGCAGGCCATTGCGGCCAACTATCAATGAGGCTCACCGCCGATGCGTTGGATTTTGAGACGACCAGCTCATCTCGCGAAAGGCCTGTGGTGTGGGCCAAATCCAGCGGGATTTGCCGAGGTTCAAAGGTATCACGGCTCACGAAATATGCCCGTCATGGCCGTGGTATAGCGGCGAGGCCATATAGCGTGAAATCGCAAAGCGCACCAAAACGCCGATGGCAGCGGATGCCGGAACCGCAATCAGCAAGCCGACAAAACCGAACAGCGAGCCAAAAGCAAATAGCGCAAACATCAGCCAAACCGGATGCAGCCCGATGCTTTCCCCCACCAGTTTGGGAGACAAGATGTTGCCCTCAATAAACTGGCCAACCACAAATACCGCACCCACAGCGGCCAGCATGATCCAATCCGGCCAAAACTGTACGATGGCAACAATGAGCGCCAAGCTAAGCCCGATGATGGCCCCTACATAGGGAATAAAGGACATCAGCCCCGCAGCCATGCCAATCAATAGACCAAAATTCAGGCCCGTCATAATCAGCCCAGTGGCATACATGGCGCCCAGAATAAAGCAAACGAGGCCCTGCCCGCGAATGAACCCTGCGATGGCGGTATTCACATCATTGCCAATCGCCCGCACGGTTCCCACATGGTCGCGCGGCACCCAGCTATCGACCTTGGCCACCATATTATCCCAGTCGAGCAGGGTGTAAAACGCCACAACCGGAGTGATGACGAACAGGCTGGCCACATTGATAACCGTGCCTGCCGAAGTCCAAAGCGACGTTAATACCGTCGTGCCGATTGATGTGGCACTGCTTAAGATCGTGCCGATGTTCTTTTGCAGGGAAGCAGCGTCTATGCCGAGCTTGTCATGCAGCCATGCCAGATTTTGCTCGGTAGCTAAACTTTGAAGCCGCGCGATGTAAGACGGCACATTGCTGCTGAAATCGACGATCTGCGTTGCCAAAATTGGCACGACGAGCATGATGAATGCAATAAACAGCACGATGAAAGACAGCAAAATCGTAAGCGTCGATAAAAGCCGGCTAAGCCCCAAACGCTCCAGCCTGTCGGCCACCGGATCCAGAAAATAAGCTAGTGTCATGCCGACGGCAAACGGCAGTAGAATTGAGCTGAACAGCCAGAGCAGAAACCCAAACGCCAGCAGCGAGCCGGTCCAGAAAAATGCCTGACGCTTGAACATCTGGCTGGTGACATTCTGTGCAGTTGCGATTTTCGCCTCAACTTGCGGCGTCAACACTTTCACAGTCGTTACAGACTTAACCGGTTTTTTCGTCATCATCCGCCATATGCCTCAAGCCTGTCACGAGATAGGCCATTGCGGAGGCCACGGTCAATATGGCGACAGTGACAATGAGCGGCTGGCTCAAGAAATCCCAATCCGCCTTAAACGCCAAATGCGCCAAAATCACCGCAACTAGGATGATTTGCGCAGCGGTGTTGGCCTTGGAGACAAATAGCGGACGCATTTCCACAGGGTTGCCCATCACGGTGGATAACATCACACCGCTGACAATCATGGCATCGCGCGAGACGACCAGCACCACCAGCCATGTCGGAATTGCACCGATATAGGCCAGAGCCAGAAACACCGAAACCAAAAGCAGCTTATCAGCTATCGGATCCAAATAAGCACCAAGCTCCGAGCGCATATTAAACCGCCGCGCAATAAACCCGTCCACCCCGTCAGATACGCCCGCCACGACGAAGCCGATGAGGGCCAGCATCATATGCCCCGTTGCCATAGACCAGATGACAAAGGGCACAAGGAGAAGGCGCAGGAGGGTGATGTAGTTGGGGATGGTCATGATTTACTTGATGTAAGTAGTCGTTTTCAATTTCCAATATGTGCAGCAGATATTGCTCGGCTGGAAACGAAATCACCAACGCTCAAGCCAATTTTCAATATAAGACTTGGCGTGCCTTGGAGATTTTGAAGCCGTGTTGGTCATCATTGATGCACTCAATGCCGCCTTGAGACGAAGTGCAATGAATGCCAAATCTGTCCAAACCCTTTCCATAATCAAGAACGATGGCCCCTTTGTCCCGAAGCGTGTCTCCGGCGCAAACCATACTTGCTTTGCCGTCACTACCCACAAAAAACCGGTTGCCCCATTCGAGGTCGCAATCATCAGGACGCTTAAGTGACGGCTCATCGTTGCTGCGTGTCAGCAATTCGCAATCCACACTGCCGCCTTCCGTTTCAGAATTCACGCCAATGCAGTAAATGTTTTTGGAGGGTGAGGAAAACGATACCAAATCATCGGCAGTCGCCACGCCTACCGATACAAAATTTGCCACAAGTATAAGCGCCAGTTTTTTCATGTGCGTTACCCCTCTGCCTGCCTAGACGCTACCAGACAAAGGCATATGAGAAAAGTGGTCGTTTGGAATGGTGCAAACATCATGGCTTTGGCATTTTACTCTTTAGCGGCCGCCCATATGACGCGGCCCTTTCCCCAAACTTTTTACCCCTCGCCCTTGCTTGAACAAACACATCGTGTCATTGCCTGCCCATCCACGGGATTTATGATTATGACCATTCCAAACGGCCTGACTTACCGCGATGCGGGGGTTGATATTGATGAGGGCAATCTGCTCGTTGAGAAGATTAAACCAGCGGTGCGCTCCACCCGCCGCCCGGGCGCGGATGGTGAGATTGGCGGCTTCGGAGGGCTGTTTGATTTGAAGGCTGCGGGGTTTACCGACCCTGTTCTGGTGGCGGCCAATGATGGCGTGGGCACCAAGTTGAAACTGGCCATTGATGCGGACCGGCACGAGACTGTTGGCATTGATTTGGTGGCCATGTGCGTCAATGACTTGGTTGTGCAAGGCGCGGAGCCCTTATTTTTCCTCGATTATTTTGCCACCGGCAAACTCAATTCCGATCAAGGCGCGGCCATTGTCGGCGGCATTGCGGAAGGATGTCGCCAGTCCGGCTGCGCGCTGATTGGCGGCGAAACGGCGGAAATGCCGGGCATGTACCGCGATGGCGATTATGATTTGGCAGGGTTTGCCGTGGGCGCTGCGGAACGCGCTAACCTGCTTCCATCCAAGGATATTGCCCCCGGCGACGTGCTTTTGGGCCTCGCCTCTTCCGGTGTTCATTCCAACGGCTTCTCGCTGGTGCGCCGTATTGTTGAGCGTTCAGGCTTGGCGCTGGATGCCGCCGCGCCGTTTGCCGCTGGCAAAACGCTGGGTCAAGCACTGCTTACTCCTACACGTATTTATGTGAAATCCTTGCTTGCGACCATCAAAGAAACCAACGGAATCAAGGCTCTGGCCCATATTACCGGCGGCGGTTTTCCGGATAATATTCCGCGCGTTTTGCCCGATGAGTGCTCGGCTGAATTAAATCTCTCGGCCATCAAAGTGCCTGCGGTATTCTCATGGCTGGCCACCACCGGCGGCGTGGCGCGCAATGAAATGCTGCGCACCTTCAACTGCGGCATTGGCATGATTGTGGTGGTCGCACCGGAAAACGTGGACGCGGTTTTGGCTAGCTTGATAGCCAATGGTGAGGCGGTTTGTACACTTGGCACATTGGTTCCAGCGTCCGAAGAGCGTGTGATTTATCGCGGAGATCTGGCTCTTTGAGCACCACCAAAAAGCGCGTTGCGGTTCTCATTTCCGGCCGTGGTTCCAATATGGAAGCCTTGGTCAAAGCCTGCGCCGCGCCGGATTACCCGGCTGAAATCATCGGCGTTTTGTCCAACAAGGCTGATGCCAAGGGTTTGGAGTTTGCAGCCTCAAAAGGCATTGCGGCCATCAGCATTCCCAATAAGGACTATGCTTCACGCGCTACTCATGATGCGGCCATGCACGAAGCGCTGACAGAACTAAAGCCTGATATTGTTGTGCTGGCGGGCTATATACGCCTCATGACAGCTGAATTTGTTGAGCAGTGGCGCGGCAAGATGATCAATATTCACCCTGCCCTTTTGCCCGATTTCAAGGGTCTGCACACCCATGAGCGTGCGCTTGAGGCGGGTGTGAAGACCCATGGCTGCACCGTGCATTTTGTGACTGCGGGCATGGATGAAGGCCCGACAATTGCGCAAGCCAAAGTTCCGGTTCTGCAAGGCGACACGCCTGAAACACTTACCGCCCGCGTTTTGGTGGCCGAGCACCGGCTCTATCCTGCGGCTTTGCGCCTTATTGCGGATGGGACTATTGCCATGGATAGTGATTTCAAACCGCTGATAATTGACATTTGAGTTTGCCTTTATGATCCGCCACATTGTGTTTTTCACTGCCAAAGACCAAAAAGACTTGCCCGCAATTCATCAAGGTTTGCAGCGGCTTGGTGACATAAAGCACTCGTCAAAATTTGAAGTGACGCTGAATACTAAGACAGACCCGTTGTCCGATGTGGTGGACGTGGTGGTTTATGCCGAGTTTGAAAATGAGGCCGCGCTTAATGCCTATCGCAATGATCCGATTTATCGCGCAACAACCAAGCTGGTAAAACCCATGCGCGACTTGCGTTTTTCTGCGGATATTGTGGTTGGAAAGAGAAATTGACAATTTTACTTGAAACCACACGCTATTATTCAGCCGACTAACTGGATAGCACAGAAGCCATTAAACTATCTGCCGAGGCGGCGTTAGAGGACGGCGAACGGCGGTCATTTCACATGCTATCGAGATTGTGGCGTAAGCATCATCAAACCTGCACACTGAACAGCTTCATTCGACATGCTATTTTATTGGAGGCTTGTAGCTATAGAGGTTTCTTAATACCACACCAATTTTTTCCTGTAACTCTCCCAATGTATTAGTCATCGTTCCAAGTATTAACTCAGATTCGTTTTCAGTTTTAGCTGCTGCGCATTTTCCAGATATATTAGCAAGAGACGCAGCCAGTTCCCGAACTTCACCGTCAGCGATACGAACTTCGAATCGATACAGATCGACTTGCGATAATCGCAACTCCTCATCCAGAGTATCGGGTAAAAGTTGCTTGCCCCATGTGCCCGACTTTCTGGCCGCTAAAGTGTCGATAAAGTGTGCTTTTGCTGTTAGCCTAGCCAACGTAACGGAGCTATCTTGCAGTTTAATCAGCATATCGTGTTGGAATTCACAATCTCGTATTCTTGTGATTTCGGCTCTTTCGTCTGACCGTGCCTGACGCTCGCGTTTGGACGAACGGTTTTCCTTGAATATATCCCCGAACCATTGGACAGCTGCCCCTAGCACCAGAGTAAAAGTCGGAAACCAGACCTCTGTTGGCAACCCGGTTAAATTCATAATCATTATTCCTTCAAATGGAGTTGAATATAGCCCTCACCCAAACCTTAATATCATGGAACGCCGCGCCGCCATAAGGGGCGACGGCATCCGCTCCTGTCAGCGTATTGATTCCCTCACCGCCTTCGAACGCGCTGTTGGGCCATAGGCCCTCGGAAATAACCACGCCTCTTTGCAGCCCAGAAAAAAGCTCAACATTTAGAATAACTTGGCCGCGATTGTTACCTATTTTTACCAGTTGACAGCTGTCAACTTTTATTGCAGCCGCATCATCAGGGTGTATCTTAAGTGTAGGCCTTTGCTCCTTGGCAATGGAGCTTGGAGTGTTTTGAAACGATGAATTTAAGAAGCTGCGGGCTGGCGAAGTGGCCAGTTTGAACGGGTGCTGTTCATCGACATTTTCGGTT
>JAYTVD010000047.1:0-30018 GCA_043744175.1 Phyllobacteriaceae bacterium
ATGAGCCCCGGCAGACGCTGTGCCATGCGCCGCAGGGCAATGATGAGAACGAGCGTGACCAGCGCGATGACAAAGGCAGCGCTGTTGAACGTAGTCCGCACCGCCCACAGCGTCTGCATTTTGTCGATAAAATCCGCAGGCACTTTGGTAATTGACAGCCCCATAAAATCTTTAAGTTGGCTGGTGGCAATGATGATGCCGATGCCAATGGTAAACCCGTTCACCACCGCCTCAGGCACGTATTCGATCAAATTACCCGCTCTGAAATATCCGGCAACAATGAGGATTACCCCCGCCATCAGCGTCGATAGCACCAGCCCGTCATAGCCGTGGTTGGCGATAACGCCGAAAACCACACCGATAAACGCACCCGTCGGCCCGCCAATTTGAACGCGGCTACCGCCAAGCAACGAGATAAAAAACCCGCCCACAATTGCCGTCACCAGCCCCTTGGCAGGGTCCGCACCAGACGCAATGGCAATCGCGAGACTAAGCGGCAGCGCCACCATAGCCACTGTGATTCCCGCAAAAATATCTGCGGCAAACAAGTGCCAAGAGTAGGTTTGCAATGTGGTCAAAAGCTTGGGTTGCCGCATGATGTAGCGAGGCTAGCGCAAGGCAAAGCACTTCGCAATGTGGCTAAAATTGCAGGTTAATTCAAATCATCTGGCAGCGTCGGTATGGCGTGAAACTCGATGCCATCTTCCACAAGCGCTTGCGCCTCTTGCACTGTGGCTTCGCCATAGATGCCGCGCGCAGGCGCTTCGCCTTCGTGGATTTTGCGGGCTTCAACGGCGAAACTATCGCCGACATTTTCTGCGCCGTCCTTCATCTTCTTGGTCAGTGCGCGCAATTCTGCCATTGCTTGGCGTTGGGCTTCGCCCTGCACAAGTGTGATTTTGTCTTTGGTTTTAGACGTCGAGACATTGGGAGCCATCAGCGCTTTGTGCACTGAATTTGAACCGCAAACAGGACAGGCAATCAGCTTCCTGCCAAGCTGACTGTCAAAATCATCATTGTTGCGAAACCAGCCCTCGAACTCGTGGTCATCATCGCAAGATAGTGCAAACCGGATCATCGCAGTAAGCCTTCACGAAACAACATCAGTAGAGAATGCGCGTCCATTTTTAAGATTTGGTATCTTTTTGCGCGCTTCCGCGACTTCTGCCAAATCAATCTCGGCGTAAATAATGTCGGTATCCTTGCCATTGGCCTCGGCCACCACCTCGCCCCACGGGTTCACCACCATGGAGTGGCCGTAGGTTTGACGGCCATCTTCGTGCGTACCTGCCTGCGCAGCAGAGATTACAAACGCACCATTTTCAATTGCCCGCGAACATTGCAGCGAGTGCCAATGCGCCTCGCCGGTCTGCTTGGTAAAAGCAGCGGGCGCTGTCAAAATTTCTGCGCCAGCCATGGCCTCCTCGCGAAAGAGATGGGGAAAGCGTACATCATAGCAAATGCCAAAACCGATTTTGCCAATGCTGGTGTTGGCCACAACAGCGCGTGTGCCCGGCGTATAGGTCGCGGATTCGCGCCAGCTCTCGCCATTGTCCAAATCCACGTCGAACATATGGATCTTGTCGTAGGTGGTGATAAGCTCGCCCTTGGGAGAAAACAAAAACGCGCGGTTGGCAATCTTGCCGTCATCCAGCAGCACTGCCGTTGAGCCAATGTGAAGAAACACTTTGAAATCCTTGGCCAAAAGCGCCGCTTCAATCAGCAGCGGATCGTCCTTTTGCTTGCGTACCTTGGCCATCATCTCGGCCTTATCGCGCACCAACAGGCCGGTCATTTCAGGTGTTTGAATATAGGTCGCCGTATCGGCAGCCTTGGCCACATGATCGCGCAAGAAAGCAATATTATCCGCTGGGTCACGACCGGAGCGCATCTGAATAGCCGCAACGTTGAGGGTTGCCATTCTCACGCCGCCTTGCCGGAAAGCATGGCGTCCAGCTCGCCGCTGGTATCCAGCGCATGCACATCATCACAGCCACCCACATGCTTTGAACCAATGAAAATCTGCGGGAATGTGTTGCGGCCTGACTTTTCAATCATCTCAGCGCGGTAGGAGCCGTTCTGGCTATTGTTATATTCAGTAAATTTTGCGCCCTTGGACTTCAAAAGTTGAACAGCTTTGGTGCAGTAGGGACAGCCGTCGCGGGTATAGATAATTACAGGAACCATGATTTCTCCATGTGGTTACCTGCCTATATAGCCTCCCATTCCTCCATCGAAAAGTCCCCAGGTATCACTCTAGCAAAAGTAAGCACATCAACGTTTGCCGCTCCGGCTTTGATGAGGGCTTTGGTGGCCGACGAAACCGTCGCGCCGGTGGTATAAACGTCGTCAATGAGCAGAACGGTCTTGCCCCTCACAAGGGCTTTCATCGTGTCCGGCACAGCAAAAGCTCCGCGCACATTGTCCTCGCGCTGCGTAGCCTTTAGGCCCACTTGCTGGGCGGTCTTACGGGTACGCACCAAGGCAGTCGGCTCAAACGCCACACCTGTTGAGCGGGACAGCGGACGGGCCAACTCCGCTGCCTGATTAAAGCGGCGTGACAAGAAGCGTCGCGGGTGCAGCGGGATGGGTACGATCATGTCCGAATCTGCCAATAATTCACGCCCTGCCCTGAGCATCCATTGCGCCATCCACGGTGCTAAATCGGTGCGGTCGTTATATTTCAAACCCTGAACGAGCTGTCGGGAAATATCGCTGTAGGTGGCAACGGCACGGGAGCGGCGAAATGGCGGTGGGTTGGCAATGGCATCACCAGAGATGGCGCCAGCGCCTTGATCGGACAAAAATGGCATGCCGAGCACTTCACAGTAGGGTCGTTCCAGAAATTTCACCTTGCGCCAGCAGGAGGGACAGAGTGAGCCTTGTCGCCCGGTGACCACACGGCAGCCAAGGCAAGTTGCCGGAAATAGAAAATCCCGGACAAACGCACTAACTGAGACAGAAGCATCCTTGGCAGACAGCATTTCAAACTCTAAATACGCGTGACACAAACTGAATTTTATTTAGATTGCATATTGAAGAGAAGCACAACCATTAAATGAGCCAAATTGTTTTCGACCACGCAGCGATAGCGACCTTCCGCGCCCGCGCTTTGAAGAAGCGCAAGGGCGGCGAGGAGTTTCTGCTGAACCATGTCGCGCAAGACATGGCCGACCGGCTTTCATTCGTGGACCGGAAGTTCGAAAATGCTGCCGTGACATCGGGCAATGCTGAGTTTCTTCCAAGAGATTTTTTAGAAGGTACGCGCCATGCTGGTACGCTACTTGCCAATAAGGGACAACCCTATTGGGCCAAACATAATGACGAAAACCCTTCCGTTGCCCACAGGAACCTTGACCTAGCGCTTTCATTCTTAAGTCTGCATGACACAAACGATACGCCCGGCGCGCTCATCCAAATGCGCAACATGCTGAAACCTGACGGGCTGATGATGGCGGTGCTGCCTGCGAGCGACACGCTCAATGAATTGCGCGAATGTCTTCTTGCTGCCGAAACAGAAATTAGCGGCGGGGCCAGCCCGCGCGTTCACCCCTTTGTCGATGTGCGCAGCGCTGGCACATTGTTGCAGCGCGCAGGCTATGCTCTTCCGGTGGTGGACCAAGAAACAATCACTGTGCGCTATTCAAGCATGTTTGATTTGATGAAGGATTTGAGGGCCATGGGGGCAAGCAATGCACTTGTTGCCCGTTCACGCAAACCGTTAAAAAAGAGCATTATTATTCGCGCAGCACAGCTTTATGCGGAGCGTTTTGGCCAAGTGGACGGCAAAATATCGGCTACGTTTTCGTTTCTGTGGTTATCTGGCTGGGCACCTGATGAAAGCCAGCAAAAACCGCTTAAACCGGGATCGGCTAAAACATCACTGGCAAAGGCGCTCGGCGAGAAACAATAAGTTAGCCGTTCAGACCGGCGTTGATTTTGGAACCATTGTCCATGAACAGGTTGTTCAGGGCGCTGGAGAATTTACCCATGCCAACGATGATCGACATGGCAATCAAAGCGGCGATCAAACCGTATTCAATCGCTGTCGCGCCGTTTTCGTCATTCATAAAGCGTTTGAGCACAAGAACCCCCTAACCGACATGGTTACAAGATAAGATTAACGCGCAAATGTTAACGGAGATAGAATGCGAGAACTCGGATTGTCTCTAACAATTATATTAGCAGTCGCCGTTGCGTGAGCCGTCGCTTTTAATAACGCATACTGAGGTCGGTGAACGCTGTAGTACACTATGGCGCAAGACATACTCACCGGAGGTTGAGATAGACCCCGTCGCCATCTGATCGAGGCCGAGATTATTTCGAGCAGCAGCATAGTCAACAGAGCCGGTTCTATTCATCAAAGGCACGATAAACATGGCAATTGCCAGCGCTGCGGAGCCAAAAAGCAGGGTAATACGCAAAAGTCCAGATCCGGCATCTGCCAAGCCTGCATTGCGTTCTTCTTGGACGAAGTCCCACTCATCATCAGTATTCATGGCTCACTCACACACAGTCAACAAAGCTAATTCAGCCGGATTCGGCGTTACAACAGCTTAAAATTAGCACCCTGCAATAAATGATTGATTAACGCTGACACACATTAGCCTCTACAATTTACAAAAGATCTATCAAAACCGGAATGAGTGGCTCGTCCGCTGGTGGCATCGGGTAGTCCCGCATTTGGCGCGGCTTGACCCATTTAATCTGCTGTCCTTCCATGCCACGCGGCGTGCCTTCAAAGCGACGGCAAATGTATAATGGCATAAATAGGTGGAAATCATCGTAGCGGTGGCTGGCAAAAGATAGCGGAGCAAGGCAGGCAATTTTGGTTTCAATACCAAGTTCCTCGCGCAGTTCGCGCACCAAGCATTCTTCCGGCGTTTCGCCCGGCTCCAACTTGCCGCCCGGAAACTCCCAAAGTCCAGCCAAGGCCTTGCCTTCCGGGCGCTGAGACAGCAGCACGCGACCATCAGTATCCACCAAAGCGCAAGCCACCACGAACAGCATTTTCAATGGCGCGTCAGTCATTTCAGATTTGACCCGTCACATTTGGCTTGGTGCGATAGACGTAGCGATAGGCTTCTTCAAACCCCAAATCCCTATAAAGACTTATGGCCTCAACATTTTTCATTTCCATTTGCAGCCACGCGTTCGCCGCACCGCGCGCACGCGCCCATTTCAGTGCCGCCACTAGAAGCGCCTTGCCATGCCCTTTTCCGCGGGCATCTGCACGGGTGCCAAGATCCAATATGCCCGCCAAATCGCCATCCTGCACACACATAACACTAGCGAGCGGACCTTGTGCATCCTCGCTGACGAACAGACCAGTTACGGCCTTTATGCTGCCGATGACCGACAGCAATCCGGCCTTTTGGGTGCTATTGTGACCATGCACAACGAGACTAGCATCCACATAGCGCCCGACATCGCGTAGCGGAATGTGATCGACTGCGCGGCCGAACTTAATCCGACTGAGATCAACGCCGAGAACCATACTCTCGTGGGTGGCCGGATAGGCCTTATCTTGAAAATAGCGATCTAACTCACGCGAGGCCAGCGGGGTCTGGCGAAATGTTAGCTCACGCCCGACCGCCGCAAACCGCGCCGACGCCCGCTCAATGCGCCCGTCAAGCTCAGAGTGGTCATTAGGATCAAGCGGATTGATTGAGTTGAGACGGCGCGAGGGATGTTCCGGCGTTAAACGGATAGACCAAGTGCCATCATAATAGGTGCTCGCCGCAGGCCATGCGCGAAAGGCCGCCGCTTCCAAGCGACGTATTTGAGAAAGGCCTGGCATATGGCTCGTCGATCCTAGCTGCGATAGTCGCCGTTAATGGCAACATATTCCTTAGTCAGATCGCAACTATAGACCGTCGCATTGCCCTTCCCAAGCCCAATATCGACACCAATGCGGATATTGTCTTGGCGCATATAGGCAGACGTTTCGCTTTCAGAATAATCCGGATCACGCATTCCTTTGTAGGCAAGGCGGTTTTCGCCAAACCAAATGGACAAAAGATCGCGGTCCGCAGGCTCGCCAGCTTTACCGACAGCCATAACCACACGGCCCCAATTGGCATCCTCACCGCCAACAGCGGTTTTTACCAAGGGTGAATTAGCGATCGACAATGCAATTTTTTTCGCAGACTTGGCGGATTTTGCGCCTGATACCGCAATTTCAATCATCTTGCGCGCACCTTCGCCATCGCGCACCACTTGCAGCGCAAGATTATGCATGAGTTTGCCAAGCGCTTTTTTGAAGGCACTTAGACGCTTGTCCTTAGGCTCAGTGATTTCCGCCACGCCGCGTTTTTTGGCTGCGCCAGTCGCGAACATCAAAAGCGTATCGCTAGTGGATGTATCACTATCCACAGTCACAGAATTAAATGTTGGGCCAACTGCAGCAGATAGCATTGCCTGCAAGGCTTGCGGTGAAATCGCCGCATCCGTCACAATAAACGAAAGCATTGTCGCCATATCAGGCGCAATCATGCCCGCGCCCTTGGCAATACCGTTGATTGTGACGCTAACGCCGTCGATTTTTGCCTTGACAGTCGCCACCTTTGGGTAAGTGTCAGTTGTCATAATCGCCTTGGCTGCTTCCAGCCAGAAATCCTGGCGGGCCGATGTCACCATACCGTCCAGCAAACCAGCAAACTTCGTCGCGTCCAGCGGCTCGCCAATCACGCCCGTTGAAGCAAGAAACACTTCGGTTGGCTTACAACCGGCAGCCTTCGCCGCCGATTGTGCCGTCATTTCTGTCGATTCAACGCCCTTTTTACCCGTAAAGGCATTGGCATTGCCAGAGTTCACCACCACCGCCCGAGCCTTGCCGCCTTTAAGATTGAGGCGGCAAAGATCAACGGGAGCAGATGGGCACAGTGAGCGCGTGAACACACCAGCGACTGATGCCGGTTCATCAAACACCATCATCAATACGTCCGTACGGTTCTTATATTTAATTCCCGCCATGGATGTTTCCATCCGCACGCCCTCAATAGCAGGCATCTTCGGATAGGATTTAGGTGCAAGTGGTGACACGCTGCTAGACATTATTAGCGCTCCGCTTATTGTTTCGGTGCGTCGGCAGCAGTAGCTGCTGATGCGGCTTCGGCGTCTGCCATCGCCTTCTTCACAGCCGGATCAACATAATCCACTTTCAACTCGTCGCGGAATTTCTTGACCATCTCAACGTACCGCTCACGCACCAAGATGTCGCGCACTTGCGGCTTTACATCAGCAAATGCCGGTGGCTGCTTCACGCGCTTGTCTTCCACCTTCAACACGTGGAAACCAAATTGTGTCTGAACCGGCTCCTTGGAGTAGCCGCCAACTGGCAAGGCTTCTGCAGCGGTTTCAAACTCTGGCACCATCTGGCCCTTGCCGAAATAGCCCAAATCACCGCCTTGAGCGGCAGACCCATCTGACGAATGCTTGATTGCCAAATCTTCGAACTTCGCGCCGCCATCCAATTCTTTGATGATAGCGACGGCCTCTTCTTTAGTCTTCACCAAAATGTGACGGGCACGGATTTCATTTTGTGGCGGCGTTGCCGCAACTTCCTTGTCGTAGCGGGCTTGCAAATCTGCATCGGTAATTTTGGCAACAACTTCGGCATTAAAATAAGCATCGTGCATGGTACGATCCGCTAGGAATGCCATGCGCTTTTTGAAGTCATCAGTTCCATCAAGCTTTGCGGCCTTGGCCTTGGCCACGACAGCCTTCACATCAACAAGAGCGGCAATTGCTGCCAAACGGCGCTGTTCTTCCGGCAACTTGGCATACTGTTGGTCAAGACCTGCCATACCCATCTTCACTTCATCTTCTGTGATTGGAAGACCACCGACTGTGGCGACCACACCGGCCTCTTGCGCCATAAGCGGAAGTGTCGAAACCGTGCAAAGCAAGGCCGCCGCCGCAAGCGCGG
Source organism: Phyllobacteriaceae bacterium (assembly GCA_043744175.1). Taxonomy (GTDB): domain Bacteria; phylum Pseudomonadota; class Alphaproteobacteria; order Rhizobiales; family Rhizobiaceae; genus JANMEX01. The sequence continues at coordinate 7,931 of JAYTVD010000047.1, forward strand.
CCTTCAGGGACGTGAATTTCATAAGGTAGCTCCTCGCTGCGCCGCATCGTATTTCGGCAAAATAATTCGATATATAAGGTCAATACCCAAGATTTAGACCAAACCAAGGAATCAGGTAAGGCCAACGGCGTTGACATCATAGGGTGCCCCTCTTATCTGTCCTCCGGCTCGGCGTCCAGAAGATGTGATTGCGCGAGTCATAGTTTATTGGCCGCACCAAATGATGTGGCGGAATTAAAAGAATTAGTTGGAAAGGGCCTTAAATGGTCAGCCTCGGCGGAATTGCTCGCAAACTGTTTGGATCATCCAATGATCGCAGAGTGAAAAAACTCACACTCAAGGTCAAGGACATCAATGTGCTTGAGCCAGAAATGGCAGCGCTCACTGATGAGCAATTGCGCGGTAAGACGCAAGAGTTCCGCGCGGAACTCGCTAATGGCAAAGACATTGATGATCTTTTGGCACCAGCATTTGCAGTTGTGCGCGAAGCCGCCAAGCGCGTTTTGGGCCTGCGCCCGTTTGATGTGCAGATGATCGGCGCGATGGTTTTGCACCAAGGTGACATCGCCGAGATGCGCACTGGCGAGGGCAAAACCCTCGTAGGTACATTGCCTGTGTACCTCAACGCTCTCTCCGGTCTTGGTGTCCATGTCGTAACGGTCAATGACTATCTTGCCACACGCGATAGCGACTGGATGGGTAAGATCTACAAGTTTTTGGGCCTTACTGTCGGCGTGGTCGTGCATGGTCTTGATGATGACCAACGCCGCGCGGCTTACGCCTGCGACGTGACATACGCCACCAACAATGAGCTTGGCTTTGACTATCTGCGCGATAACATGAAATTTGAGCGCGGCCAGATGGTTCAGCGCGGCCATCACTACGCCATTGTTGACGAGGTGGATTCTATTCTTGTTGATGAAGCCCGCACACCGCTTATCATTTCAGGCCCGTTGGACGATCGTTCTGATCTTTACAAATCAATCGATCGTTTTGTGCCTGAACTGAATGACAAAGACTTTGATATTGACGAAAAGCAACGCACGGTAACCTTCACCGAAGACGGCACAGAGAAAATCGAAAACCTGCTCAAGGCCGCAGGTATGCTCAAAGGCGATGGCCTTTATGATGTTGAGAACGTGGCGATTGTCCATCACATCAACAATGCTTTGAAGGCCTACAAGCTTTTCCAGCGCGACAAGGATTACATCGTTCGCAACGACGAAATCGTCATCATTGATGAGTTCACCGGTCGCATGATGCCGGGCCGTCGCTATTCAGAAGGCCTGCATCAGGCATTGGAAGCCAAAGAGCAAGTCACCATTCAGCCGGAAAACCAAACGCTGGCGTCTATCACTTTCCAAAACTATTTCCGCATGTATGAAAAACTCGCCGGAATGACCGGAACGGCTTCCACTGAAGCGGAAGAATTCGGCAACATTTATGGTCTGGAAGTTATCGAAATTCCAACCAACGTGGACGTGAAACGTATTGACGACCATGATGAAGTGTACCGCACGGCGGAAGAAAAGTTCCGCGCCATCATCCGCGAAATCCGCGATGCAGCAGCTAAGAAACAGCCCATTTTGGTTGGCACCACTTCCATCGAAAAATCTGAAATGCTGGCCGAGCGCTTGCGCCAAGAAGGCATTAAAGACTTCCAAGTATTGAACGCCCGGTATCATGAGCAGGAAGCGTTTATTGTTTCGCAAGCTGGCGTGCCTGGTGCGATTACAATCGCCACCAACATGGCCGGTCGCGGCACGGATATTCAGCTGGGCGGAAACGCCGATATGCGTGTCGCGCATGAGCTTGCTGACATGCCAGAAGGTACAGATCGCGCTGCCAAAGAGATTGCTATCCGCGCAGACGTACAGCGTCTGAAAGAAGAGGCGCTTGCCGCCGGCGGTCTATTTGTTTTGGCCAGTGAGCGCCATGAAAGCCGCCGAATAGATAACCAGTTGCGCGGACGCTCCGGTCGTCAAGGCGACCCTGGCCGTTCGAAATTCTATCTGTCGTTACAAGATGATTTGATGCGCATTTTCGGCTCTGACCGGATGGATTCAATGTTGCAGAAGCTCGGCCTCAAAGAAGATGAAGCCATTGTCCATCCTTGGATCAACAAAGCGCTTGAAAAGGCCCAGATGAAGGTCGAAGCGCGCAACTTCGACACTCGTAAGAATTTGCTTAAGTATGACGATGTTCAAAACGATCAGCGCAAGGTGATATTTGAACAGCGCAAGGAAATGATGGACGGCAAAAATCTCGACGAGACCATCATGGAAATGCGTCATGATACGGTTGATAATTTGGTCAACACCAACATTCCAGAAACTGCCTATGCAGAACAGTGGAACTCTGCTGCGCTGGCCGAAGGCGTGCGCGAAAAGCTAAATCTGAATTTGCCAGTGGAAGAATGGGCGAAAGAAGAGGGCATCGCTGAGGACGAAATCCGCGAGCGTTTGACACAAGCCGCTGATACCGCTGCCGCAGAAAAGGCCGCACGCTTCGGTCCTGATGTTATGGCGTACGTGCAAAAATCTGTTGTGCTTCAAACACTTGACCGCCTATGGCGCGAGCAGTTGGTCAATCTTGACCACTTGCGCTCAGTTGTAGGTTTCCGTGGCTACGCCCAGCGTGACCCGCTCAATGAGTATAAGGGCGAAGCGTTTGAATTGTTCCAAACAATGCTGACGAACCTGCGCGAAGAAGTAACATCACAGCTCGGCCGCGTTGAAATAGTACAACAGGCCGCAGAAGCCCCAGCGCAACAGTTGCCCGAAATGCACGGCGAGCACATTGACGGCACAACGGGCCAAGATGATTTCAACGAACCATCTGTCTTCAGGGATGAGTTCGTCGATCCAGCCAACCGCAATCCAGATGATGTAACAACATGGGGCCGTATAGCGCGCAACGAAACTTGCCCTTGCGGCTCTGGCAAGAAGTTCAAGCACTGTCACGGCGCTTTTGCTTAAAATAAGATCTAGAGACTGAAACCAAAAATCGGGATGGCCAACCATCCCGATTTTTTTGTGTTCATTGTTCGTATTAGGTGCTCGAAAAGGTTGAACAACGGTAGAAAACAAACGCCTTGACGTTTTTCGAAATCAGTATTGATTGAGTACAATCTGACCGTTGAAAGCTGTTCTTTATGAAATCCTTCGTCATTTCCGCCCTACTTTTTATCGCATCCACATGGATTATTACGCCTGCATTCGCGCGGAGCTGCGCACCGGTCGCTGGTATCGAAGACTATACCGGTCTGCCGGTTTATGATGGAGCTTGCCTGATTGGAGGCAGTGCTGGTGAATTTGCAAAATATCCACTGGCAATCGGCCCAATCGGATCTGGTAGCGGCGGTGCGTCGTCAGCAAAAAGCGAAAGTCTTGAAGGCACACTGACCCGGTTGCTCTACGTTGCACCAGAGGGAACAAGCGCCACTGACCTGATGAGCAATTATGTGCAGAGTTTGCAATCGTCCGGCTACGTAAGCCTGTTTTCGTGCGACGGAGCGGAATGCGGAAGCAAGAATGGATTGCTTGGCAAAAAAGTAATTTATCCAAGCAATCGCCATCTGAAAAATATCAAGGGCTTATCCGATCTCGCCTTCGGCGGGTTCCAAGATGAACATTATCTTGCCGTTCGCTCAAAAGACGGGGCAACCTCAATCGCAATATATGTCGCCTTCAATGACAGATCCCCCTATCCTGCCATATCGCAGCACGCGATTGTTCATCTTGATATCCTCACCACCGCAGCGCTGGAAGCCAAAATGGTCAGCGCCAAGCAAATGCAAGAAGGCATAGGCGCTGAGGGCCATATCGCGGTTGATAATGTGTATTTTGAGTTTGGCACGGCAACCCTCACACCGGAGGCCGAACCCGCGTTAACACAGATGGCACTGTTGCTTACCAACAACACGGCGCTCAAGGTCTATATCGTCGGACATACGGACAATATTGGCCAGCAAGAAGACAATCTGGGCCTTTCAAAGGCCCGCGCAGATGCTGTCGTTGCGGCATTATTAAAGCGTGATGGCATCACAAAAAACCGCATTATTGCCGCCGGCGTTGGCGCATTGGCTCCTGTTGCCAGCAACGGAACAGACGCCGGACGGCAGGCAAACCGGCGCGTGGAATTGGTGGAGCGATGAACGGTGGTTTTCATTAACCAACCTGCCACCCAATATTAGCAATTTTATGGATACACACTGTTTCTAAACGCTTTCTCGCTAGTCATACCTCAGTACTAATCGGGGAATGACATGCGGATTTCCGCAAGCAATGCAGCGATCAAATTCTTGCCGGACAGATATGCCGCAAGAGCGCTGCCGTTTACTCAAAAATTTGATGAAATTCTAACCGCCAAAGACGACAATTCCATCGCCCGGCGTATGTCACTAATCGCTTTTGTTATCCGCCTGGTCAGTGCTGCTATTGCGTTCTTATCGCAAATCTTGCTGGCACGCTGGATGGGCGATTTTGAGTATGGCATTTTTGTCGTCGTCTGGACGGCGGCAATTATCGCTGGCAACCTTTCTTGCTTCGGCTTTGCCACTTCAATCATTCGCTTTGTGCCGCAATATTTGGCATCCGGCAGCGATAATGAGCTTCGTGGTATTTTGTTCACAGGCCGTATTTTCACAATGCTTGCTGCGACGCTGGTAGCCCTTTGTGGCATCATGTTCACACTATACTTTGCCGAAAAAATCGAAAGTTATTATGTCGCACCATTCGTGCTTGGCGCGCTAATGCTTCCGATGATCGCGCTCGGCGATACGCTCGAAGGTACAGCCCGCGCCAACGCGTGGCCCGTCAAGGCGCTTTCACCAACCTATATCGTGCGTCCGATTCTCATTTTGGTGATGATGGTAATAGCGCTAATGGCAGGCTTTCCTGAAGATGCAAAGACAGCGATCATAGCTGCGGTAATTGCTACTTATGCCACCACAATCGTCCAGCTATTGGCAATCACCGCCAGCGTCGAAAAGCTCGTTCCCAACGGCCCTAAGCAAGTTAATTTTGGCGAGTGGATGGGCGTGTCCTTCCCGATATTTTTGGTTGAAGGATTCTTGTTTTTGCTGACCAATGCAGACGTTCTAGTGGTCGGTCACTATCTCGATCCAGACCGAGTGGCCGTCTATTTTGCTACCGCCAAAACTCTGGCGCTCGTCCACTTTGTATATTTCGCAGTGAAGGCGGGGGTCAGCCAGCGCTATGCCCAGCTCATCCACACCGGCACAAAGGGGGAGCTGGCCGAGTTCGTTCTCAGCTCAGCACGGTGGACCTTCTGGCCATCACTATTCATGGGCCTCGTCGTGCTTGTGCTGGGAAAACCATTGCTCTCGCTGTTCGGCCAGTCGTTTACTCAGGGCTACCCGATGTTGTTTGTTATGGTAATAGGTGTTGTGATGCGCGCTTCAGTTGGCCCCTCCGAAAGCTTGCTCAACATGTCAGGCTATCAGCGCATATGCGCATGGATTTATGGCATCACACTATTTGGCAGCATTGGCCTATGTTCAGTTCTTATCCCCGCATTCGGTCTCTGGGGCGCTGCAACGTCATTCTCCGCAGGTATGGTGTTTGAGGCGCTGGCACTAGGCCTTATCGTTTATCAAAAACTTGGCATTCAGCCTTCAGTCTTTGCCGACTTTATTCCAAATTTGCATTCGAGGAAGTCATAATGGCCGCCGTACCGGTGTTTGAAGAGCAAACAGGTGGCGCAGCCGCAGCCATGATGGCCGGCCTTGCGGGGTTGGAACTCAATGAGCCCGCACTTGCTCAGTTCGAGGGTATGGCAAATCTCAAGGGCCTTGTGCAGACAAGCCGCTCGCGCCGCTTATCGGTTTATCCAGCCAGTGCCGGATTTGAGATGGCGGAGGAGCTGGAATATCTAAGCTGGCGTGCCATTGAGCCCAACATTTTCTTCAATCCCCGTTTTCTAGCGCCCGCCATGCCACGCCTTGAAGACCGCGAAATCCGATTTATCACCGTGCGCGATGAAAACGATGATATGTCGCGCCTGCGTTTTTTGATGCCATTTTCTGTCGAGCGTTCTGGCTTGGGCCTCGGCCCTCAAGTGCTACGCGCTTGGTCTTCGCCCTTTGCACCGTTAGGTACGCCGCTCCTTGACCGCGATGATCCTGTCGGTGTGCTGGAAGATGTATTGGACATCCTTGGGCGCAAACACTTGAAGCTGCCGGATGTGCTTGTCATACCCGATATCGCCGAAGGTGGTCCGGTGGCGAACGCCCTGCACACCGCAGCCATTGGCCGCAACCTTTCAATCACTGCAATTAACCAGCGCCTACGGCCGATGCTGGCCTACGGCGAAGACCCGGATGAATACTTCAAGACCGCAATGTCATCGAGCCATCTGCGTGGGTTCAAAAGTAAACTGAAGAAGCTTCACACCGAAGGCGCGATCACTTTTAATGAAGCGCGTGACCCTGTTGACGTGCGCCGCCGTACCGAGGAATTTCTTGCCCTTGAGGCACGAGGCTGGAAGGGTCGTGACCGTACGGCCATGAGCATTGACCGCTACCGCGCTGCATTTGCACGCGAAGCACTGTATAAGCTGGCTGAACGCGATATGTGCCGCGTCCACACCTTGGACTTGAATGGCAAAGCCATCGCTTCGCTGGTTGTCCTGCGCGAGGCAGGGACTGCCTACACATGGAAAACCGCCTACAACGAGGACTATGCCAAATATTCGCCAGGCACGTTGTTAATGATGGACACCACTAAGCTGCTGCTCGATGACCCAAACATAATGCGTACAGATTCGCTCGCTGTGCCGGACCATCCGGTGATGTCGCATCTTTGGAAAGAACGTCAGTCATTGGTAACACTGGTAATCGGCCTTGCGCCGGGCTCTGACCGCGCTGTCCGCCAAGCCGCTAGCCAGATTCAGTTGCACAAGAAAACACAAAACGTTGCACGCACTATGCGTGAAAGACTGCGTGCACTTACGGGCAGAAGTTAGCTTAAACTAAACTTTAAATACCAAAATAAATACAATAGATTATCGGTAAATAGTTCCACTCCCCACTAATAATCCATCCAAATCTGTTGTACTATTTTGGAACAGGCAGAAGGAAAATAATGGTTGATAAATTTGTAGAGACCACAACAAAATCATGGGGCAACCGCATTGTTGGTTCGTTCATGGGAATCATCGTTGGTATCATTTTATTCCTAGGCGCCTTTCCTCTGATTTTTTGGAACGAAGGACACTCAGTCAATCGAATAAAAACACTCAACGAAGGGCGCGGGGCTGTTGTCGCACTGTCTTCCGACGCCATTGATCCAGCGCATAACGGTGCGTTGATCCATATATTCGGCAAGGCTACGACGACGGATACAGTGGTTGATTCTTTGTTTGGCGTGCAGGAAACGGCGCTAAAGCTCAAACGCACTGTGGAAATGTATCAATGGAAAGAAAGTTCGCAGTCTAAAACCGAGAAAAACTTAGGCGGCAGCGAGACCACCGAAACGACCTATACTTACGAGAAAGTCTGGTCTGACGATGCGATAGAGTCCTCCAATTTCAAAAAACAGGACGGGCATCAAAACCCCTCGTCCATGCCCTATGAAAGCGAAACATTTGTCGCGTCCAACATCACTGTCGGCGCATTTAAACTCAGTGATCCCTTCGTCAGCCAGATCAATTCCTACGAAGACTACGCACTATCACAACAAAATGTTGAGGCCTTGGACCCTTCTCTCAAATTGGAATACTCGTTAAGCGGCAACACATATTTCCACGGAGACGCAGCCAACCCGCAGGTCGGCGCGGTGCGTGTAAGCTACGGCATTATTAAGCCCACCGACATTAGCGTCATAGGCAAGCAAGATGCAGGTGCTGTTCAGACCTACTTCACCAAAAACGGTGACATAAATCTGCTAGAAATGGGCAATGTCAGCGCAGATGGCATGTTTGCGTCCGTCGAAAGCGAGAACAAAATCATTACATGGCTCATCCGCGTTGGCGCATTCATCTGCATGTGGATTGGCTTGTCTCTGATACTTGGGCCAATTAGCGTTTTTGGCGACGTCATCCCGTTTGTTGGCAACATACTTGGTGCGGGCATTGGCTTGGTAACTGGCGTTGTGGCGCTGGTCCTCACGCTTATAACCGTCGCAATTGCGTGGATTGTGTTCAGGCCGCTGATCGGTATCGCGCTGCTCGTGTTCGCGGGGCTGTTCTTCTTTGGTGGGTTCAGACTGATTAAAAGCAAATTGCAAAAACAACTGCCTAACCTGCAACCGCAACCAACGACATGAGTTTTGATTTTTGGCTCAAAGTTTCTCGGATCATTTGTCGAGAAAGTGAGTGGTACCTCTAGCCGGAATCGAACCAGCACTCCTTGCAGAACCTGATTTTGAGTCAGGCGTGTCTACCAATTCCACCATAGAGGCACAGACAACAAAAAGCTGCCAGTGCGGGGGAAATACATCGTTTGGCGGCGTTTGGTCAACTAGCGAAATGATGTTTATTTTCTAAACGTCAAACTGAGCCAATTCGCCCCGTTGCCGCAGTGGCCGCGCCGCGCTAGAGCGGGCATACATTATGGGAAATCACGCGATGTTGCATAAGCTCTATGACTGGACCCTTTCGCTGGCGGCGCGCAAATCGGCAGAATATTGGCTTGCATTTATCGCGTTCATAGAGAGCTCAATTTTTCTCGTCCCAGCGGATGTGCTATTCCTTCCGATGGCAATAGCCAAACCTGAGCGCGCCTATCGTTACGCCGCGATTGCCACTATAGCTTCCGTGCTTGGTGGTATTGCCGGATGGATGCTTGGACACTTCGCATACGATGCTATTGCTAAACCAGTTCTCGAATTTTACGGAAAACTGGAGGCATTTGAATCGCTACGCACTTCGGTTAGCCCGGCGATGATTATCTTGCTCTTGGTAACATCAGGCCTTGCTCATTTGCCACCAATCAAAGTTGTGACCATCCTCTCAGGCGTGGCAGGGGTGAATATATGGTTCTTCATCATCAGCGCCATTCTCGCCCGCGGCGCACGCTTTTTTGCGCTGGCGTGGGTACTGCGTCGCTACGGCGAACCAATTCGTGAATTTATCGAAAAACGCCTTGGCCTTATTGCCGGTAGCGCCGCTGCCGCCATAATTTTGGCTTATCTACTGTATCGATGGCTGGCATAAGACATTCGGAAAACTACCATGTTCAAACAGACCTCCCCGCTCCAAACAAACTATGCGCTGTTTTTGTGCGTTGCCATGATTGGCGTCGTCGGCACTGCGCTGGCCTTTGAACATATCGGCGGCTACTTACCCTGCAAACTTTGCTTAGAGCAACGCACGCCCTACTATCTCGGCGCACCCTTGATGGCGCTGGCAGCACTTTCCAGCCATAAAACATGGCATCCATCGATCACGCGCGGGCTTCTGATAGTGGGCGGGTTGTTGATGCTTTATGGCATGACGCTGGCCATATTTCACGCAGGCGTCGAATGGAGCTTTTGGGCAGGACCAACGGATTGTTCTGCTGCTGCAACCAGCATCACCACGGATGCAGGCAATCTGCTTGATGATATCAACGCCATACACCCGCCAAGTTGCGATAAAGCAGCGCTGCGGTTTCTTGGCATATCATTTGCCGGTTGGAATGTGCCGACAAGCTTGGTGCTAATGGTTGGTGCGTTTAGAGCCGCTATTAAATAATAGTGTGATAAGAGAAATCGTCATGTTGGTGCAGTTGGTGTGATTTTCTGAGAACCGGAGCGGAGCATACTTAAGTACCTGAGCACCGGAAGCGCAGGAAGATTGCAGCAAATGCGCTGACAGGGCGGTTTCTCAAGGCTCCAGTTCGACATCCCAATAGAGATAATCCATCCAGCTCTGATGCAGATGGTTTGGCGGAAACATCCGGCCATTATTGTGCAGATCATGCACATCAGGCTGATAGGCAGCTTGGCGCGGCCACATCTTGGCTTTGGCAGGCATGAGCCCGCCCTTTTTCAAATTGCAGGGCGAACAGGCCGCAACAACATTTTCCCATGTCGTGTGCCCGCCGCAGCAGCGTGGGATGACATGGTCGAATGTCAGATCATCGGGTGAGCCGCAATATTGGCATTGGAACTTGTCACGCAAGAACACATTGAACCGCGTGAATGCTGGATTGCGCGTCGGCTTCACATAACTTTTCAAACAAATAACTGATGGCAGACGCATCGAAAACGATGGCGAGGAAACCTCGGCATCATATTCAGCAACAATGTTCACGCGATCAAGAAACACCGCCTTGATGGCATCCTGCCAAGACCAAAGTGAAAGCGGATAATAGCTCAACGGGCGATAGTCGGCATTCAAGACCAACGCAGGCATGGACTGTGGTGCAAATGCTATCGTCAAGGCTCACCTAAAACTGATAAGAATCTATCACATTTTTATAGTGTAGTGCTGACATGACATGAATGTGAAGCCCAAAAAGTCAAGGTGCGGCGCTTCTTGAAAATGGCCTCAAAGCGGGCTCTTCGAACCCATGCCTTTCATCATGCCGTAATAGGCCCAAAACAGCCGCGCTGCCGTACCGCGATGGGGTGCCCATTGCGCAGCAATTTCATGCGTCTTCTTAGCGCTCGGGCGTGCATCCAACCCATGTGCCATCTGGATGGCATTTTGGAGTGCAATATCTCCAGAAGGGAAAATATCAGGATGTCCGGCAGCAAAGAGTAAATAGACTTCCGCTGTCCAAGGACCAATACCAGGCAATGCGGTCATTGCTTTGATAGCCTCATCGGCCGACAGCAAGCACAACCCTTCAAGATCAAGTATGCCATCGATGCAAGCGGAGCTGACAACACGAAGAGTTTTCAGCTTCGGACGGGAGAGGCCTGCCCCTAACAAGTTTTCGTCGCCAAAGCGCGCAAATTGTGCCGCATCGGTAACAGCACCCATTGTAACAAGCCGCGCGAAGATCGCGTCAGCACTCGCTTTGGACACCTGCTGTGAAACAACAATGTTCGCCAGACTTTCAAAACCCGGTACGGTGCGGCGCAGAGGTAAATCACCTGCGATGGCCGCGACTTCTTTGAGGCGCTCATCGCTGGCAAGCAGCAGGCTCAACGCTCCGCGAACATCATCAAGTGTATCCAAAGTGAGCATTTAGGATCTAAAGTCCAATCAGAAAAACCGGTTAAGCAGAGCCTTTATGATACTCAGTAAAAACATTATCGCAAACGAGCCAATAAGGCCCGCTATCACTCCAATTTTGAAATCCTTGACGTTGTAGCCGTAGTAATGCCCAAGCGACACACCAAGATAAAACCCGATGACTAAAATGATTTGATTGCCAATAACACCAAACCCGTCCACACCGAGAACGCCATCCATCGCGGTCGCTAAAAAGAAGCTTGCAAGCGCAATGGTCGTAAACAGAAATAGCTGTGTTGACATATCAAGTTGCAAAAGCATTCAACCACTCCTAAGTCCGGCGATTATTTGACGTCATAAGCGCGCAACAAGTAAATCGTCAACTCGATTAGACATCATTCAAATTCAACTATTTGTGTGCTTGCGACCAGTTGAAGATAGCAACCGCTACCAGAAAGTATATGGACTTATGCCTATTAGGTTAATCCCGACATTGTTCGTCCTTCTTTGGGCCACCGGATTTATTGGTGCGCGCTATGCAATGCCCTATGCAGAACCATTTTATTTCTTGCTAATACGCTTTGCCATAGCGGGATTTATACTTGCGGTTTTCGCATTGGTCACCGGACGGCGGTTTCCAAATGGCAAAACCGCCATCCATGCGATGATAACGGGTGCGCTCATTCACGGTGCCTACTTGTCCGCCGTATTCTGGGCGATTCACAACGGTTTACCAGCGGGCATGTCCGCGCTGATCGTTGGCATTCAACCTATCTTGACGACGCTCCTTGCCGGCGCAGTACTCAAAGAAAAAATCTACCCCCGCCATTGGCTGGGCCTCATTTTGGGCATTGCGGGCGTGGCATTAGTGCTGTTTCCAAAACTCCATCTCGGCGCGGCGGGTATCAATTCCGCCACTATCGTCGCGTCTTTTGCAGCAGTATTCTGTGTAAGCGCTGGAACCATATGGCAGAAAAAAACGGGTACGGCCACCGATATGGTGACGGGTACGACGCTTCAATATGCCGGAGCCTGCATTGTCACCGCTATCCTGTCCTTGGCATTTGAACACCAACAGTTTGTACCCAATGGCGAGCTGTACTTTGCAATGGCTTGGCTGGTCATAGTCTTGTCTATCGGCGCAATATTTCTCTTAATGCGGCTCATCCGCGATGGGGCTGTAAATTCAATCGCATCGCTGTTTTATCTCATACCGGCGGTAACAGCGATTATGGCCAACATCCTCTTTGGCGAAGAATTACACGGCATTCAATATATCGGAATGGTGCTGGTCGCCGCCGCTGTTTGGGTATCAAACAGTCAACTGGGCACCTTGCGCCGCGCCTCTGCGTAAATATTGATTGAGGCGTTTATTTCAGCACCAACGATGAAAATGGCGGCCAAAATATATAAAAACACTAATGCAATCACGATGGAAGCCAGACCCGCGTAGGTCGATAAATAATTGGCAAAGCGCTCCAGATACGTAGCAAATATCGCCGCGCTGGCAACCCAAGCTGCCAAGGTTAAAAATATGCCGGGCAAGATCAAAACAAACGGCCGCTTGCCGTCTGGCAGCCATGTGTGGACCGCAATCAGCCCTCCTATGAGGAGGAAAATTGCAATCATATAACGCCAGATTCCAATTGATCCTGAGTAGTCCGCGATCCACGGCACCCATTTTTCGGCAATCTTCAACGCTAAAGGCGCAAGCACGAGCAACAGGCTGATCGCCGCCATGCCTACAGCCGCGACAAATACAAAGCCAAGGCTTTGAGTGCGTCGATAGATCAACGACCGGGATTCCCGCTCGCGGTAAGCTCTGTTCAGCGCAACGCGAAGAGCCTCGATGCCGCTGGCAGCAAAATAGGCCGCAGCGACAATTGAAATTGTCAGCAAGCCGCTTCGCTTAACGGTGAGCACATTTTGCACCTCAGCAGCTATCGGCGCCGCTATTCTTTGCGGCCATGTATCAAAAATCAGGTGAACCGCCGTATCTGAAAAGGCATTAGCACCCAGAAAACTCGCCAGAGTCCCGGCAAAAATCAGGAACGGAAACAATGCCATCAATGAGGATAAAGCAACATGACTGGCCATCGCCCACCCATCATCATCATTGTAATGAGTCAGGGCGTCAAAAAGTATGCGTTTGATGACAACTATTGATCGAAGCATGTTTAAGCCTGCGTTGCGCATGGGAGTCGGATATGGGAAGTCTAATCGTAGTTTAGCAAGTGATTTGGATAATATTTATAAATGAGCGATGAAAAAACTATCCTGATTACCGGTTGCTCCTCGGGTATTGGTGCATTTTGCGCACGCGCGTTAAAAAATGACGGATGGCGCGTCTTTGCGACAGCCCGTAAGCCCGAAGATATACAGCAATTGAAATCTGAGGGATTTGAAACATTTTTCCTCGATTATCGTGATCCTGTGTCTATTAAAAAGCTGGTTGACGATGTGATGGCTCTGACGGGTGGCACGCTCGACGCCTTGTTTAACAATGGTGGTTACGCGCAACCCGGCGCAGTTGAAGACTTGCCGATGGACGCGCTTCGTGAACAGTTTGAGACAAATTTCTTTGGCTGGCATGATTTAACAAGACGTCTCGTACCCGTCATGCGCAAACAAGGCCATGGACGCATCGTGTTTAACTCCTCAATCCTTGGTCTGGTTCCACAAAAATGGCGCGGCGCGTATAATGCCTCAAAACATGCAGTCGAGGGATTGATGACGACGATGCGTATGGAGCTAGGCGGAACGGGAGTTGAGGTCTCACTAATTGAGCCGGGTGCTATTGAATCAAAAATCGCTGTGAATGCCGCAGCTATGGCTGATAAATATTTGGATGTAATAAACTCACGGCATCGCGCTTCCTATGAAAAGCGGATCGGTCTTTTGCGGTCCGGAGGATCAAAAGCCGCAACCAAACTCGGACCCGATGCCATTTACAAAGTATTGAAACAGGCACTACTTTCCCGCTCGCCTCAGCCGCACTATGTTGTAACGAGACCAGCAAAGGTCGGCGTCCTCTTAAAGCGCATTTTGCCGGCAAAATGGCTCTACGCCATCATGTCAAAATATTCGTAAACTGAAGAGTGAATTAGGAAATGACTATGGCACTTTTATTCAAGGTCTTGGCCTTTATCGTTATGCTTGGCGTGGCGGGAGCATTGTTTGCCGGACTGCGCAATATGATGAAAAACGGTTCGGCCAATTATTCCAATCAAATGATGCAAATGCGCGTGCTGCTGCAAGCCATTGCCATCGTCTTTTTGGTTGCCGCAGTTTACTTTAGCCGGAGATAAACTGTGGTTACCCTCAACAAAATCTACACCCGTACCGGTGATGATGGAACTACAGGGCTGGTGGGTCAAGAACGCCGTTTGAAGTGCAACCTGCGCATTGATGCGTATGGCACTGTCGACGAAACTAACGCTGCCATTGGCCTTGCCAGGGTTCATACCGCTGGCCAACACTCTCAAATTGACGCGATGTTGCTTCGCATTCAAAACGATCTGTTTGATTTAGGTGCAGATTTGGCGACACCACATACGAAGAAGAAACCGGAATATGAGCCGCTGCGCATTGTTGCCAGTCAAGTGAAAAATGTCGAAGATGCAATTGATGAAGTGAACGCCAATCTTGCGCCATTGAAATCTTTCGTACTGCCCGGTGGTTCGCCCGCCGCCGCCGCGTTGCATCTAGCCCGCACAATAGCGCGAAGGGCAGAGCGATTGGTGGTGGAACTTACCGAATTCTCTGGCGAAGAAATCAATCCGGAAGCGCTCAAATATCTCAACCGCCTGTCAGATTTTCTCTTCGTCGCCTCGCGGGCCGTCAATGACAATGGCGCGAAAGACGTGTTATGGATTCCCGGCGTGAACCGATAATCCGTTAAAAGCAAGGCAACTGATATGTTCATCCCGTTGTATGATTCAAACCGGTTGCGCTACATCAAACACCAGTATGTCACTTACGGGTTGATCCTCATAAACATCATCGTATTTCTGTTTACATCACTTGGCGTGTCCGAAGATGTTGCCAACGCTGACATAGTGGGCATGGGCTACATTCCAGCGGTTGCCCATCACATCGCTTATTTAGGTGCGGAAGACTATATGATCCCGCAAAACTGGACATATCTCACTTACGCATTTCTCCATGCCGACATCTATCATATAGGCGGCAACATGCTGTTTTTGTGGGTGTTTGGCGACAATGTGGAAGACGCCCTTGGCCACTTTCGGTTTTTGATTTTCTATCTTGCCTGTGCAGTAGCAGGAGCATTTGTCCACGGGCTCATTGTGCCGGACAGCGAACAGCCACTCATAGGCGCTTCCGGCGCAATCGCGGGTGTCATCGCCGCATATCTTATTTTGACACCCCGTGTGAAATTGTGGGTGCTGGCCTTCATGTGGTTTCCGCTGCGCATCCCTGCCTATATTCCGCTTATTTTATGGGTTGGCTTTCAATTCCTGATGCTATTTACCCAAACGGAAGACGAAGTGTCGTGGCCGTGCCATGTTGGCGGTATCATCGCGGGCGCTGTGCTAGTTGTCCTTATGCGCCGCAAAGGCGTGCCGTTGTTTGACCGTGACCACGAAATTGATGTTGTGGATGCCAGCCCGACAGTCATTGTGGCAGCGCCCATCGCAATTGAGCCTACTACCCCATCAAAATGGGGACGCTCGGAATAATCACAAAAATATTGACGTTAACGTCAAAATAATCCATCAAGACCCTAATTGGGTGAAACCAAAAAATTGGGTATTTATGTCGGCTTTTGGCTATCCAAACCGCAGCGAAAGTCGTAATTGGGCACAAATACGCCTGACCGTAGTTCGATCAAGAAAGGTTCTCTGCAATGAAAATCATCGTGCCCGTCAAACGGGTTGTGGATTACAACGTAAAAATTCGCGTCAAAGCGGATGGCAGCGGCGTGGATCTGGCCAATGTTAAAATGTCGATGAACCCGTTTGACGAAATCTCCATTGAGGAAGCCATTCGTCTCAAAGAAGCCGGTAAGGCAAGCGAAATTATCGCCGTATCGGTCGGCCCGCAGCAGGCGCAGGAAACCATCCGCACAGCGCTCGCCATGGGCGCGGACCGTGGCATTCTGGTCAAGACCGATGATCTGGTTGAGCCATTGGCGGTTGCCAAAATCTTGAAAGCTGTTGTTGAAGCCGAAGGCGCGACAATGGTTATCTGCGGCAAGCAGGCCATTGACGATGACAGCAACCAGACAGGCCAGATGCTATCCGCGCTGCTTGGCTGGAGCCAAGGCACGTTCGCTTCCAAGATTTCGCCGGAAGGCGGCACTATTGCCGTCACCCGCGAAGTGGATGGCGGCTTACAAACTGTTGACTTGAAAATGCCTGCCGTTGTGACGACCGATCTTCGTCTCAACCAACCGCGCTATGCCTCTTTGCCAAACATTATGAAGGCCAAGAAGAAGCCGCTCGATGAGAAGACACCCGAAGATTACGGCGTTTCCACAGCACCGCGCCTCAAGGTCATCACGACGGTAGAACCGGGCGGCCGCAAGGCGGGTGTCAAGGTGAAAACCGTTGCCGAGCTGATCGACAAATTGAAAAACGAAGCCGGCGTGCTCAACTAATTTTGGAAGGATAAATCCATGACGATTCTTCTCGTAGCCGAGCACGATAACGCTCACCTGTCTGACCAGACAAACAAGGCTCTCACCGCTGCCGCAGCGATGGGAGGCGACGTTCATGTGCTGGTTGCTGGCAAGGGCTGCAAAGCCGTTGCTGATGCC
The DNA here is from genome assembly GCA_043744175.1 of Phyllobacteriaceae bacterium. Classification (GTDB taxonomy): domain Bacteria; phylum Pseudomonadota; class Alphaproteobacteria; order Rhizobiales; family Rhizobiaceae; genus JANMEX01. The sequence continues at coordinate 24,837 of JAYTVD010000047.1, forward strand.
GCTGCCAAACTGTCCGGCGTTAAAAAAGTGCTGCTGGCAGATGACGCCAGTCTTGAGCATCGCCTTGCAGAACCGACCGCCGCGCTGCTCGTCTCGCTGGCTGGCTCCTATAGCGCCATCGTTGCCGCGGCCACCACTATGGGCAAAAACGTGCTGCCCCGCGTGGCCGCACTGCTTGACGTAATGCAAGTGTCTGAAATTGTCGAGGTGGTCAGCGCCGATACATTCAAGCGCCCGATTTATGCCGGTAACGCCATCCAAACCGTGCAGTCCACTGACAAGATCAAAGTTGTAACAGTCCGCACTGCAAGCTTCGCTTCCGCAGCAGAAGGCGGCTCCGCTTCCGTCGAAGCCATCAAGGCAGTTGGCGATCCAGCACTCTCAAAGTTCGTCAGCGCCGCGCTCTCCGGTAGCGATCGCCCTGAGCTAACGTCTGCCAAGATCATCATCTCCGGTGGCCGTGCGCTTGGGTCCAACGAAAAGTTCATGGAAGTGATCTTGCCAGTAGCCGATAAGCTCAACGCCGCCGTCGGTGCTTCCCGCGCCGCAGTCGATGCTGGCTACGCACCAAACGATTGGCAAGTGGGCCAAACAGGCAAGGTCGTGGCCCCTGATTTGTACATCGCTTGCGGCATTTCCGGTGCCATCCAGCATTTGGCGGGCATGAAGGATTCCAAAATCATCGTTGCCATCAACAAGGATGAAGAAGCCCCGATTTTCCAAGTCGCGGACTATGGCATCGTGGGCGACCTGTTTGAAATACTTCCACAGCTCGAAAAAGCGCTTTAATTTTACGCCTTCGTTCAGCGGGGCATACGTCCTGCTGAACGCACCACATGCGCCCTAATGCCTCACTGCATTAGCCCATGCCGCCCCCATTGCACTCAACGCGGGCTGGACGTGCGCCAAAATGACCTTTAACACTCACCTCGCATAATAATTTTGCAGGAGTAGGCTCGTGTCAGACATTAAAACAGTCGGCGTTATCGGTGCAGGTCAAATGGGCAGCGGTATCGCTCATGTGTGCGCATTGGCAGGGTTTGATGTTTTCATCTACGACACAGCGCAAGACCGCATTGAAAAAGGCATCGCCACCATCGGCGCGAACCTGACGCGCAGCGTCACATCCGGCAAGATCACCGAAGAAACCCGCACCAAGGCACTCAGCCACATCAAAGCCGCCGCGACAATGCAAGATTTGGCGCAGTGCGATTTAGCCATTGAAGCGGCAACTGAAGACGAAAGCGTCAAGAAGAAAATTTTCAGCCAAGTCAGTGCCGTTTTGCGCCCAGATGCAATTTTGGCCACCAACACCTCCTCCATTTCCATCACGCGCCTCGCTGCGGCAACAGACCGCCCCGAAAAGTTCATCGGTATTCATTTCATGAACCCCGTACCAGTCATGAAACTGGTGGAACTTGTGCGCGGCATCGCCACTGACGAGCCAACATTCAAGACGGCCAAAACCTTCATCTCAGCGCTGGATAAAACCATCACGGTCGCCGAAGATTTTCCAGCGTTTATCGTCAACCGCATCCTGCTACCAATGATTAACGAGGCAATTTACACGCTTTATGAAGGCGTAGGCTCGGTTGAAGCCATCGACACGGCCATGAAGCTCGGTGCCAACCACCCGATGGGACCATTACAATTGGCCGATTTCATCGGTCTCGATACCTGCCTTTCCATCATGCAAGTGCTGCACGATGGCCTCGCCGATTCCAAATACCGCCCATGCCCGCTGTTGGTAAAATACGTCGAAGCCGGATGGCTAGGTCGCAAAGTCGGTCGCGGATTTTATGACTATCGCGGCGAGCATCCAGTGCCAACGCGGTAACTACCCCTCCAGCCCGCAAGCCTTAATCAACACCTTTGGTGCCAGATTTCGCCAGGCATTTAGCATGGCTGCATAGACCGGTTCGTCGGTGGCATCGGCCAGAAAAACCTCTGTCCAGCCGAGTTTGCCCCAGCTGCCCGCAACGATGCTGAACATTTCCGGCTCCGCGGCGATTGCGGCGGCTTGTTGGTCTTGGTTAAGGTTGATGATGCCCATACGCGGGTTTTTGATGGAGGCAAAAATCTTGCCGCGCAAGCGGAAGTCCGGCTTGTCAAAATGTGATTTTTCTTCCGCTTCCGGCAGGGAAAGTGCGATGCGCCGGAAATCTTCTTCGTTCATGTGCCTGATGCCGATACTGCTGTGTCGATAAGTTTTTTAGCGTCCGCGCCGCCCCATGCCGCCGGACCATTCATAGCCGATAGCAAACACCCATCAGGCCCAATAAGCAAGGAAACCGGCAGCCCAAGCGCCAAACCTTCACGTTTAAGGTTATTAAACAGCCCCATTGTCGGGTCGCCGTATGATTTCAGGCTCTTAATGCCGATCTCGCTCAAAAAAGCCTTGGCCTTTTCCGCACCATCATTATCGACGTTTACCGCCACAACCTCAAACTTATCGCTGCTGGATTGCGCTTGCAGCGCATCCAAGGCGGGCATTTCAGCGCGGCACGGCACACACCAAGTGGCCCAAAGGTTCAATAGAACTGTTTTGCCCTTAAACGCTGTCAGCGTCATCGGCTTGGCCTCGCCATCATTAAACGCCAGCGCAGAAAATTGTTTAGGTGTTGATACTGGCCGCATGGCCGCCACATCGCCTTGCGCGGCGGCATCGAGCTTGGCCTTCTTGGCATCACTCAAAGCACATTGACTGGCATCAACCGACGCCGCAGATGTTTCCTTGCCAGAAGGCGCTTCCTTCACGTATATCGCAAGCGCTCCAACCAAAACGCCCGCCAATGCTGCACGGCCCACTATTTTATACGGACTAACAGATGCGCGTTCGGTCAAATTTCTAACTCCATAAGTGGACTGTTATCATGTCGGATACAAAAACCAGTAATGAAATGTGGGGCGGACGTTTTGCCGCCGGTCCGTCCGCCATTATGGAAGAAATCAACGCCTCCATAGGCTTTGATAAAAAACTCTATGCCCAAGATATTTCCGGCTCCATCGCCCACTCTCAAATGCTGGCTCACCAAGGCATTATCGCCAAAGATGACCAGAAAAAGATAGAGGCCGGTCTTCAACAAGTGTTGAGTGAGATTTTAGGCGGTACATTCGAATTTTCCCGCGCCCGTGAAGATATTCATATGAATGTCGAAGCGCGCCTTGCCGAAATCATCGGCCCCGCCGCAGGTCGCCTCCACACCGCGCGTTCACGCAATGACCAAGTGGCGCTGGATTTTAGGCTTTGGGTCAAACAAGAAGCGGGCAAATGCGCGCAGTCTTTGAAAGCGCTCATTGCTGGCCTGCTGGTCAAAGCCGAAATTCACGCGGCCTCCGTCATGCCCGGCTTCACCCATTTGCAAAGCGCGCAGCCCGTCACCTTCGGCCACCATCTCATGGCCTATGTCGAAATGTTCGGCCGCGATCTATCGCGTTTCCGCGATGCCATTGAGCGTATGGACGAATCCCCCATTGGCGCGGCAGCGCTGGCGGGGACGGGTTTTCCGATTGACCGCAACATGACAGCCCAGTCGCTCGGCTTTCGCGAACCCACGCGCAATTCCATTGATACGGTTGCCGACCGCGACTATGCACTAGAGTTTCTCGCAGCATCATCAATCTGCGCCATTCATCTCTCGCGCTTTGCCGAAGAGATTGTGATTTGGTCCACGCCGCAGTTTAACTTCGTGCGCCTGTCAGATAGTTTTTCCACCGGCTCCTCCATCATGCCGCAGAAGAAAAATCCGGATGCCGCCGAGCTGGTCCGCGCCAAAACCGGACGCATCAACGGCCATCTTGTCGCGCTTTTAACCGTGATGAAAGGCCTGCCGCTGGCCTATTCCAAGGACATGCAGGAAGACAAGGAAGCTGTGTTCGACGCCGCCGAAACGCTGGAGCTTTGCTTAGCCGCGATGACCGGCATGATTGGCGACATGACCATCAACACCGCCCAGATGAAAAGTGCAGCAGGTTCCGGCTTCTCCATCGCAACGGATTTGGCCGATTGGCTGGTGCGCGAACTCAACATGCCGTTTCGTGAAGCACACCATGTCACGGGCCGCGCGGTTGCCTTGGCCGAGGCCAAGAAATGCGGGCTTGAAAAGTTATCGCTGGCGGATTTGCAAACCATAAATCCAGGTATCACCAACGAAGTGTTCTCGGTGCTCAGCGTCGATAAATCCGTACGCAGCCGCACCTCGTTTGGTGGCACAGCGCCCGCACAAGTAAAGAAGCAGATCGCCTATTGGAAAAAGCGGCTCGTGAAGGCATAATCCCAACCACGAACCTACCCTCAAAAATATTTGGAACGCCAATGACTAGACTAGTTGCTCTGACTTTGATTGCCGCCTCGCTCTTTACCTTGAGCGGATGCGGGCGACGCGGCGCGTTGGAAGCTCCATCAGCCATCGGCAACGCGCCCAAAGAGGCCACAGCGCCAGACGCGCCGAAAGAGGATAAACCCTTCGTCCTTGACGGCCTCATCAAGTAATTTTGACCTAAAGCACAGGCATTCCCGTGAACCATTTTGACTATAAAGACGGCGCTTTGTTTGCCGAAGATGTGGCTGTGGCAGAGATTGCCGCCAAAGTTGGCACGCCCTTTTATTGCTATTCAACAGCCACACTAACCCGCCATTTCCGCGTCTTCTCGGAAGGCCTCAAGGGGCTGGACCATCTGGTTTGCTACGCCATGAAGGCCAACTCCAACCAAGCCGTGTTGAAAACACTTGCCGCGCTTGGCGCTGGTGCGGATGTTGTGTCCGAAGGCGAACTGCGTCGCGCACTGGCCGCTGGCATTCCCGCGTCCAAAATCGTGTTCTCCGGCGTCGGCAAAACCGCCCGCGAGATGGACTTCGCGCTCGCCGCTGGCATTCATTGTTTCAACGTGGAATCCCGCCCCGAGCTGGAACAACTCTCCGCCCGCGCGCTCGCAGCAGGCAAAATCGCGCCCGTCTCCATCCGTATCAATCCGGAAGTGGATGCCCGCAGCCACAAGAAAATCTCGACGGGTACAAAAGAAAACAAATTCGGCATTCCTTACGAGGAAGCCAATCAGGCATACGCCCGCGCCGCCGAATTGCCGAACCTCAAAACCGTCGGCATCGACATGCACATCGGCCGCCAGATCATTGATTTGGAACCGTTTGATGAGGCCATCAAGCGCTTGGCCGAACTGGCCA
>JAYTVD010000048.1:0-2369 GCA_043744175.1 Phyllobacteriaceae bacterium
ACGGCAAAAATGGGTGGCGGGCACGCTTGTTGTTTTCTATGCGTTGATAACAATTATGCCGCTGCTATGGATCATCGCGACAGGCTTTAAGTCGCCGTCGGATGCCATTGCCTATCCGCCCAAAATTCTGTTTCAGCCAACACTTGAAGGCTATGTAAACCTCTTCACGACACGCACCCGCGCGACGCCGGAAATGCTTGCACAACTGGGCGAGCCAGCCACTTGGTACGACCGGATTGTGCGCCAGTATGACATGGTGATCGCCGGCCCGTCGCGCTATGGCGAGCGGTTTTTGAACTCGGTTATAATCGGTTTTGGTTCAACATTTTTTGCCATTGTTTTGGGCACGGCTGCCGCCTATGCGTTTTCGCGCTTCAAAGTGCCGCTCAAGGATGATCTGTTATTCTTCATCCTCTCAACACGCATGATGCCGCCGATTGCTGTCGCTATCCCGATCTTTCTCATGTTCCGCCAAGTGGGTTTGAACGACACACACGCAGGCATGATCCTACTTTATACGGCCATCAATCTGTCGCTGGCAGTCTGGCTCATCAACGGCTTTATCGACGAAATTCCGATTGAATATGAGGAAGCAGCGTTGATTGACGGCTATACGAGGTTCCAGGCTTTCTACAAAGTTGTGCTGCCGCAAGCTGCTGCTGGCATCGCCTCGACCGCTATTTTCTGCCTGATTTTTGCATGGAATGAATATGCTTTGGCGGTGCTTCTTACCTCTGGAACTGCGCAAACTGCGCCACCCTTCATCCCGACAATCATCGGCGTTGGTGGCCAGGATTGGCCAGCGGTAGCGGCGGGCGCCACGATATTCCTCGTGCCCGTCATGGTGTTCACAATCTTGCTTCGCAAGCATTTGCTTCGCGGCATAACCTTCGGAGCGGTTCGCAAATGACGTCCTTTATTGATGGTCTGCTGCACCTGAAACGCGGCTCGTGGGAAATGCTGGCCTCCATATTGATTGCGCTGGGCGTCTTCATGCTCATGCAGCCTTTCGCACTGTGGCTTTTCACTTACTCCTTTATTGTAACCCTTATTGGCATGGTGATGTTCATCATCGTCAGCCATTTTCCGGAGTGATCCATGGCACAGATAATGATCAAAAATGTGCGCAAGGACTTCGGTTCGTTCAATGCGGTTAAGTCATCGACATTCACAATTGAGGACGGCGAATTCTTCATGCTGCTCGGCCCGTCCGGCTGCGGCAAGACCACGACATTGCGCATGATGGCCGGACTTGAACTGCCGACCAGCGGTGAGATTTACATCGACGGCGAAGAGGTTGGCCAAAAGCCAGCCAGCCAGCGTGACATCGCCTTCGTGTTTCAGATGTTTGCGCTCTATCCGCACATGAATGTCGGCAAGAACATTTCCTACCCCTTAATCAGCCAGGGGATGCCAAAGGCGGCTGTCAAAAAGAAGGTCTCAGAAGTTGCTGAAATTCTTGGCATTACTGACATTTTGAACAAGCCTGTTGGCGGCCTTTCCGGCGGTGACCGCCAGCGCGTGGCGCTTGGTCGTGCGATTGTCCGCGATCCGAAAGCCTTCTTCATGGATGAGCCCTTGGGTGCGCTGGATGCTGAGTTCCGTGAGCACATGTCGCTGGAACTGCGCGCGCTGCACGACCGCATGAAGGCCACGACTGTTTATGTAACCCACGACCAGCTTGAGGCCATGCAGATGGGCGATAAGATTGTGGTGATGAACCATGGCGTCGTGGAGCAATTTGGCGTGCCGCAGCAAATATATGATTGGCCGGCCACGAAATTTGTCGCCAAATTTATTGGCTCGCCGTCGATGAATTTTCTCGATTTTAACGGCATGATCGGTATTGGTACCAAGTCGGTGAACCTGCACGGCGTTGATTTCAAAATCCCAACGTCCCGTGAGGGTGCCAAAGGGCCGCTGACATTTGGCGTTCGCCCAGAACATATTCATTTTTCCGACACATCAAAATATCGCGGCAAAGCGATTGCCACCGAATATTTGGGCACGACCCAGATTGTGACGATTGCAACGCCGAACGGCGTCATCAAGGCGCGCATTGCCTCTGACCAAAAGATCAGTGTGGACGAGACAATCGGGCTGGAGTTTGACCCGCGCACGGTGACGATTTTTGAGGGCGAGCGGGACAGGGCCTTGGTTTCGGAAGGCAATAAGGGAGTGTTGAAACATGGCTGAAGTTATCCTCAAAAACGTCAGCAAGCGCTTCGGAGCCACACAATCTCTGGACGATGTTTCAATGACAATCCCAGACGGTTCGTTCGTGGTGTTGCTCGGCCCTACCGGTGCTGGCAAGACGACCACCCTGCGCATGGTTTCCGGCTTGGATAAGCCAGATAGCGGCGATGTTT
>JAYTVD010000049.1:0-29210 GCA_043744175.1 Phyllobacteriaceae bacterium
CAGCGCATCGAGATTATCAATGCCAACGCGGCTCTTAATGTCCAGCGCTTCCTGTTTGCCGTCTTTGGTGAAAATCCATTTGCGCTGGCGGTTATAGCCGGTGAAGTGGATGATCTGATGGTTCACTAAATCCTGCGGGGTCTTTGGCATTCCATATTTTTCGACATAGCTCGTCGTGCCGAAAAGCTGGATTGGTGAATAGCCGATGAGCTGGGTGATGACGGTTTCATCCTCGATTTCGCCAATATGAATGCGCAGGTCGATGCCTTGTTCCACAAGGTTCGGCCAACTATCTTGCAGCACTAGGTCGATATCGATGTCGGGGTAGAGTTCCAGAATTTTGCCAAGGCGCGGCACGACCTGCATACGGGCGAACCCTGTCTGGCAAGAGAGGCGGAGCAGGCCGCTCGGATTGGCTTTGACGCGCTGTACCCGCTCCAATGCGTAGTCTGTGGCCGCGATGGCATGACGGGCATGGCCCAAAAATTCGCGGCCTTCGTCCGTCAGGGTGATGCTGCGCGTGGTGCGGTGGAGCAGGCGCGCGCCCAAATGATCCTCAAGCGCGGAGACTTGTTTGGATACGGCGGGTTGGCCCATGCCCAATTGCTTGGCGGCACTGGAAAAGCTTTCGGTATCAGCGACTTTTAAGAACACCCGGAAGGCAATATCGACATCCATCATTCATTCCCATTTGGCATTAGTGATATGGAAAAATACGCTATTAAATTACGCCTAGTAATCAATCATATCAAGGGGGCAGAAGACATCATCGTAAAAACGGATGGTGCCGCATCCCCCCAAAATCCTAATGGGGAGTGGAAAAGGAATAGATTATGAAAAAGATTTCACTTGTTGCCATGAGCTTGTTGCTTACCGCTACGGGTATTTCGAGCGCACAGAGCTTTGATATTGGATCGCTGCCAATGGGCAATTTCCCGGCCGCTTCAGTAGATAAAGCCTCAACCGGTTCCATTGATGCGCCGCGCTTGCAAAAGCGCGTTATCAAGCGTGCCGGCCCGGATTTGGTGCAGTATTTTACGGTTGATGCGGACGGCAAAGAGACTATCGTTTCAGAAAAGTCCAACTGAACGTCTCAGTTTTTCTGAAATGAAACGGCCGGTGCGTCCCCCGCACTGGCCGTGTCTTATCTAATCAGATGCTTGGTCAGGCGACGCTCAATCCAATCCCAAAGATGACGTTGGAATTCGACGATTGTTAGATAGATAAATGCCGCCCAAATGTAAGTTTGGAAATCAAACGAGCGGGCATAGGCGCGGCGGGTTTCGCCCATCAAATCATAAACCGTGATGATGGAAACAACAGCAGAGCCTTTAATCATGAGAATGATTTCATTGCCATATGGGCGTAGCGCCACAATGAAAGCTTGTGGCAATATGATTTTGAAAAAGGTCACGATTTTGGAAATGCCGAGCGACGCTGCGCCTTCCCACTGGCCCTTGCCAACGCTTTCGATGGCACCGCGCAGAATTTCGGCCTGATAGGCGGCGGTGTTCAGCGTGAAGGCGAAAACGCCGCAGTTCCACGCGTCTTTGAAGAAATCCCAAAGGCCAAAGGCTTCCATTTGCGGGCGAAATTCACCGAGGCCGTAATAGATCAGGAATGTTTGCGCCAGCAGCGGTGTGCCGCGGAAGAAATAGACATAGCAATAGGCGATGCCGCTCAGTATTTTATTGGATGACATGCGCATGGCGGCAAGTGGAAATGATAGCAGCGCACCGAGCAGAATTGACGCCACCACCAGTTTGATGGTGACCAGAAGACCGCTGATATATTTTGGCTCGTATTTGTCGAATAGTTCCGGGTTCCACGCATCAATCAGCCAATAGACAAGGGAACCAATAATGAAGACCCAAAGGCCTACCAGACACCAGCCGATGATGCGGGTTTTGGTCCATTCGCGCGGCGGGGCGGCTGGCTTTTCGACTTTAGGTGATGACATCTCAATCGCGCTCATCGAGCGGCCTCGCTTTTAGATGCCCAGTCGCTGATGCGGTTGACGAAGAATGAGGAGATTATCGCCAGCACAAGGTAAATCAGCGCGGCGACGCCGAAGAACAGAAATGCATGCTTGGTGACGCGCGCGGCGACGCCTGTCTGGCGCAAAATATCGGCGAGGCCGACTGCAGAGACCAGCGCGGTATCCTTCAATAGAATCAGCCACAAGTTTGCCAGACCGGGCAGGGCGATCTTGATGAGCTGCGGAAACACCACCAGACGCATTGTGTGCCACGATGTGAGGCCAATGGCCCAGCCGCCTTCATACTGGCCCTTGGGAATGGCGCGGAAGGCCGAGAGAAACACTTCCGATGAATAGGACGAAAACACCACGCCAAGAGCAATCATGCCGGAGACAAACGCATTGACCTCAATGACACGCTCGGAGCCAAAGATGGCCGCATAGGCTACTTGGATGCCGATTTGGGCACCGTAAAACACGATGAACAGTGTGAGAAGTTCGGGAAGGCCGCGAAAAATTGTTGTGTAAATATTGGCGGCAAGGCGCAGTGATGGTTCATTGGATTGCTTAGCAAGTGCCACGAAGAAGCCAATCGTCAGGCCCACCGGCAACGTCGCCAAGGCCAGCGCAATGGTGACGCCTACACCGGCGAGGATTTCATCTCCCCACCCCGCGGGCCCAAACCCCAGCAGTCCCAATATTTCCATGCCACTTCCCCCGTGGTTTTATATTAGTTGGATAGAAGCACTCTGGCGCTTGCCTGTCCACCGGCGCGGGCGACAAAAGACGACGCATCCACCGCTTCGAATATGCGCTGACCAAAGAGGCTGGCGATAAGTTCCGCCAAAAGAATGGCTGTCTTGCCGCGCTCGTCCAAGAACGGGTTTAGTTCCACCACATCCATGGAGGTTAAAAGCCCGCTATCGGCCAGCATTTCCATGGCCAAATGTGCCTCGCGATAGGTCGCGCCGCCGTTTACGGCTGTGCCTGTGCCGGGAGCTATTTGCGGGTCGATGAAATCGGCGTCTAAGCTCACATGTAACAAGCCGTCAGCATCGCGCACTGTCTCCAAAACTTCGCGCAGGAGGCCAGAAATGCCATGCTCGTCGAGTGCGCGCATGTCCAGTACGTTGACGCCTGCATGTGCCAAAGCGCGGCGCTCATCGCGGTCGATGGAGCGCACGCCCATGATGAACACATTGCGCGGATCAACGATGGCGCGGTCCGCTTTCAAAATGCCGTCAAAGCCGGGTGACCCTGTGAAAAACGCAACAGACATGCCGTGCATATTGCCGGACGGCGAGGTCTGCGGTGTGTTATAGTCAGCGTGCGCATCAAGCCAAAGCACAAACAGCGGCTTGTTCACTTGCGCCGCATAACGCGCGGCGCCGGAGACGGAGCCCATGGAAAGCGAATGGTCGCCGCCCAAAAATATCGGAATATTACCCGCGTTGAGCGAGGCAAAGGCTGCGGCATCCAGCGTGCGGGTCCAGCCGGCAATCTCCGGCAAGTGCTTGGTCATGCCTTGCAGCGTGATGTCAGCTACAGGCTTTGAAGTGAGGTCGCCCTTATCGATGACCGTGTGCGATAGCGCGGTTAGGCGTTCCTCAAGGCCTGCAACGCGCATGGCGCAAGGACCCATAGCGCAGCCCGCGAGACCGGCACCAAGCTGAACAGGTGCGCCGATAAGTTCGATGGTTTTCATATTATGCGCTCATTCTCGTTGTCTTTGTAGCCGCAGATTTAATCAATCCGAACAAATCCTTCGGATCGCCTGCGTCAGGAAGTAAGTCGATTTCACGGCCCAGTCCAGTCTCGTTTGCGAGGCGCTGCATAACGCGCAGTGTTGAGAAATCTTCGATGGCAAAGCCGACGCTGTCAAACAGCGTTATCTGGCGGTCGCTTGTCCGGCCTGGCTTCTGGCCGGAGATCACTTCCCACAATTCGGTGACTTCATGGTCTTCCGGCAATTGCTGGATTTCGCCCTCGATGCGGGTCTGCGGGGTGAACTCAGTGAAGATTGCAGCGCGCAGCAGTATATCGCGGTGAAGCTCCGTCTTGCCGGGGCAATCGCCGCCGACGGCGTTGAGATGCACGCCGGCGCCGACCATGTTGTCCGAGAGGATTGTCGCGTTGCGCTTGTCAGCGGTAACAGTGGTGATGATATCCGCGCCGGTAACGGCTTCTTCCGCGCTGTGGCAATAGGTGATCTTGAGGCCAGCGTCACTCATGTTGCGGGCGAATTTCTTGGTGGCTTCGGCATCGACATCGAACACCCGCAGCGTGGTGATGCCAAGTATGGCTTTGAACGCCAGTGACTGGAATTCCGACTGTGCACCAAGGCCGATAAGCGCCATGGTCTTGGCATCTTTGCGGGCGAGGTACTTGGCGGCGAGCGCCGAAGTGGCGGCGGTGCGCAACGCGGTGGTGATGGTCATTTCGGCGAGGAACACTGGATAGCCGGTGTCAACATCCGCAAGCAGACCAAAGGCAGTGACAGTGCGCAGGCCGGTTGCGGTGTTTTTTGGATGGCCGTTGACGAATTTCAGGCCGTAGGTCTCACCGTCGCTAGTCGGCATTAGTTCGATGACGCCGTTGAGCGAATGGCTGGCGACGCGGGCGACTTTTTCGAATTCAGACCAGCGGCGGAAGTCGGCCTCAGCCTCGGCAACAATGGCGGCAAATACGCTCTCGATTCCAACTTGGTTGACCAGCTTTATCACATCATGAGTGCCGACAAATTTGACCATTTTCTTGTTTCCATCTCGCTTTTGGCTGTTTGCGTAAACCTATTGACGAAAGGGCTTGTGATAAATCTCAATATGTTGCAAAATAGCGCAAACAATGCGACATAATGCTAACCTAATTGGCGAAGTGAAGAGTATGGATGATTTAGACCGGTCTTTGATTGCAGCGTTGCGCCATGATGGCCGCGCGCCTTTATCGAAACTTGCCGACATTTTGAACGTATCGCGTGGCACGGTGCAGAACCGTCTGGACCGGTTGATCAACGAAGGTTTGATTACCGGATTTACCGTACGCACCAAAGAAATGCCGGATGCCCGCAAAGTGCGCGCCGTGACGATGATCGAAGTCTCGGGGCGTCATACCGGCAATGTGGTACGCCAGCTTCGGCAAATTCCGGAGATTATGCAGCTGCACACCACCAACGGTGCTTGGGATTTGGTCGCGGAGATCGAGGCGCGGGACTTGGTGGAGTTCGACCGCGTGCTGGCAAAGATGCGCACATTCGACGGCATCTCGCGCACGGACACGAGTTTGTTACTGGCTCCGGCTTAAGTGATTAAACCTTTAACGAAATGCTTTAGCATCGCTTATGGCGGGTCGATTATGGTGAAGATTATTCGTTAATCCTCCCCAAGCGAAATGCATAATGATCCGATACGCACTGGAATTTAACTCGACCTCAGACGTCATTAGGCGTGGCATCATATTGGTGCTGATTATTGCCTTGAGCGCAGGCGTGATCATCAGCTTCGTTTTCAACCATTATTTCAGTGATGATCCACAAGGCTTTGCCGACCGCGCCTATGTGATTGGTGCATTCGCGGGCGCGATTATTGGAATGCCAATTGTCTTCGCCTTCTTCTTTGCCGCAAAGCATATTTATGGCGATCACAAGGAAGTGGAAAAAATCGCGCGAGAAGACTTTCTGACAGGCTTGCTCAATCGCCGAGAATTTTTTTCGCAAATTTCAGGTGTGGATAAGACCAAGGGGCAAACGCCAGCGCTGGCTCGCGATGGCATGTTGCTCATCATCGACGCTGATAATTTCAAGCGCATCAATGATAATTATGGGCATTTGAGCGGCGACAAAGCACTGATTGCCATTGCTAACGCCATCGGCGGCGCGGCGCGCGACACGGATATCGTCTCGCGGATTGGCGGTGAGGAATTTGCTGTTATGGTCACTGATGCCAGCCATGAGATAGGCGCGGAGATTGCCACAAATATTCTTCTTGGGGTTAATGCTATCGACCTTAAGATCGAGTCTGAAGTGCTGTCGCTCTCAGTCAGCATCGGCGCGGTGCGTGTGGCTCGCGGGCTGTCGCTATCTGCGGCCATGAAAGCTGCTGATGCCGCGCTTTACCGCGCCAAGCATGGTGGTAAAAATATGGTGGTGTTTGGCGGTGTCACCGATGGTTGGGGAACTCCTGCAAAAAGTCTGTTGGAATCTAGCGATGCGCCGGATAGGGGAAACAAGGTCGCGTAACCGTACCTCTCTGGCCTCATAATTAAACAGTTCTGGCCATTGCTTGTCAGTCTGCAATTGTTACTTTTGGCGATGACCCCTTTGATAATCGCCTCCGCTTCGCTTCTGATATTCCTCGCCGCCATAGTGCGCGGTTTTTCCGGCTTTGGCTTTTCGCTTTTGGCGGTGACTTCGCTTTCCTTGCTGTTGCCTGCGCAGGAAGTTGTGCCGTCAATTTTTATGCTTGAGGTCGCGGCCAGCCTGCATTTGCTGCCCGGCATCTGGAAAGATGTGCACTGGAAAAGCCTTGTGCCGCTGATTGTCGGTTGTTTGGTGGCAACGCCTGCTGGCGTCTATCTTCTCGCTCACGCACCGCAAGCACCGATGCAAATTGCGCTTGGTATTTTCGTGCTTGTCGCCGTCGCGATGATGGCGCTGGGGTATGCCATGAAGACCATGCCCAACACGATTACCTCGACGTTGGTTGGCGCGGCTTCGGGCTTTTGCAATGGCGCGTTCGGCATCGGCGGGCCGCCGGTCATCCTCTTCTATTTTGCCTCGCCCGCCGGACATATCGCGGGCAGGGCGTCGGTCATCGCGTTCTTTCTGGCGACTGATTTGATTGGGCTGACATTTCAGGCAGGCGAAGGCTTGGTCACCAAGGCGGCGTTCATACGAGCGCTGATATTTCTGCCCGCACTGCTCATTGGTGTTTGGATCGGGAGCCGCGGCTTTAAGTCTGCCAATCAGGAAACTTTCCGCAAAATTGTGCTGGCCATTATGGCGCTGCTCGGGGCGATTACGCTCATCAAAGGCGTTTCCGGTGTGATTTAGCGCTTGCCTATTCGGCTCAATCCTGTTCAACCCGCGCTTCGCAAATCAAGGAGCGATTATGGGTTTCAGCATCGGCCTCGATTTTGGCACGTCAAATTCAACGGTGACAATTTGCGAAAACGGAACGCCCCGCCTGCTGCCCGTCGAGGGGCAGAGCGGCACTATTCCCAGCGCATTGTTTTTCGACTTTGAAAATGGCACCGACCATTTCGGCCGTGATGCCATCGCGCTTTATTCCGATGGTGGCGGCGGGCGCTTGATGCGCTCGCTCAAAAGCGTACTGGGCACGAGCCTTATGGCGGATTCCACACGCATTCGCGGCAAGCTGGTTTCGTTTGAAGACATTCTTGGCAAGTTCATCAAGCATTTGAAAACCAAAGCGGAAAGCGAACTTGGCGGCGAAATCAGCAATGTGGTGCTGGGCCGCCCTGTGCATTTTATCGACGAGGACCAAGACGCCGATGCGCTGGCGCAGGCAACCTTGGAAAAAATCGCACGCCGCCAAGGCTTCAAAAATATCAGCTTCCAGCTTGAGCCTATTGCGGCCGCTTTGGATTATGAGCGCAGCCTCACCACTGAAAAGCTGGTGATGATTGCCGACATCGGCGGCGGCACGGCGGATTTTACCGTCGCCCGATTAGTGCCGCCAAATGGCGCATCCAAGAGTGAAGTGCTGGCCAATGGCGGTGTGCATGTTGGCGGGACGGATATGGACCGTGTGCTCAGTGTCAGCCAAGTGATGCCGATGCTCGGCCTTGGCTCCCATGCCAAGGACGGCAAGCGCAATTTGCCCGTTTGGCCGTTCAATGATCTGGCGACATGGCACCGCATCAACAGCCTGTCGGATGCCAAAGCGCTTTCGCAGATGAAAGCGATTTTGAAGGATGCGGCCAAGCCGGAATTGTTTGAGCGCCTGATAGAAATTGTCGAGCACCGCGATGGTCACAGGCTGGCAGGGCAGGTGGAGGATGCAAAGGTGGCGCTATCCTCCAAGGACCGCCATTTTGCCAAGCTTGTCGGCGTTGCCGCGCGCGATATCGAGTTTTTGCGCGTCGCGTTTGAATATGATGTTGCGCGGCTGGTCGAGCGCCTGCGCGAGACTTGCCTTGAGACGCTGGCATCGGCTGGCGTGACCGCCCCTGCCATCAACGCCGTTTTTCTCACCGGCGGCACATGCCAAATCCCGCTGGTGCGCCATATGCTTGAGGCGCTGTTTCCCAAAAGCGAATTCGTTCGCGGTGATGTGTTCGGCAGTGTGGGACTGGGGTTGGCAATCGAGGCCGAGCGGGTGTTTGGCTGAAATTCGAAATGCGATTACTTGGTGAATATCTCTAAATTATTTAGTACGAGTTTGTAGCGCTCGGCTTCCGTACCGAACAATAGATATGGGCGTAAATAGCGGTCCAGTTCACCTTGGGATGGATTTTCCAGTTCCCGAGTCAGCGCAGTAAGATAGTCAAGTCGCGCAACCTCATCCCAACGTATGGCCATGCCTGTGCGCCGTGCCATCTCACAATGCATGACCATAATCGTTCGTCCATTGCCGTCGAGAAACGGATGTGCGTAGGCTAATAGGCCCATCACCTCGCCAGGATGAACACGCATAAATTCGGCGTCTTGCCCGCGAGCTAATGCATAGTCTGCGGCCCGTTGAATAGAATTAGGGTGCGCGAATAGTGTAGTCCGTCCTGCTTTGGCGATGGCTATATTTGGGGTGGTAACTGATCTGTCATCGCCCGCCCACGGATAGAGTGATCCGAACAGGATTTTGTGTATTTGAAGAACATCGCTGTATCGAAGGGTTTCCTGAGCGGAGAGTGCTGCGAACGCTTCACCCAAATTGGTCAGAAACGCTACGTGTTCATTCACTTTGACCTTCGCTAATTCTTTGACTTTTTCAAAGTTTCTTAAATACCCGCGGGTGCTAAAATCGCCAAACGGGTCAAAAACCACGATTACAGTTCATCTTGATAAGCGGTTGCCAAAGCGATTTGTGTGCGGCCATCGATAACTTTTGCACGGCCGAGTTCTATCAAAATGCGCTGCGTATGATCTAATTGCACATCGTCGCCAGATAGGCTGGTAATCGCATCACCTAATTTGTGGAGGATCGAGGGCGTGTAGGAAATACCATATTTCGCTGCCAGCCCTAAGATGACTTCACTTGGCCGCTGTTCGCGGGGCTTTAGCAATGCGTTCATTTGCCTATCCTTTCGGCGATTTTAAGTGAATTTGACCGTAAAGTCGAGCGAGGCATTTAACTCGTTTACCAAACAAAAAAACGCGGCAGTTGCCTGCCGCGCTTTCGAAATGCCCTTAGCTAAACATCAGCCGCCAAATACATCAAAGTCGAAATATTTCTTGGCAATCTTATCATATTCGCCGCTGGCGCGGATGGCGTCGATGGCGGCGTTTAGTTTGTCACGCAGTTCTGTTTCGCCCTTACGGACAGCAATGCCTGCGCCTTCGCCGTGGATCTTTGCGTCTGGCGTAATGGTGCCGAGGATTTTGCAGCATGCGCCTTCCGGCGTTGCCAGCCACCCACGGATAACCATGATGTCATCCATAACTGCGTCAACGCGGCCGTTGGCGATATCGAGTTGATATTCTTGTGCTGAAGGGAACCCCTTTACTTCAGAGTCCCCATATTTTGCTTCGGCATAATTGAAATGGGTTGTCGAAGCCTGAACGCCAAGGGAATGCCCCTTTAATGATTCCGGCGAAATATCCTTGATTGTAGAATCTTTCGGTACGGCAATAGCGGGCGGCGTGTTGTAATATTTATTGGTGAAATCCACCTTTTGCTTGCGCTCTTCGGTGATCGACATGGACGCGATGATCGCGTCAAACTTCTTGGCTTCAAGCGCAGGAATGATGCCATCCCAATCCTGCGTGACGATGGTGCATTCCACCTTCATCTGCGCGCAAAGTGCGTTGGCGATATCAATATCAAAGCCTTCGACCTTGCCATCGGCAGTGATGTTGTTGAACGGAGGATAAGCGCCTTCGGTGCCGATGGTGAGCTTCTTCATGTCTTCGGCATGAACCGCGCTAATGCCGAATGCCATAACGGCAGCGGAAAGCGCGAGGGTGAAACGTCTGGAAATTGTCATATGGACCTCTGTGGTTTCTCTAGGTTTTTATTAAGCCGAAACTACGGCTCAAACCCTTGGTTTTAGATCGCCGCCCTTGCGGGGCCGCGTCTTGAAGTCAATCCAATCATGTCTGGCACGAAATGCAACAGGCAATTCGTTCAATCCATTGACAAATAATCGCATGGTTGACGGGCTCGGAAGTTTGCTAGTGTTAAAGCTGACAGTTGGCGACGATGAAATCCGCGATTGCCGCTGCGTCATCCACATCGAAAACAGGCAGTGCTGTTTCGGTGTTTCTTGTATCCGATGCGATGGCAATGATGGAGCTGTCGCTTCGTGCCAGCGGCGTCACATCTTTGGCATCCTTGCGGCGGACCTCAATTTTCCTATGACCCTCGCGCTTATAGCCCTCGACAATCACGAGATCGCACGGCGAAAGCCGCGCCAACACCTCTTGCAGCGGCGGCTCACTCTCGCCTTCCAATTCATGGATCAGCGCCCAGCGGCGGGAGGAAACAATTGCTACCTCGGATGCACCCGCTTTGCGGTGCCGGTAGCTGTCGCGGCCTTCATGGTCGATATCAAATTCATGATGGGCATGTTTCACAGTGGCGATACGAAACCCACGCCGCACCAACTCCGCGACCAGCTTTTCCGTCAGCGTGGTTTTGCCGGAATTTTTCCAGCCGGTGATGCCGATGATGTTTTGCTTGGTCATAGGTTTTTCAAAATCAGTTCTGCGGCCTTCAGGTCATCCGGCGTGTTGATGTTCATGAACGGGTCAAAGCCTTGGCCCGCCTCAAAGTCAACATAGCGATAGTTTTGGGAAGCGATAAAATCCATCAATTTGAGACTGCCGTGGTTTTGCAAATAGATCTCCAACACGCCAGCTAGACTGACCGGCCAGAGCGAAACGGTTTGGTGGGTCTCGCCATTGCAGCGGGCTACCGAGATAAAATCCATTGGCGTTTGGTAACTCAATTTTGCGACCAGATCGTTTGGAAAAAAAGGCACATCAACAGGAACGATGGCGAGGAAATCTGGACAGTTAGGAAGCGCCTTTGCCCATTGCAGGCCTACTAATATCCCGGCCAGTGGTCCGGCGAAATTTGGCATCATATCGGGCAGTATCGGGATCGTCTCCCCAGCATCGAGTGGCTCGTTGGCACTGACTGAAATCTGGGCGACTTGCGCACCAAGTCTGTGCGCCGCCCGTGCGATCAGCGTATCATTTCCGAGCGGTTGGCGTGCTTTGTTCGACCCCATTCTGGAGGAGCGTCCGCCCGCCAAAATCAGCCCGAAAATCTGCATCACACACCTTGCTCAATGAGCTTGCGCGAGTGCACGCGCTTGCGGTGGAAAGCATAAACGCCGCTGCCGATTATCACTGCTGCGCCGATAAGAGTTGTAAAATCCGGCACTTCACCCAATGTGAAAAATGCCAATGTCAGCGACCATAATAGCTCCGTATAGCGGAATGGCGCGACGAAGCCGATCTCGCCGACCCGCATGGCGCGGATAACGAACAGGTAGCCAAATAGCAGGCAGACAGCGGCGGCGGCGAGCTTTGCCAAAGGTATTAGCTCCAACGGCTGCCATCCACCGAGGGGGATGAAAAGCACCAATCCTGTCAGCGTAATCATGCAAGTGGTTGAAAGCGCTAGGAAAGCTGATGGGATATCAGGCGGCGCAGCGCGGGTTATCAGGTCCCGTGCCATGCAAAATATCACGCAAGCCACAATCATCAGCGACCAGACACTGAAGCCATCCGCCCCAGGACGCACCACAATCAGCACCCCGACAAAGCCAATGCAAATGGCCAACCAGCGCCGCCAGCCGACTTTTTCGTTGAGAAAAAGCGCCGCCCCCATGGTCACGGCCAAGGGAAGCGCCTGCAAAATTGCAGATGCATTGCCTAAGTGAATATGTTGCAGCCCAATTAAAAACGTAACCGTTCCAAGCATTTCGCCGATGGAACGACCAATAACCGCCGGGCGTAGAAGCATTTTTGGAGGCCGCAGAGCGCCGCTTTGCCAGCAATAAATGAACATCAATACAGACGCCATAAGCCCGCGCACGAGCATAATCTGCCCGACATTTAGGTGCGCCGTGAGCGATTTTGTGAACGTGTCATTGATGGCAAATCCTGCCATGGCAATGGCCATAAACAGTGCGCCGCGCAAATTGGGAGACAGGGCCAAATCAAATCGCCTTATAGTGATTTCAGTGGTTTAGCGGGTTTTGTTCCAAGCTGCGAGTGCAAATGCGACGTTTCATCCGAAGTTTCATGGCCCAATGAGGCTGTCGGCGATGGATTCGGCGAGGCGATTATAGTGCTTGCTCATGCTCGATGGGTAGCGCAATTCAAAGGAATGGATAGTGCCTTGATTGCCGAACTCGGCGCGGTGGTAGATGATATCTGCGCCTTCGAAGCCGGAAATAACCATCCATTTCGCGCCAACTTTGCGATAGGTCACCTCTTTGAGGCTCGTAGCGACGCCATCTGCAAGGCTACCCGGCGTATCATCAAGCGCATTGTTTTGGCCCCAAATGCGCAAACTCGCGCCGTCTTCTGACTGCAATGTTATTCCGTCGCCATTTTCGGGAGCTGGTTCGACCTTGGTAAATACTTCGTCTGGATAAGTTGCCGTTGTGCCAAAACGCGGGTTCACATAGGTTTTATTGGCCGCGAATGCGGGCAAAAAACCGACGATACTGGCAAAAAGCACTGTAAAAACAAGCAGGCGACGCATAATTAGTTTATCCACCTGTCATGCTCATGTGGCGTGAAACGGCTGGTTTGTTGTGCGTGCGGTCAATGATGAAATCATGGCCTTTTGGCTTGCGGCCGATGGCTTCGTCGATGGCATCAGATAGCAATTCATTGCCTTCGGACGCCCTCAAGGGCGCGCGCAAATCTGCGGCATCCTCCTGACCTAGGCACATGTAAAGCGTGCCTGTGCAAGTGAGGCGCACGCGGTTGCAGCTTTCGCAGAAATTATGCGTCAGCGGCGTGATGAGGCCGAGCCGCCCGCCGGTTTCTTTAACCTGCATATAGCGAGCAGGGCCACCGGTTTTGTGGGTGCTTTCTTCCAGCGTGAACTCTTGTGCAAGATTGGCGCGGACCAGCGACAGCGGCAGATATTGGTCCGTGCGGTCCACATCAATCTCGCCGAGCGGCATGGTTTCAATCAGCGTCAAATCCATGCCCCGACTATGCGCCCAGCGCATAAGGCTAGGGATCTCTAAGTCATTGAAACCTTTGAGTGCTACGGCGTTAATCTTGACTTTGAGGCCTGCCTTTTGCGCCGCATCCACGCCTTCCAGCACTTTAGCCAAATCGCCCCAGCGGGTGATTTCTTTGAACTTTATGGGGTCCAGCGTGTCGATGGAAACATTGATGCGCTTAACGCCTGCGTCCGCCAGTTCCTGCGCATATTTTGCCAGTTGCGAGCCGTTGGTGGTCAATGTCAGTTCTTTGAGTGCGCCAGATTTTAGGTGGCGTGACAGGGAGTTGACGAAGCTCATAATATTCTTGCGCACCAGCGGTTCGCCGCCCGTAAGCCGCAGTTTTTCAACGCCTTTTTCAATAAAGGCGGAGCACAGACGGTCCAGTTCTTCGAGCGTCAGCAGGTCTTTCTTGGGTAGAAACACCATGTCTTCCGCCATGCAATAGGTGCAGCGAAAGTCGCAGCGATCCGTAACCGACACCCGCAAATAGGATATGGCGCGTCCGAAAGGGTCGATTATCCGCGGTGTGTGGCTCATTCAAAAGGCTCCCTGTGACTCTATGTCGGTCTTGCGGGGGCGCTCGTCAAGTGACGATGGCTTGAACAGGCCGCACTTTGCACCTAAGCACAAGGATAATTGGAATTTTACAGGTGACATATGGCTGATTCATCCCCCGCAGGCACCAAGATTTGGCCAACCGAACTACGCGTTTCGCCGGATAAGCGGCAATTGACGGTAACCTTCGAGGGCGGGGCAGCATATGCATTTTCAGCTGAATTCTTGCGCGTGATGTCACCTTCTGCCGAAGTGCAGGGGCATTCGCCCGAACAACGCGTTACCGTGCCCAACAAAGCCAATGTCGCTATTGCGCAGCTTTTGCCGGTGGGTAATTACGCTGTGCGTATCGTGTTTGATGACGGGCACGACAGCGGGCTTTTCACGTGGGTGTATTTAGGCGATCTTGGCCAAACGCAGGACGCGCGCTGGCAGGGCTATTTGGACGAGTTGAAGGCGCAAGGCATGAGCCGTGGTAATATGCTGCACTAGTCTTTGTCTGCTTTGAGTATCTCTACCATTCTTGTCATGTGAAGCCCGACCGCGTTGCATTCGTCCAGCGTGGCCGCGCCCATGGCTTTGTCAATTAGCGCTGAATAGATCGCCAGCGCTTGCATCAAAAGTTCAGTGCCATTTGTCGTAAGTGAGAGGCGCTGAATGCGCTTGTCCTTCTTGTCGCCCTCGCGAATAACCAGCCCACGCTTCACGAGTTCAGGCATTAGCATGGTGATATTTGAGCGCCCCACGATGAGCCTCTCCGCCAAATCCTTTTGGCTTTCGCCCGGATGGCGGTGAATATTCATCATTATGTCGAGCTGGCCGGTTTTCAGGTCGAGGGGTTTAAGCGCCTCGCCTATGGCGCGGCCTACTGCCTGTGCAGCTCTGCCCACGGCCACCCAATTGCGAAAGCGCGGATTATCCCATGGCGTGACCATTGGCGCCGTTGTTTGTTCTTGCTTTTTGTTCATGATTGAACAATTATGTTCATAGTTGAACCATTCTGGATATTACACATGGTAGATCTAAAACAACAAGTCACACGGTTGGTGCTGGGTCAAGGTGGACGCTTGTTTCCTTCACTAGCGGGACGGGTGGCGTTTGCACTTTTTTGCCGGACTGAAAACCCTACAAAGCCCAGTGCGAAGGAAAGAGCAGCGATAGATCGGGCCGCGCCGCTGATGGCCGAGGCACGCAAGCACCGCTTAAAACTATCATCGGGCTGCGTCACGGCGCATCAGTTCAGGGCCAAAGGCGTGAGCCGTGGCAAGGTGTTGGTCATCCATGGCTGGCGCTCGCGCACGGATTTTATGGCGTCAATGATTGCCAGCCTCGTTGCCGATGGCTTTGACGTGGTGGGGCTGGATTTGCCGGGCCACGGCCACTCTATGGGACGCAAACTCAACATCAAACTTGGCGTTGAGGCCGTCACTCAAGCCTCGCAATGGTTAGGACCGTTTGATTTGGTGGTTGGCCATTCCTTTGGCGGCGCAGTGGCTGTGAATGCTGCCATGGGAGGCATTAAAGGTTTTGCGCCTGTGCCATTTGGCCGTGTTGCGGTTATCGCGTCTCCAAACTCGATGCCGGAGCTTTTCATCGGCGTTGGTCGCTATTTTGGACTGCGCCGTGCCGCGCAATCCGCGATGGAAAACCGTATTGAGGACGTCGCTGGTTATCCTCTAGCTACGTTTGTACTGTCAGAGCAGATGAAGCGATTTGACGGCGATGTGCTGGTTTTGCATGCGCCGGATGATCGCGAAGTGCCTTATGCGGGTGCTCTCGCTATGGCGGAGGCGGGCGATCATGTTACGCATATTGCCTTTGAAGGCTTAGGCCATAGACGCATAATTGCGGATGAAAATGTATTTGCCGCGCTGCGGCAATTCGCGTGGCAGCAGGGGTTGGCGAAAGCGGCGTGAGGCTATATTTCTTTCCCCGTGATTGGCAAGTCCAACGACCCACTGTCTTCATTTAGATTTGGCGCGAAATCTGCCAATAAATCATCTAACAAATATTTAGGGCGCACTGCGATAACGCGACATTGTTTGGCGTCAGTTTTTGTTTCGGATTGGTTCTTCAATACTCTCTCCTACCGCCGCCGCGCCACATCCTCGGCCATTGAGCACATAATCTCGAACATCATCACCACTCCGGCATAGGCTGTCATGCCAGACGGATCAAACGGCGGGGAGACTTCCACCACGTCAGCGCCGACGATATTTAAGCCCCGCAGTTCGCGCAGCATGGCTTGCGCTTGCATGGTGGTGAAGCCACCGATTTCCGGCGTGCCTGTGCCGGGGGCATAGACGGGGTCCAGCATGTCTATATCGAAGCTGACATAAGTTTCTGCATCGCCGACAATGTCGCGGGCCTCGGCCATTACGGCTTTCGGGCCCATCTCAATGGCTTCTTCAATGCGGATTTGGCGCACGCCCATTTTAGCACCGTAATCAAAATCATCGAGGTCATACATCGAGCCGCGCAGGCCGATTTGTATGGTGCGTTTCGGGTCCAGCACGCCCTCTTCAATGGCGCGGCGAAACGGTGTGCCGTGTGTGTATTTGAAGCCGCCGAAGTAGCTGTCGTAAAGGTCTGTGTGGGCGTCAAAATGGATCATGCCGACGGCCTTCTTTTCGCCAACTGCGCGAAGTGCAGGTAGTGAGGAAAGATGGTCACCGCCTGCGGATAGCGGGCGTATGCCTTTGGCCACCACGGATTTTAAGAACGCACCGATACGCTCCAGTGCGTCGTTCACATCTGCTGGATTAACGGGGCAATCGCCAAGGTCAGCGATGTTGGCCAAGTCATAGGGCACGACATGCGAGGTCTGGTGCATACGACGCACCATCGCGGACATATCGCGCATTTGGCGCGGGGCGTGGCGCGGGCCGGGGCGGTTGGTCGTGCCGCCATCCCACGGGATGCCGATGATGCCGATGTCGAGATTTTTGGCCTCATCAAGCGGCGTGTGCGGCAAGCGCATGAATGTTGCCAGCCCGCCAAAACGCGGGGTTACAAGACCTGATGTTGGCTGGTTAAAGGCGTGGGTCATCTTCGTCTCCGCTGGTTAGCGCCGCACGATGACTTTCGTACCGACACTTGCCTGATTGTATAGATCAGTCACATCATCATTGGCCATACGAATACAGCCCGACGACATGGCTTGGCCAATAGTCCAAGGCTGGTTGGTACCATGAATGCGGAAAATGCGACCGCCGATATACATGGCGCGTGCGCCGAGCGGATTGTCGGGGCCGCCGGGCATAAAGGCTGGCAATATGCGCCCGTCTTCGGCCTTCACACGCGCCCGCATGATAGCAGGCGGGGTCCAACCCGGCCATTCAGCTTTGCGGGAAATGCGGTCCGTGCCCGCCCATTCAAAGCCCTCGCGGCCTACACCAACGGCGTATTTTATCGCCTTGCCATTGCCAAGCGTGTAGTAAAGGCGGCGCTCGGAAGTTTCGATGACGATAGTGCCTGCGGGTATGGACGGATCATAAGAGACTTTTTGCTTGGGGATGGGAGATTTATCCGAGCGATAGTGCCCTTGCTGAACACGTGGTTTTCCTGCCAGAAAAAACTTTTGTAGCGCGGTTTCAGCGCTGGCGGGCAGGGCGGTGAGAAGTGCGAGGGAAAGAGCGGCGAGACGTAATTTCACGGATGTTGCCTTATAATTGAAAAGTGGATCAAAGTGACGCGACTCGGCATGAAGCGTCAACAAAAATATATGTGACTAGGAGTTGCTACATGTTAGCTTGCGAGCGCGAGGGGTTCGGGGCTGCGGGACTTTGATACAACTCGATCCCGCCCTTCGCGTTTTGCATCGTAAAGAAGCGCGTCTGCCTCGCGCATTGCGGTGTCGAAGTTTGTACTTTTGTCCTGCATGGCCATGCCGATGCTCAACGTTACGCGAATTGATTTGCCGCCAACATTGATGGCTCTGCCCCGCATAATTTCACAGATTTCCCATGCTAAGAACAAGGCTTCATCCTGCGCCATATTTGGTAGTTGAACGCCAAACTCTTCGCCGCCAAGTCTGCCAAGGACGCCACGTTTGCCTATTGTCATTTTGATTGAGGCGCTGATTTCTTTGAGCACTTCATCGCCTGCCGCATGTCCATGTGTATCGTTCACAGACTTAAAGTGATCCGCGTCAATCATTAGGAATGCGCCTTGCTTAGTAGTCGAACGCTCAATTGAATTGAGGAAATAAGCGCGTGTCAACGCGCCTGTCAAAGGGTCAAATTTAACGTGGTCGTCGATCTTTTGAATCGAGAGGTTCATCAAGCGGATCATGTTGAGCAAGAAAAACGCAATAGGGCTTGTGATAAGAAACGGGATGAAAAATGTAATCAGCATTATAATGCGGTAGAGATCGGGAACCTGATGGCGCAGCGGGCCAAGCGCAATATGCATCACTGCCGTCGGTACGAGAGTCGTGAAAACAGTCGTCACACCAGTCAGGAAGGAAACCTGCCAGAAGGTACGGACGTGTAGAATTTTCCAAATATACAGTAGCACTCTCATTGCTGGGCTATAGCAGTGAGGGGCTAAGATGGGCCGAAGGAACAAGATTGCATTTTAGCGATTGTCGCGCGCAAAATGCGTCTCACCCCAAGTTCAATTCCTTGAAAAAATCATTGCCCTTGTCGTCTATCACGATAAACGCCGGGAAATTCTCCACCTCGATTTTCCACACCGCCTCCATGCCGAGCTCTGGATATTCCAGCACTTCGACATGCTTGATGCAGTCTTGCGCCAGTCGCGCAGCGGGGCCGCCGATGGAGCCTAGATAGAAGCCGCCATGGGCCTTGCAGGCTTCGCGCACGGCTGCTGAGCGGTTGCCTTTGGCGAGCATAATCAACGAGCCACCGAAGGATTGGAACTGGTCAACATAGCTATCCATGCGCCCCGCTGTTGTCGGGCCGAATGAGCCGGAGGCGTATCCTGCCGGTGTCTTGGCGGGGCCGGCGTAATAGACCGGGTGATCTTTCAAATATTGCGGCATCGTACCGCTGGATTCTAGGCGCTCGCGGATTTTCAAGTGGGCGCTATCACGTGCCACGATAATGGTTCCGGTGAGCGACAATCTGGTTTTTACGGGATATTTCGTCAGCTCTGCCAAGATATCCTTCATGGGGCGGTTCAGGTCAATTTCCACGACATGACCGGACATTTTGGCCTCGTCTACCTCTGGCATGAAGCGGGCGGGGTTGTGTTCAAGCTGTTCGATGAACACGCCATCCTTGGTGATTTTGCCGAGCGCCTGACGGTCTGCCGAACAGGAAACGCCGATGCCAATCGGCAGCGATGCGCCGTGGCGAGGTAGGCGGATGACGCGCACATCATGGCAGAAATATTTTCCGCCAAACTGTGCGCCAACGCCGAGAGACTGCGTCAACTTATGTATTTCCTCTTCCATCGCCAAATCGCGGAACGCATGGCCAAATTCGTCGCCCTGCGTTGGAATGCTATCGAGATAGCGCGTGGACGCCAGCTTGACGGTCTTCAGGTTTTGCTCCGCAGATGTGCCGCCAATAACAATTGCCAAGTGATAAGGCGGGCAGGCGGAGGTGCCCAGCGTGAGGATTTTCTCTTTCAGGAACGCAATCATCCGGTCATGTGACAAGAGCGAGGGCGTGCCTTGATAGAGGAGTGTCTTGTTAGCTGAACCGCCGCCTTTGGCTATGAACAAGAACTTGTAGGCGTCTTCGCCTTCCTCATAAATTTCGATTTGGGCGGGCAGATTGTTCTTGGTGTTTTTCTCTTCAAACATCGAAAGCGGGGCCAGCTGCGAATAGCGTAGATTGCGGCGGTTATAGCTGTCGAGCACGCCTTGACCGAGCGGGTCTTGGTCCTCGCCTTCGGTCCATACGCGGCGACCCTTTTTGCCCATGATGATGGCAGTGCCCGTATCTTGGCACATTGGCAAAATACCGCCTGCGGCGATGTTGGCGTTTTTCAGCAAATCCCACGCCACGAAGCGGTCGTTTTCGGTGGCTTCGGGATCTTCAAGAATGAGTGCCAGCTGTTTCAAATGGCCGGGGCGCAATAGATGATTGATATCACCAAACGCGGTTTCTGAAAGCAGGCGCAGCGCTTCCGGTTCCACCACCAGCACATCCTTGCCACGGAATTGCTCAACCTTCACAAAGTCTGAGGTCAGTTTGCGATACTCGGTGTCGTCCTTGCCAAGCTGAAAGAGATCATTGGGTGAGGACATGGGCCTGCTCCATCATAAAATAAAAAGGTGGGGCACATGTAATGCCTCACCCTGTTTTGAACAATCCGACTTTTTACTACTTAATCGATTCAGGCACGTTTAATCTGCTTTTGTGCATTGATATGCGCCTCTACTTTTGCCGCCAGCGTATCGGGGCTGATTGGCTTGGAGAGATAGTCGTCCATGCCTGCATCAAGGCAGCGATCCTTATCGCCCTTCAGCGCGTGAGCGGTGACGCCGATAATGGGTGTGCGTAGCAATTTATTTTCTGCCTCGAAATCACGGATTTCCTGCGTGGCTTCCAGTCCGTTCATCTCAGGCATAGATACGTCCATGAGGATAATGGTCGGGCGCTTGGCCTTCATGGCTTCCAGCGCTTTGCGACCATTGTCCACGATTTCAAACGAGAATGGCGTGCTTTCTAAAATCTGCGTAAAGACAATTTGGTTCACGGCATTGTCTTCGGCAACCAGAATATCAAGCTGCGGTAACGCCACCGGTTTTGTTGCTTCAACTATTGGTGCGGCATAGACTGGGGCTTTGGCCACCGCTGGCGCGACGTACGCTGGTGCAGCTGTTGCCGCATAAGTCACCGCCGTCGGCGCTGGTTTGGCAACTATTGGCGCGGCGGTTTGCGCCTGCATCCGTTCACCTAGTTCCAGCAATGTTTTTGGCTTGGCAGCGATAATTGTTTCGCCCTTATGCGTGCGCGCCTCGCGAATAACGCTGACGATGGTATCGAACAATAGGGACGAGCGCGCAGGTTTCATCAAATGAGCGTTGATGTGGATGCCGTTAAACTCGGCCCCTTGCATTGCCGTATCAACTGAGGTGAGTAGGATAAGTGGCAGGTCTGCGATTGCTAAATTATTACGAACCGCGCGGGCAACATCCGCGCCATTCATATGTGGCATGTGGTAGTCTAGGATTACGACATCCACGCCAAGACCAAGCTCCTTGGCTTGACCAAGAACGGCAAGCCCTTCGGCGCCTCCCGTGGCAGCGCAGGCATCAAAGTTCCAAGAGCGCATTTGCTCCAGCAAAATCGAGCGGTTTACCGGGTTATCATCAATGATGAGAATGCGAGCGCCGTTGACATCGAATGGCAAGATTTTCTTCCTAACCGTTGTTCCATGCATGGGCAGTGCGATAGTAAACCAGAATGTTGAGCCTTCGCCGTGCTCACTTTCAGCGCCAATTTCGCCGCCCATCAGAGCTACCAATTTGGTGGAAATAGCAAGGCCAAGACCCGTGCCTTCGTGACGGCGTGTGGACGATGTGTCCACTTGGCTGAACTTTTCAAAAACCTGCTTAATTTTGTCTTTAGGAATACCCATGCCGGTATCGGTAATTTTGAACATCAACGAAACAACACCTGCAGTCTCATCGGTACTGCCGGTAACGTCCACCAGCACGTGGCCGCGTTCGGTAAATTTCACAGCGTTACCCATGAGATTTGTTACGATCTGACGCAAGCGTCCGACATCACCAACCACATGTTCCGGTAAAGTCGGGTCAACGCGCACGATAAGCTCAAGGTCTTTTTCCTGAGCGCGGGCGGAGACCAGCGTAGCAACATCTTCAATGGCCTCACCCAGTTTGAACGGGGCAGGGTCGAGCGCCAGCTGGCCAGCATCAATCTTAGAGAAGTCGAGGATATCATTGATGATGGTCAAAAGGGCATTACCGGATTTGACGATGATATCGGTAAATGTCTTTTGCTTTGTATCGAGGTCCGTGCGCGCCAATAGTTCGGCCATGCCCAAAACACCGTTCATCGGTGTACGGATTTCATGGCTCATATTCGCAAGGAATTCAGACTTGGCACGGTCGGCGAGAATGGCCTTTTGCTCTGCACCTTTGAGCGCATTTTCTGCCGCTTTTTGTTCCGTGATATCATAGTAGCACACAAGGCGCTTATTGTCGGAAAGCGCGGTGCACGAGAAAATCATTGTCACGCCGTCTGTGCGCGTCAGCTCGCGTGGTTCTATTTCGCCAGCTGCGATCTCGCTCAGGCGATTGTTGACATACTGGTCCCAGTTTTCCGCATCGGAGTGAACCAACTTGTCACGGCTGTTATCAAACATGGCGCGGAAGGGGCGGCCAATGCCCATGTCAAGCAGATCTGATTTCCAAATTTGGTGGTAGGCCTTGTTGACGAATAGCATGTTCATATTGCCATCCAGCAGCACCACGCCCATTTTCATGGCATCCATGGTTGCCTTCATGTCGGCAAATTGGCGCTCCGCTTGGAGGTTTGCTTGGGCGAGTGCGACTTGCGCTTTCTTCTGCTCGGTTATGTCAAAGCATGATGTCAATCGGTTGCCATTTGGCAACGTGATGCAAGAAAAGATAAACATGTCGCTGCCAATGCCGCGCTCGTCGCGCGGCGCAACAGTGCCGTGCTTTACCTCATCCATGCAGCGTTTGACATTGACCTCCCAGTCTTCCTTTGAGACGTTGGGGAAGTCCTTGTGGCTGAGGCGCACCATGTCTTCGTAGCGAGTGCCTTCAAAACTTTGGTCGATGCCAAAGTTCCAGTTGCGGCGGTTGGTGGCATTGATGGCCACTACGTTGCAATTCTTGTCAATGATTGTGACACCAAGAGGCATTGCGTCTAGCAATTGCTTCAAGTTCTTAAAATCTTCAACTGACTTCAAATTAACTTGCGCGATTTGCTCTTGGGCTTTTTTCTGTTCGGTGATGTCAAAATAGGAAATCAGGCGCTTGCCACCTGAAAGCTGCATGGCCGAAAAGAGTAAAGTTTTGCCATGAAGGCCACGCGCCTCGCGCGGGGAAATGTCGCCTTGGCGAATGGCTGCTAACAGGCGCTCTGTGCGTTCGCTCCAAGCAATCTCGTCATCGACCATATTCTCTGGGCGAAAACGGTTCATCGACTGACGGAACGGCTCGCCTTTAACGTTGGCACCAGCGGGCACGTCCCATAGCGCGCGGTTGGCTTTGTTGACAAATATCGTATCGAGATTTTCGTCCAATATTGAAATGCCAAGCGGCATTGAATCGAGCACCGCTTCGAAGTCCGCCGCGCTACGCTCAACGGCAGCCATGGCGACCGCGAGGTCATTTTCCCGCTCTTTGATGTCATCAATTATCGTGTTTGTACCGACGAGCAGGTAGTTGTCTTTCCCTATTGGGATGCGATTTTTCAAGGTGAGGAAGTGAATTTTCCTACCATCTTTGCGTATCTTTGACTCTTCATTTTGACGGATTTTCCCTTCCTTCAAAACAGCGTTATCTTCTGCGCTGAAAATGGCCGCGTTCTCGGGTGTGTGAACGTCAAAATCAGTGTAGCCAAGCGTTTCTTCGATAGTGCGCTCGTCCAGCTCAAGATTGGCCGTATTGGCGAAAATTTTCTCCAACTTTTCATTCTTGATGAAAACTGAAGAGGGAATGGCGTTGAGCACGTCAAACAGCAAATTGATGGTTTCATCTTTGCCGTAAGTCTCGATAAAATGATCTTTTACTGTCGCGTTCATTCCAGCCCCCGATGGCCACCACCATTCCTTTGGCGCAGCCTAAATTTTCACGGCGAGTGAAAGTGCAAATCACTGACACCGCAACCAGCCACAATCTTAACTCTTATGGTTAAAATTCAGTTTAACTGTCGCAAAATGGGACGGAATAATGATAAATCAGGTTAGATTTCCGGAAAACTTGGAAGTGACGCAAAGGCATTCTTTAATGCATCCGACCAGCCGTCGGAAATAGTGCGGTAATAGGGATCATCGCGCTCAATGCGTTTTTGATAGCCGATGTTAAAGCTGTCGCGCTCATAAAACGCCAAATCGAGTGGCAGGCCGACTGAGAGGTTGGACTTCAGGGTCGAGTCAAAGGATACCATCAATAGTTTGGTGGCTTCGGAAAATGACATTGCAGGGTCGTAGGCCCGCACCAAGATTGGCTTGCCGTACTTGTGCTCGCCGATTTGGAAGAAGGGCGTATCGGCAGAGGATTCGATGAAATTGCCTTCTGGATAGATCAGAAACAAGCGAGGCTCGGAGCCTTTAATCTGCCCGCCGAGTATGAAAGTGGCATTGAAAGCGGAGTCCGCTCTTTGGCCGCTGAGAGCGGTGCTATTGATTACTTCCTTGACAGTCTCACCGACAAGGCGCGCGGTTTGAAACATTGAAGGTGTTGCTAGCAGGGTTTGTTGGCGCTCTTCCGGTGCCTTGGTGCGCTCGTCAAGCAGGCTGATCACGGATTGCGTTGTGGCAAGATTGCCGGCTGCCATGAGAACTATTGACCGTTCACCGGGGCGCACCCACGTGTACATCTTCTTGAAGGTGGAGATATTGTCCACGCCGGCATTGGTGCGGGTGTCGGACATAAATGCTATGCCCTTGTTCAATCTGATGCCAACGCAATATGTCATGTATGCACGTCCAAAATGCTCGAATCTGGTATTTAAGCGACTACTGCTCCACTTTTACCGCGACATCAAGCATTTCGGCAGCCGAACCATGGCGAATTCCAGAAATTGGTGCCGCCCCGTGATAATCCAGACCGATGGCAATACGGACATATTTGTCATTGGGGCAGATCAAATTGGCGGGGTCAAAGCCCACCCAGCCAAGGCCGTTCACATGCACTTCAGCCCAAGCGTGGCTGGCGGCTTGGTTGGTCACATCCGGTATCATCAAATAGCCGGACACGTAGCGGGCCAGCATGCCAAGCTCGCGGGCGGCGGAAATTAGCGTGTGGGCATGGTCCTGACAAACGCCGTGACCGCTTGTCAGTGCCACTTCAGCGGTTGTTTCGACATCAGTCTGACCGGGCTCAAACACCATAGCTTTGGCGATTGCGGCCATAAGATCATGCAGGCAGGCCAGCTTGTCAGTCTTAGCGCCAACATCGTTTGCCAGTTGCTTTATGTTGTCGCCCGGCATCGTCAGCGGTGTCTGGCGGCCATAAATCCAGAGCGGGGGATTGCCCTTGTCTTCGCCCAAAACACCGGATGTGTCTTTGGTGGTCACGCTGCCATGGGCCGTTATCACCATCTCAAGAGCGTTTGGTTTTACCAAAATCAAGTCCGTCGGATTGTTAAATCCATCGCGGTAGGCAACCTCGCGCTGCGCACCTTCACAGGTCACTTTCCAGTCATGTACGGTTTGCGAACGGTTGCTTTGCGGTGTCAGCCGCAGGCGCTGCAACGCGTAAGGCACTGGCGCGTCGTAAGTGTAGGTGGAAGTGTGGCTGATATTTAGGAGCATGAGATTTCAATCGAAATTAAAGGCTTGGGCTACACCGAGCCCAAGTCTGTTGTTCTGGTCAATAAAATCAGTCAAAAATTCATGCAATCCATGATCCATGATCTGCGGAATGGTGCGGTTGGTGAGCGTGGCTTTGATAGCCTCGGCCTGCGCATTAGCAGGGGAAGTCTGGCCATAGTCACGGGCCAGATAGTCCAAGTTTACCACGATATTATGATAGCAAAACGCCAGCGAGCGCGGCATACGGTCGTGCAAAATCAGATAATCGGCAATATTGGCAGGCTTATATTCGGTGTCATAAACCCAGCGATAAGAGCGATGCGCTGAGACCGAGCGCAGAATGGATTCCCATTGGAAATTATCCATGGATGAACCGACATAAGAAACGGCAGGCAGCAGCACATAATATTTCACATCCAGAATGCGCGCGGTATTGTCCGCCCGTTCCATGTACGTGCCGATATGGGCAAAATTGAAAATCTCATTGCGCAGCATCGTGCCGATAAACGCACCTCTAATGAGCGCGGTCTCGCGTTTGATAGCGTCCAAAACCCGTGGCAATTCATTGGTGTTTACGGGATTGCTCAATAGTCGTGTGAGGTTCATCCACGCTTCGTTGACAGCTTCCCACGCCTCGCGCGTCAGCGCCGTGCGCACCATGCGGGCATTGGTGCGGGCCAAAGTCATGGCTGAAATCACGCTGGAGGGATAATTAACATCGCGCAGCAAAAAGTCGATGACATATTCGGCGGTGTATTCATTGTAGCAAACATCGAAGGCATCGCGAGCGCCGGCGCTGAGCAGCACGGATTCCCATTCGTCCGATGAGCTGGATGAGCGGGTGAGAGCCATGCGCATACCGGCATCAACAAGGCGTGCCATATTCTCTGCCCGCTCAATGTAGCGGTGCATCCAGTAAAGTCCGTTTGCGGTTCGTCCGAGTAGCATTCGATGTTTCCGTTATTCTAGTCGTCCAAAACCCAAGTGTCTTTAGTGCCGCCGCCTTGGCTGGAATTAACCACCAGCGAGCCTTCCTTAAGCGCCACGCGCGTCAGCCCGCCCGGCGTGATACGCACTTTGTCAGACACCAGCACGTAAGGGCGCAAATCCACATGGCGCGGCGCGAGGCCGCTTTCGGTGAAGATTGGCACTGTCGAAAGCGCAAGCGTCGGCTGAGCGATATAGTTGCCCGGTGTGGCTTTCAGCTTTTCAGCAAATACTTCACGCTCGGCCTTGGTTGATGTCGGACCGACCAACATGCCGTAGCCGCCCGAGCCATGGCATTCCTTCACCACCAGTTCGGACAAATGCTCCAGCACATATTTAAGGCTGTCTTTCTCGGAACAGCGCCATGTCGGCACATTTTGCAGGATCGCCTTCTGGCCGGTGTAAAATTCAACGATTTCCGGCATGTAGGAGTAGATTGCCTTATCATCCGCAATGCCGGTGCCGGGCGCATTGGCAATGGTGATATTGCCCGCGCGATAGACATCCATAATGCCTGCAACGCCCAGCCGCGAGGCGGGATTGAATGTCAGCGGGTCGAGATAATCATCGTCGATACGGCGGTAAAGCACGTCAATGTGGCGGTAGCCTTCGGTGGTGCGCATGGCAATTTTGCCATCCATAACGCGCAGGTCCGAACCTTCCACCAGTTCCACGCCCATCTGGTCCGCCAAGAATGCGTGCTCGAAATAGGCGGAATTGTAACTGCCCGGAGTCAGCACAGCGATGGTCGGCTTGCCCTCGCAGTTTTGCGGCTTCACTTTTTCCAGCGAGCTGCGCAGTAGCTTCGGGTAGTCTTCAATTGGCTGGACTTTGATTTTCTTGAACAGCTCTGGAAATAATTGCAGCATGGTCTCGCGGTTTTCCAACATGTAGGAAACACCGGAAGGCGTGCGTGCATTATCTTCCAAAACGTAAAATTCGTTTTCGGCTGTGCGCACAATGTCGATGCCGATGATGTGGGTATAAACTCCGGACGGCGGGCGAAAGCCCACCATTTCTGGCAGGAAGGCAGCATTGTTTGCGATAAGCTCGACCGGAATGCGTCCTGCCTTCAAAATTTCCTGACGGTGATAAATATCATCAAGGAAAGCATTAATGGCTAAGACGCGCTGCTCAATGCCTTGGGCCAAACGACGCCATTCATGGCCTGATATGACACGAGGAACAATATCGAAGGGTATCAGCCGCTCGTCAGCCTCCGTGTCCCCATAGACGGCAAAGGTAATGCCAGTGCGGCGAAACACGCTTTCCGCGTCTGCCGCTTTTTGGAGCAGGTGAGTGTTGGCTTGTCCACCCATCCATTGTGAATATTCCGCGTATGGTTGTCTCACACCATTGGTGCCGGAAAGCATTTCGTCGAAGGCTTTAGTTTTGCTCATATTTTTACCCCATACGAACAGTGCAACGCAAAAACCTATTCTTGCAAGTGTTTTTCGCTTCGCCGGGTGATGTTTTTTAGGCAATATTTCGTGGTCGTGCCCAGATGCCTATTGGTTTATCAAACCTTTATGCAGATGCTTGAAATTTAGGCGGCCCTCATAATCGGATGTTTATTCTTTTTTGCTAAACTAGCGCTACAAAATTGAACGAGGCTCCGACTAGATGACAACACGCCCCCTGTTAAAGCGGTTTCTGATTGAAAAGTCAGGCCAATTTGCGATTATGTTTTCGTTGGCTCTCTTCCCGATTCTTGCGGGTGTAGGCATGGCAATTGACTACACACGGCTGTCGCAGGCCAATGTCCGTCTTAAAGACTCGACTGATGCCGCGACTTTTTTTGCTTCCAAATACTATCGAGAGCATGGGGCTTTGCCAACGATTAAACAGACGTCTGATTTTCTCAATGCCAATTTCGCTGCCAGTGGTAGTGAAAATGTGCCGGTGGTCGACTCTTTGACTCTCGACGGGACGGTCATCAGAATTAAATCACATTTGATAAACAAGACAATGCTTATGGGCGTTTTTGGTCAGTCAATTAATACACTCACTGCAAATGCTGGTGTGACGGCTGACCAGGATCAACCAATCGAAATTGCGATGGTTTTGGATACGACTTTCTCTATGACGGCAGCATCGGGTTCTACTGGCGGACAAATTGATCCGACCGGAGACTATCTGCCCCCAGACACGACACAGGTTGATAAGCTGACTGCCCTCAAAGTGGCCGCCTTGAAATTCAACGGCATTCTCTTTGCTGATCCGAAAGTCTCTACACTTCGCCGCGTCGCCATCGTTCCGTTTTCGCGATACGTAAACGTTGGCCTTAGCCGACGTAATGAAACGTGGATGAGCGTGGCCGCTGATACGCCAAGTTCCGGTCAGCAGTGCGGCACTCCTTATTACCCAGTCGTGGCCTATTCAAATGTTTGTCACCCTGAAACCTATACCTATGACGGTGTGCCCGTGACCTATCAAGCGTGTGAGCCGATATACGGCACGACACAAATCACCGATTGCTGGCCAACCAGCTCTGGCCAAACTTGGCATGGCTGTGTCGGGTCACGTAACGAGCCGAATAATTTGAAGCAAGCCTATGGCAGCACCAAGTTTGTCGGCGTGATGAATGAGTGGTGTGGCACCGAAGTCCTGCCGCTCACAAACGATAAGGTTGCGCTCGCCGCCCAAATTAGCGCGCTTTCCGCAAATGACGTCACATATATCCCCGAGGGGGTCATGTGGGGCTGGCGGATGCTCACCAACGAAGCCCCGTTTACCGAAGCAAAAATATCCACAGTTAGCAAACCGGTAAAAAAGATTATGGTCATCATGACGGATGGTGAGAACCAGATTTCTGCCGATATTCCTACAAACCCCACCCATAACGGCAGCAATTTAGGCCAAGCTG